>JAFSRS010000064.1 GCA_017445985.1 Oscillospiraceae bacterium | reverse complement strand
TGCGCGGGGCGGAATGCGACGTCCGGGCATGGCGGAACGCGGAGCGATCAGGGGATCGCTCCCTACGACGTGGCAACCGTCGTAACCTGCGGGCGACCACACAGGGTCACCCCTACGAACGTGATCTCACCAAATCCCAATTTGTCTACACGCTGAGGGGCGCTTCAAGAAGCGCCCCTGCATATCGTTATTTTTTATCCCGGATCACGATCCCCAGGCCCCGCGCCTCGGAGACCAGCTCCGTCCGGGTCCGAAAGCCGGTCTTTTCCATCAGGTGCTGGATGTGACTCTTGACTGTGGCGACGGAGATGCAAAGCCGCTCCGCGATCTCGGCGTTGGTGTCCCCGGTGGTGAGCTCCTTCAACACGTCCAGCTCCCGTTCGGTGAACTCGTGGTTCGTCGCGTTGCCGATGCGGATCAGCGGCGTCGCGTCCGGGTAGACGCGCTCTCCCGCCATGGTCCGCGCCATCACGTCCAGAATGCCGTCCTTCTGCCCGTCCTTGTACCAGAAGGAATCCACCCCGATCCGCCGCGCCCGGTCCAGCCAGGAATACTCCGGCATGCTCGTCACGACGATGATCTTGATCTGCGGGAACTCCCGCTTGATCTGTTCCGCCGCGTCCAGTCCGCTGTGGTCCAGCTCGGTCATCACGTCCATCAGGATCAGGTCCACCCGCTCGTTCCGGCAGACGGACAGCGCCGCCGAGGCGTTGGAGATCGACAGCAGGTGGCGGTAGTCCGCGCTGGCGTTCAGGTAGATCTCAAACAGCGTCCGCGGAATGTCCTGGTCCTCCACGATCAATACGTTGTATGGCATTTACAGTTCCTCCTTCGGAAAGCAAAGCGAAAGTGTAAACGTCCCGTTGGCAGTTCGCGCCGCGATCCCCGCGCCCTGGCGCTCGGCGAGGCGGGACAGGTTCGCCAGCCCGCCGGTAAAGCGCACCGGTCCCTCCGGAGCGGCGGCGTCATTGGCAAAGGCACAGCGGATCGCCGCGTCTGTCTCGAAAATCGAAATCGTCAGCGTTCTCGCCCCGGCGTGCTTGACCGCGTTGACGGCGGCCTCCTGCGCGGCTGACCAGAACAGCCCCCGCTGCGGCTCCGGCAGCGCGGCGGGGCTTGTCCCCTGCCAAATCAGCCGGAGCTTCAGCGCCGCGGCCAGCTTTTCCAGACGCTCCCCGGCCTCCGCGTCCGCGTTCTCTCCGGCCTGCATACACAGCAGCAGGGCGTTCTGCTCCCAGAGCGCGAAGATGCGGTCCAGCTCCGCCGGGTCCCCGCCGTCCGCCGCGGCAGTGGCCAGCATCAGACGGTTCATCTCGTCGTGGATGTTTGCCTTGGCCCGCAGGATCTCATGATGACGCACCGCCTCGCCCATGCTGTTATAATAGTCCCGGAGCTCCTGATTCAGCGCGGAGAGCTCCGCCTTGTCCCGTTCCAGCGAGCGCGTTTTCGCGTATTCCGCCGTAACGTCCGCGGCGATCAGCTCCCGGAGCGTCTCGCCCTCCGACTCGAATTCCCGGCAGGCGAAGCGCCAGACGCGGCCGTCCACGGTCCGGAGCTCGTCGCCGATCGCGTCGCGGAACTGGTTCCCGTTCAGCAGCGGGCCGTCGGTGAGAGCCAGGCACAGGCGGTTCATGCAGTCGTTGGAGAACAGCACCCGCCCGTTTTCCCGCCAGCAGCAGACGCCGCAGGGCATCCCGTCCAGAAACAGCTTGACCGCCCCCGGCGTGAGCCGCGTCTTGCTATAAGTAATATCATATCGCAAAAGCTGCGCCGCCGCCAGACTCAGCAGGACCAGAGCGGCCAGCCAGCAGAGCCAGGGAAGGACCCCCAACACGCGGCTGAGCGCGACGGACTGCTCTGTGAGGCCGAACAGGGAGAGGTCGAATAGGACCTGCCACAGGAGGTACACCGGCGCGAGCAGCGCCGCGGCCAGCGCCGTCAGGCCGTACCGCCGGTTCACCGCGGACAAAGCGCCGCTGCCGAGACAGCCCAGACAGAGCAGCAGCGCCCAGAGCGCGAACGCGGCCCGCGCCGGGGCAGCCAACGATGCAAACGCGGTCATGCGCCCTCAGCCCCCTTTCTTCTGGGGATCGTGAGGCGGACGTAGCCGACGCCGTCCTCGTGCGTGACGGCGCAGCGGACCCCGGCGGCTTCGAGCTCCCCGACCGTTTCCTCCGGCAGCGGCTTCGTCAGACCCTCCAGCGTCAGCTTGCACAGGACGCTTTCCCCGGAGGACAGATTGACGAAGGCACCCTCCAGGGACGTGATATTCTTTTCGAGCAGCGTGCCGAAGGCTTCGAAGGCGGCCAGCGCCGCTTCGGCCGGGATCAGGCCCTCCGCGCCGCCCACCAGCTCCCCGGGGATGCCGCAGAGGTTCAGATACCGCAGCAGCTCCAAAACCGAAAGCTCCAGCTCTCCGGCTTCGATTTCCCGCCGCTCCTGGCTCAGCAGCGTCAGGTTCGCGTAGCGCTTGCAGTAGGCCCCCAGCAGCGCGATCCGCCTCCGGCAGTCCTCCTTGACCGCGAGCTCGCCGGACAGCCGCGCGGCCTTCGCCAGCCGGGAGATCGCCTGCGACTGGCGCTGGGTGCGGCGGGCGATCGTGTCATAGACCAGCGTCCGCTGCTCGACCGCCGTCTGCTTTTCCATCAGCTCATTGCGAAGGCGGGTCAGCTCCGCCTCCTGCGCCAGCTCGTCCTTTGCCTCAGCCAGCTCCGCGTTCAGCCGGTCCAGCTCCGTCAGGTCGTCCTGCCAGAAGCCGAAGCCCCCCGGCAGCTCCATCCGGCGCAGCGCCGTGTGCGGCCCGATCCGCGCTCCGTCCGGCAGGGAAAGCGCTTCCGGACCCAGCGGCGCGGCGGAGGCCGAAGCGTAGACCGGAACGCCCTCCCGGTCCGTGATCTGCGCGGAGATGGACAGACGACGGAACAGACGCCCGTAATCCGTGTTGGTGGGGATCAGGCCGAGCTGCATGCAGCATTCCAGCACCCCCGCCGCCGTGAAGATCAGCGCCTCCGGGAACTCGACGACGTTCGAGCCGTTGAGCCGCGGCATGGTATCCGTCAGCAGCAGATGGTTCATCAGGAAGCCGAGCCCAAAGGGGATCAGGATCAGCCAGGCGTCCCGCCGCGCGCCGCTGACGCGGCATTTGACGAGCAGGAGCACGATCGCAGCCAGGTACAGCGCGTACTGCCAGACCGTGACCGCGTAGAACAGCCAGCCGCGGGAATACGCGTCGTCCCAATCCCTGAAGCCGGGCTGAAAACGGAACACGAGCTGATGCAGGTCGTTCGTCAGCACCAGGCCGATGAACAGCAGCGTCAGCGCCAGCGCCCCGTGCCGCAGCCGTGCGGCGCGCGCGGCGTCCTTCGGCGCGACGAGCAAGGCGATCTCGAACAGGAACAGGGGCAGCAGGAGCAGCGGCAGGTAGTAGAGATACCAGGCGTGCCGGGCCAGGACGCCCACCTCCGCCACCGCGCTGTATTTCACGCCCCGCAGCAGGATCAGGAGCAGGCCCATCCAGGACAGGGCCCGCATCCTTGCGGAAAGCTTTCCCGCCGGGGAGACCCGGTGGCCGTAGTACAGCACCAGACACACGGACAGCGCCAGCAGATAGATCGTGGACAGGTTGCGCGTCGGGAAGCTGTCCGGGATCACGCTGGCGCAGGGGAGGACGTTGAGCGCCAGCAGCAGACCGTAAAGCCCCAGACGCCGCAGCGTCTGTTTTCCGTCGTTCATCCCGGTCCCCCCTTCAGCACGCAGTCGGCTCCGTTGCGTATGATTATTCCGATCCGATCATATCATATTTTATTTTGATTTACAATCGGCTTGCGGCAAGGCTTGCAATCATTCTCCGTCCCGGCTATAATAGAGGTATAATAATATCTTGAAGATCGGAACGCTCTGTGAGATCCGTAGGGAGGAGACCATGAAAAAGCTGAGAACACACGCGGCGGTCAAGAGCATCGTCGGGATCGTGCTGCTGCTGGTGATTTTTTCCGGCGTCGTCAGTATCATCGGCTTTCGCAGCTTCACCGACGTACTGCTGGAGCAGTACGCCGACGGCGCGTTTCTGACGGCGCACACCGCCGCCGGGCTCGTCGATCCGGACCGGATCGACTACTATGCCTGGAGCGGGGAAGCCACGGCGGAATACCGGGAGACCTGGGCCAGGATGGACCAGCTCTGCAATTCCTCCGGCGCGACCTTCATCTACGTGATCCAGCCGGACCGCACGGACTACGCTCACATCACCTTCATCTTTTCAACGATCAATCACGAGACCAGCTACACGGTCTACGACCACGGCTACGTCCGGGAGACCACCAACGACGAGTACCGCGAAAAATACCGCGCCCTCTATGAGCAGACCGCGGAGGAGGAGCTGGTGATCCGGGACAAGGGCTACATCGAGACGGACCCCCACATCACGGCGATGATCGGTCTGAAGGGCTCGGACGGGACGGTGCAGGGCATCCTCTGCGTCCAGCGCCAGATGGACGTGCTGACGGGGGCCCGCAAAACCTTCCTGCACAAGGTCGGCGTGGCCCTGGTCCTGCTGGTCCTGCTGGTCATCGCGGGGCAGAGCGCCTTTCTGCACCGGACCCTGCTGCAGCCGCTCCGTCTGATGAGCGAGGAGGCCGTCCGCTTCTCCAGGGAGAACGTGGCCTCCGGCACGAAGCTGCGGGATTCCATCCGCAACCGGGACGAGATCGGCCAGCTCGCCGAATCCATCGACACGATGGAGGAACAGCTCGAGAGCTACGTCGAGAACCTGACGCGCATCACCGCGGAGCGCGAGCGCATCAGCACGGAGCTGTCCCTCGCCACCCGCATCCAGGCGGCCATGCTGCCCATGAGCTTCCCGGCGTTCCCGGGGAGGAACGATTTCGATATCTTCGCCAGCATGGACCCGGCGAAGGAGGTCGGCGGCGACTTCTACGACTTCTTCCTGGTGGACGACGACCACCTCTGCCTGGTGATGGCGGACGTGTCCGGCAAGGGCGTGCCCGCGGCGCTGTTCATGATGGCGAGCAAGATCGTCCTGGCGAGCAACGCGAAGATGGGGAAGTCCCCGGCGCAGATCTTGACCGACACCAACGCGTCGATCTGCGCGCACAACCGGGAGGAGATGTTCGTCACGGTCTGGCTGGGCATCCTGGAGCTGTCCACGGGCAAACTCACCGCCGCCAGCGCCGGGCACGAATACCCCGCGCTGCGGCAGCCGGGGGATGCTTTCGAGCTGTTCAAGGACAGGCACGGTTTCGTGATCGGCGGCATGGAGGGCGTGCGGTACAAGGAATACGAGCTGACCCTCAAGCCGGGGGCGAAGCTGTTCCTCTACACCGACGGAGTCCCGGAGGCCACCGACGCGGACGAACGGCTCTTCGGCACGGAGCGGATGCTCGAAGCGCTGAACACGCAGCCGGAGGCCGCGCCGGAGCAGGTCCTGCGGAACGTCCGCGCCGCGGTCGATGCCTTCGTAAAGGACGCGGAGCAGTTCGACGACCTGACGATGCTCTGTCTGGAATACAGAGGCGCGCGCGATGGCGATACGCGGCGCGGCGAGGAGGCCTGAGCCATGGAAGCGGTTTTGTACGTCCACGGGAAGGGCGGCAGCGCCGCGGAGTGTGAACGCTATCAGCCGCTGTTTCCCGAAAGCACCGTCGTCGGCCTCGATTATCAGACCTTCACGCCCTGGGAGACCGGGGCGGAGATCCACGCGGCGGCGGAAGCCCTGCGGCGGCAGCACGGGCGCGTGACCCTGATCGCCAACAGCGTCGGCGCGTATTTCAGCCTGCACGCGGCGCTGGACGGACTGATCCAGAGGGCGTATTTCATCTCGCCCGTCGTCGATATGGAAAAGCTGATCGCCGATATGATGCGCTGGTCCAGGGTCAGCGAAGCGGAGCTGGAAGCTAAAGGCGTGATCCCGACCGCCTTCGGCGAGGACCTGTCCTGGGAATACCTGACCTGGGTCCGCAGCCATCCCATCAAATGGAGCGTCCCGACCAGGATCCTGTACGGGAGCCGCGACGAGTTGACGGACTGCGATACCGTCCGGCGCTTCGCCGAGGTCCACGGCTGCGGCCTGTGCGTGATGGAGGGCGGGGAGCACTGGTTCCACACGGAGGAACAGCTCCGGTTTTTGGATAACTGGATCAAACGAAACGAGGAAACGTGAATCTATGAAGATACTGGTTTTGAACGGAAGTCCGAAGCGGGATGACAGCGACACGATGCATATCACCCGCGCCTTTCTGGACGGGCTGCAAGACGTATCCCAGCAGGATGTCACCATCCTCCACGCCATCGAGCAGCGCGTCGAGCCCTGTACCGGCTGCTTCTCCTGCATGCGCAACGGAGGGACCTGCGTCCATGACGACGGTATGCGGGGCATTCTGGATCGAATTTTGGACAGCGAGCTGCTGATCTGGAGCTTCCCATTGTACTGTTACGGGATGCCCGCACCCCTGAAGGCCATCCTTGACCGCACTTTGCCCCTGAGCTCGATGGCGATGCGGAAGGTCGGCGAACGCTATGAGCATGTGGAACAGGCGGATCTCTCCCATCTGCACTTTCTGATGATCTGCGGCTGCGGCTTCCCGAACAGTCGCCACAACTTCGAGCCCGCGGTGGAGCAGTTCAAGCTCTGCTTCCCCGGGGATCACACGATCGTCACCGTCCCGGAGAGCCCGCTGTTCAACGTGCCGGAGGCGGCGGTCGTCACCGTGCCGCGGCTGGAGCTGGTCCGCCGGGCCGGACGGCAGTACGCGGAGCATGGGACCATCGAGCCGTCCCTGCTCACGGAGATCGGCTCCCCGATGATCCCGGAGGAGCAGTACGCCGCCATTGTCAACGGTAATACGTGAAAGGAGTCAGATACATGAACGAAACGACAGTCAGATTTCAGGACGATCTCTATGAGGCCGTGAACGGGGAATGGCTCAAAACCGCCGTGATCCCCGACGACATGCCCATGACCGGCGGCCCCGCCGAGCTGACGCAGGGCGTAGAAAAGATCATGATGGCGGATTTCAAGGCCTTCGCGGCGGGGGAGAAGGCCACCGATATCCCGGAGATGCGGTACGCCATTGACCTTTACCGGAAGGTGCTGGATACGGATCGCCGCGACCGGGAGGGCGTCGCCCCGGTCCTGCCGCTGCTGGAAAGGCTCCGCTCGATCAATAGCGTCGAGGAGCTCAACGGGGCCGCAGCCGAGCTGCTGTTCCAGGGCGTCGAGCTGCCCGTGCAGCTGGACGTGGCGGCGGACATGCAGGACGCGGAACGGCATTCCTTTGCCGTCATCGGGCCCGACGTCATCCTGCCGGACACCACCTACTACGCGGAGGACAACGACGCGGGGAAGCGGCTCCTCGCCCTGTACGCGGACATGGCCGCGAAGGTCCTCGCCTATACGCCCCTGTCCGCGGAGGAGCAGAAGCAATATCTGGACGACACCCTCGCCTACGACGCTCTGATCGCGAAGAAGGTCAAGAGCCAGCTCGAATGGTCGGAGTATTACAAGTGCCACAACCCGATGGACCTGGATACGGTCGCCGCGTACGTCGCGCCCTTCGACCTCCGCGGCCTGCTGGCGGCGCTGTACGGCGAACAGACGCCGGAGATCCTGATCGTCTACGATCCGCGGGCGATCCGGGAGATAAACGCTTACTTCTGCCCGGAGAACTTTGAGAAATATATCCACTGGGCCTACGTGAGGACCCTGCTGCGCGCCACCGCCTACCTCTCCGAGGAGCTGGCTGCGCTGGGCCGGAGCTACAGGAGAGCCCTGACCGGCGTCGCCGCCGACCCCTCGCTGGAAAAGCAGGCCTGGCAGCTCGCCTCCCGGGTCTACTCCGAGCCCGTGGGCGTCTACTATGGGCGCACCTATTTCGGGGAAGAGGCCAAAAAGGACGTGGTCGCGCTGGTGCAGCGGATCATCGAGACCTACAAGCGCCGCATGGAGCAGAACGCCTTCCTCGCGCCCGAGACGAAGGAGCAGGCGATCCGCAAGCTCTCCACCGTCGAGACCAAGATGGGCTATCCCGACGAGATCAAGCCCCTGTGGTCCGCGCTGAGATTCGACGAGGACGACTCCCTGTACGAGGCCATGCGGAAGCTGAACGCGATCCGGCAGAGGGACTCCTTCGACCGCCTGCACAAGCCGGTGGACCGGACGGAATGGGTGCTGCCCGGCCACATGGTCAACGCGGGCTATAACCCCCTCGCCAACGACGTGACCTTCCCCGCGGGGATCCTGCAAAAGCCCTTCTATTCCCTGGAACAGAGCGTCAGCGAGAATCTGGGCGGCATCGGCGCGGTGATCGGGCATGAGATCTCCCACGCCTTCGACAACAACGGCGCGAAATTCGACGAGCACGGCAACCTGCACAACTGGTGGACCGAGTCCGACTTCGCGGCCTTCGAGGCGCTGACGAAGGATATGATCGCCCAGTTCGACGGGATCGAGTACCACGGCGGCCGGGTCAACGGCGAGCTGGTGGTGAGCGAGAACATCGCCGACAACGGCGGCATGGGCGTGACGCTGGAGATCATGCGCGGCCTCGACGCGCCGGACTATCCCGCCTACTTCATGAACTGGGCCCGGGTCTGGTGCATGAAGATCAAGGAGGAATTTATCCGGCTCCAGCTCACCAACGACGTACACTCCCCGAACGTCCTGCGGGCCAATATGCAGCCCCGGAACTTCCCCGAATGGTATGAAGCCTTCGGCGTCAAGGAGGGCGACGGCATGTACCTCCCGCCGGAGAAGCGGATCAGCATCTGGTGAGCGGGAGGCAGAGCATGGAGCGCTATTGGGTCTACGACTTCAAAACCGCGCCCGTTCAGCGCATGATCGACGAGGCGCACGACGAGCGCCTGGAGCACTATTCCTTTGAAAAGCGCGGCCTCGGGCGCTACGCCCTGGAGGTCCAGTCCGGCTGGCCGGGCGGCAGCGGGCACTACGACGGGGCGGGGAACAGCTTCCCGCTGCCCCGGGCCTGGTTCCGGCTGAGCTGGGAGGAATTTCTGGACAAGCTGACGGAGCAGTACCCGAAACGACTCTACGGCTACGGCAAGGAAGAGCTGCTCCCGATGGACGGCCTCCGCCGCTTCCTGGGCTTCAAGTGAGGGCCTGGGAAGGGCGTTCAGACAAATTGGGATTTGGTGAGATCATGTTCGTAGGGGCGACCCTGTGTGGTCGCCCGCGTCGAAATTACCACCGATCCCGTAGGGCGCGATCCCCTGATCGCGCCGCCGCCACGCGCGGAGCGCGGGGCGGAATGCGACGTCCAGGCATGGCGCAACGCGGAGCGATCAGGGGATCGCTCCCTACGGCGTGGGCAATCGTCGTACCGTGCGGGCGACCACACAGGGTCGCCCCTACAGTCGTGTTGTTACGGCGGCGCAATGCCTCGATAAATCCCAATTTGAACAATCGCGCGTTTGTTTACAAACTGATCGCTTCCGGGCACGCCGCGTTTCGCGGCACGCCCGGAGGCGCGTTTTTATTCTTTCGAAAAAAATATCAAAATCATGAAAATCGTGCGGTTGTGTTAAAAATATTGAACTGTATCTTGCATTCAGACACACTTTCGTATAGAATAAAAATAGTATATTTTATCCTGTGATTCTTGATATCGTGTCCGATGCAGACGCGGACAAAGGGGAGTGTCAGCCATGCGAAAAGGATCCCGGCGATACAAAGGGTTCGCCCTGCTTTTGGCATGCCTGCTGACGTTCTCTGTACTCAGCGCCTGCGGGGGACAGAACGGTTCGTCCCAGGGCGATAACGACGTCGCGGACGCTGCCTCCGGCCGGTATCTCGTAGCCATCGAGGACGAGCCGGACACGGTGGATTTCCAGAGCACCACGATCTATTACACGGTCGCCACCAACGTCTTTGACCGCCTGGTGGAGATGGAGAGCGACGAGGACGGCAACGTCCGGATCCAGCCCTCTCTGGCGGAGTCCTGGGAGGTGTCCGAGGATGGGCGCACTTATACCTTCCATCTGCGCGAGGGCGTGAAGTTCAGCAACGGCGCACCGCTGACGAGCTCCGACGTGCTCTACACCCTGACGCGGCTGCTGACCTGGCCCGAGGGCTGCAACCGGGATATCGCGGAGGGCATCGTCGGCGCGAAGCGCTTAGAGCGCGGCGAGACCCTGACGCTGGAGGGCGTAAAGCTGCTCGGCGAGCTGGATCTCTCCATCACGCTGGAAGAACCCTTTGAAGCATTCCTGGCCTGCATCTCCATGCCGGGCGCCTCGATCCTGGACGGGGAGACGACCCAGGCCGCCGGGGAGCTCTTTGGGCTGGACCCGGGCTGCACGATCGGGACCGGACCCTTTATCCTGGAGAGCTGGCAGCCCGGGGTCGGAATGCTGATGAAAGCCAACCCGGACTGCTGGTCCGGCGCGCCCAAATGCGCGGGGCTGGACCTGCGTTTCCTGACGGAGCCGGAGGACGTCCGCACGATGTTTGAGAACGGAGAGCTGGACCTGCTGGATCTGGACGAGGTGGGGAGCGCCGCGGAGTTCTTCCTTCACGGAGATATCTATCAGGAGAATCTGCATCACGTGAACCGGATCTCCATCGTCTATATCGCGATGAACGAGACCGTAAAGCCGCTGAACGACGTGCGCGTCCGCAAGGCCCTGCAATACGGCCTGAACCGGGAGGTGCTGCTGGACGCGGTCTACAGCGGCCGGGGCGCGGTGGAGAACGGCATCTATCCCCGCGGGCTGTACGGTTACAACCCGGAGCTGCCGGAGATCCCCTACGACTCCGACGCCGCACGGGAGCTGCTGGCGGAGGCGGGGTATCCCGACGGCTTTGCCCTCATCTTTTCCGTCAAGGCCTCCTCCACGGAGTGGGAAATGACCTTGGTGCGGCTGGCGGTCAACATGTGGGAAAATATCGGCGTCCGCGCCACGATCCGGGTGCTGGACGAGAGCGAGTTCATGCGGCTGCGCAAGAGCGGCGAGCTGGAATGCTACACCGCGATGTGGACCGCGGACTATAACGATCCCGACAACTTTGCCTATACCTTCTTTGGCAGCCGCGTCAATACGACCTTCCGCAGCATCTGCTACCAGAACGAGGCGGTCATGGACCGGGTCTACCGGGCGCGGGCCATCACCGACCAGGCGGCGCGGCTCCGGGAATACCGGGAGCTGGAGGAGATCATCGTCCAGGAGGACGCCGCGTGGATCCCGCTCTTCTCCCGCCTCTACAGCTACGTCTGCCAGGATTGGGTGGAGGGCTTCCGCTCGACCTGGAACGGGTCGGTCAAAAACGCCTTCCGCAGCTTTTCCATCCGTGAGTGAGCCTGGAGGATCTTTGAATGCATTCCATTCGCTTTAAAATCATAGCGATCACCGTGTTCGCGATCCTCATGGGGATATTGTCCGTCACGCTGGCCAGCAGCGGCGCGATCCACCGGGAAAACGCCCGGACCACCGTGCGGATGATGCAGCTGCTCGGACGGGACACGCAGAACAGCGTGGAGGAGTACCTCCAGAGCATCGAGCAGGCGGTGGAGATGGCTGCCAACTTCGCCTATGACAGCCTGGACAGCGTGACGCTGGTGGAGAACGGCGCGGCGGGGACCCACGGGCGCCGGAGCGGCCGGAGCGCCGAGCAGACCGCGGCGGTGGACGCCTATCTGGCGGACTACTGCGCCGCCGTCCGGGAGACCTTTTCCAGCGTCGCCGGACACACCCGCGGCGTCGTGACCTACTACTACTGCATCGACACGACGATCAGCGAGACGGAGCACGGCTTCTTCTATTCCCGCGTCGGCAAGACCGGCTTCGTCCGCCAGCCGCCCCTGGTCGCCGGCGAGCTGGACCCGGAGGATATCGAGCACACCACCTGGTACTATACGCCCATCGAGCGGGGCCGCCCCTCCTGGGTCGGACCCTATCCGGCATACTTCCTGGGTGAGCTCTGGACCTACTCCTACCTGGTCCCGATCTACAAGGCCGGGACCCTGATCGGCGTCATGGGCATGGACATCCCCTTTGAGACCCTGACCGAGCAGCTTCGGGAGATCAAGGTCTACGACAGCGGCTATGCCTGTCTGTTCAGCGAGAACGGCGAGGTGCTCTATCATCCCATGCTGGAGATCGGCTCCATGCCGGAGGGCGACGCGGAAGCCTTCGCGCAGGAGGTCCTGGGGCGCAGCGACAGCGGCGATGAGCTGAGCCGCTACGAGTCGGACGGCGAGACCTGGCTGATGTATTTCACCACCCTCTCCAACGGCATGAAGCTGACGATCACCGCGCCGGAGCGGGAGATCACCGCTTCCTGGACGCGGATGATGCGCAACATCCTGATCGCAGCGGTGTCGATCGTGACGGTCTTTTTCGTGGTGCTGCTGCTGGTCATGCGCATCCTGACCTCGCCGCTCCAGCGGCTCACCGCCGCCTCCCGGCGGCTGGCCGACGGGGACTATGACGTAAAACTGGACTACCGCGGACAGGACGAGGTCGGTATGCTGACCGCGGCCTTCTCCCAGATGCGGGACCGGATCCGGGCCTATATCGAGGACCTGAACCACCGGGTCTGCACCGACGCGCTGACGGAGCTGCCGAACATCAAGTGCTTCTTCAAGCTGGCTGAGGCGGAGCGAGCGCGTCTGCGCGAGGCGGGACGCCATCCGGTCCTGCTGTATTTCAACCTGAACGGCATGAAATACTACAACCGCCAGTATGGCTTCGAGGAGGGCGACCGGCTGCTGCAGAGTTTCGCGGCGCTGCTCACCCGGTACTTTGAGCCGGACTGCCTCAGCCGTTTCGGTCTGGACCATTTCGCGGCGATCTCAGAGGAGGCGGGGCTTGACGAAAGGCTGCGCGCCATCTTTGAGGAGTGCCGGACGCTGGAAGAAGGCAGGATGCTCTCCGTCCGCGTCGGCGTCTATCGGGACGAGATGGAGCAGGTGCAGGTCAACAACGCCTGTGACCGCGCGAAGTACGCCTGCGACCGGCTGCGCGGTTCCCATACCTCCGGCTATTGCGTGTTCGACCAGGAGATGCTCAAGCTGATCCAGAACACGCGCTACATCATCGACAACTTTGACCGGGCCATGCGGGAGCACTGGATCCAGGTCTATTATCAGCCCATCATCCGCGCCGCCAACGGGCGGGTCTGCGACGAGGAGGCCCTTTCCCGCTGGGTGGACCCGGGGCGGGGCGTCCTGCCGCCGTCGGACTATATCCCGATCCTGGAGAACTCCAAGCTGATCTGCACCCACGACCTCTACGTGCTGGACCAGGTCCTGAAGAAGCTGCAGGCACAGAAGCGCGCCGGGTTCCAGGACGTGCCCCAGTCCCTGAACCTGTCGAGAATGGACTTTGACGCCTGCGACATGGTGACAGAGGTCTGCAAGCGCGTGGACGCCGCCGGCATCCCCCACGAGAAGCTGTCCATCGAGATCACGGAGAGCGTGATCGGCAGCGATTTCGAGTTTATGAAGGAACAGGTCCGGCGCTTCCGGGACCTGGGCTTCCCGGTCTGGATGGACGACTTCGGCAGCGGCTATTCCGCCCTGGACGTGCTGCAGGACATCCGTTTCGATCTGCTCAAGCTGGACATGCGCTTCATGCAGCGCTTTGAGGTGAGCAACGAGAGCCCGATCATCCTGACGGAGATCATCCGTATGGCCATCGCCCTGGGCGTCGATACGGTGGCCGAGGGCGTGGAGACCCGGGAACAGGCGGACTTCCTCCGGGAGGTCGGCTGCACCAAGCAGCAGGGCTACTACTACTGTAAGCCGATCTCCGCGGAGGAGATCGCGGAGCGTTACCGGACGGGCAAGCAGATCGGCTTCGAGAACCTGAAAGAGGCCGACTACTACACCGCGCTGGGCAAGCTCAACCTCTACGACCTGGATTCCATCGCCAGCGACAGCGGTGAAAAGCTCACGAACTTCTTTGACACGCTCCCCATGGCCGTGATCGAGTCGGACGGAGAGGGGATCCAGATCATCCGCTGCAACAGGTCCTATCGGGAATTCATGCAACGGGCCTTCCGCGAGGTCGATATCACCAAATCCTTCGAGGTCTCGGCATTGAAGCATTACAAGGGCGATCCCTTCGCCAGGGCTGTGATCCAGTGCGAGGAAGAGGGCGCGCGACAGTTCATCCGGGAAACGCTGCCCAACGGCGCGGTCATCCACGCGCTGATCCGCCACGTGGCCTCCAACCCCGTGACCGGCGTCTACGCCTGCATAGTCGCGGTCCTCGCCGTCACCGACGCGGGAAAACCGGAGTGAACAAATTTCATCAACAACAGGCCCCCGTTCTGAACGGAACGGGGGCCTGTTGTTGATTCATATATCAGCCGTGTTTTCTATATTTCAGGGCAAAGATCAGCGCGGCAATCAGCACTGCGGCGGATACGCCTGCAATGAGCCAGGTACTCGCGCCGACGGAGCTGCCGTTCTCGCCGCCGGGGGTGGCCCCGGCAAGGCTGGACGGGCTGAAGGGCCCGCCGCTGGGGGGCGTCATGCCTCCGCCTGAGCTTTGACCGCTTCCGCTGACCGAGCTGCCGTCGGTCCCCGCGGAGCCGTTGGGCATATTGAACGAGCCGCCGTCCCCGCCGCCGCCGAAGCTCATGCTGTCGGGCTTGTAGAGCTCGCCGGCGTCCCTGCCGTAATTGCGCTCGAGGAAGCTGTCCTCCACGCCCTCCACCGCCAGATAGAGGCCCCAGTCCTCGCCGTTGACCGTGATATAGACGAAGGAGCAGAGGGGAGCGGTCACGCCGAAGGCGGCCATCAGACGGCAGGACAGGTAGTCCTTCATATAGGTGTTGTCCTGAATGATGTTGTTCAGGCTCAGCTTGTCGAGACCGTGATAGCTTTTGCCGCTCTGAAAGTGGTCGAACTCGATTTTGAAGCTGTAGCGCTCCGAGCCCAGCGTCCTGACCGTGGACAGAGAGGTGTTGCCCTTCCCGCGGATCGCGACGTTTTTGACCGATTCGTTGTCGATCACCACGGCGCAGACGCTGTATTCCTCGCTCTCGCAGGTCTCCAGAAACGCGTCCCAATCGTCGATCACGATCTCGATCGTGTGGACCCTGGAGGTGTCAAAGAGCGTATCCTCGTAGCCCGGAGCGCGGGAAGCGGATTTGATCCCCAACGCCTCGCCGTTTACAAAGAGGACGGTGACGATCAGGCAGAGCACGGTAATGACAACGCAGATCCGGTCGATATGCTTGTGCGTTGACATGACGCGTCCTCCTTATCCCATGTAATCGCCGTTGTAGCTGACCAGGACCGCGCTCTCCACGCCGGGGAGGGCGGACAGCTCGTTGACGAAGTCGGTGTTGTCGTCCTTCAGCCGGACCTCGAGATTCAGCTCGAGCTTTCCGGCGCGGGCGGACTTGCTCTTGCAGACACAGCGCTGGGTGCGCTCGTTCAGAAGCTGCATGGCCTTGTCCTCAGCGGCCTTGTTCTGGCAGGAGAGCACGACGATATAAGGGTTGGCGTGGGCCTTGCGGTTCGCAAAGACCAGCAGGATCACGCCGATGATGACGCTGCCGATGACCGCCAGGGGGATGAAGCCCGCGGCCAGCACGATGCCCGCCGCAATGGCCCAGAACAGGAACGCGATGTCCAGCGGCTCCTTGATGGCGGTGCGGAAACGGACGATGCTCAGCGCGCCGACCATGCCGAGGGAGAGCACGACGTTGCTGGTGACGGCCAGGATGACCAGGGTCGTGATCATCGTCAGGGCGACCAGGGTGACGCCGAAGCTGGAGGAATACATCACGCCCGCGTAGGTCTTTTTGTAGATCAGGAAGATGAACATGCCGACGCCGAAGGCCAGCGCCAGGGCCAGCACCATGTCGAGCAGACTGACGGCGGAAACGTTTTCCAGAAAGCTGGACTTGAAGATGTCGTTGAAGGTCATGGTTTTATACTCCTTAAATAAATAATGAACCTGTTGTCAGCCGTAGATGCGGCACTGCGCGTATTTGGAGAAGGCTGTGACGCGCCGCCCGGGGGTCTGGACCGCGTCGCGGATGATGCTGGGGAGGTACTCGTCCCACTTGACCTCCAGGATGATCGGGGCGTCGCCCGCGGGGATCGTGGGGCAGTCGGGGTTCAGGAAGTCCGTGCTCCGCAGGCCCGTGCGGATGTCGTAGTCAAAGGTGACGCGCACGTTGCCGGGCCGGTAGATGAAGGGCTCGCGGGTATAGTCCACGATGGTCTGGGGCCGCAGACCCTGATCGCGCATCTTGCAGTAGAGCTCCCGGATCAGCGGATAGGGGGAGTCCAGCATCCCGTCGAGCTTTCCGCCCACGATGGCCTGTGCCTGCGCCGCCGTCAGCGGAGCGGAAAACTTGGTCCCCAGGCCGTTCACCTTACTTTTCTTTTCCAGATGGATCAGACTTGTATCGCCGTTGTAGTAGCGGATGCGGAATTTTTCCCGCATGTTCACGCCGTCCAGCTTCTCCCGGAGGGCCTTATCCTGCAGATTGTCGAAGTACAGGCTGCGGATCAGATATTTTCCGTCGATCGCATGGGGGTCCGGTTCCATCACCGCCCGCAATCGCTGACGGATCGTCAGCAGATCCAGATAGTTCAGCTCGTGCTTCCATTCGTGCCGGTAGTTCATGTGCATCACCTCGTTGCGGGGAATATAATTGACAAAAATGAAACGTGTATAAATTCCCTGTGAAAAATTTGTTAACAGTGCCGAATCAGGATCTCCGGCTGCCGGACGTCTTTCCGCTTACCGTGATGCTGAAAGGATACCATAAACCCACCCGCGCCGCAAGCCATTCCGGGACAGAAGCCGGACGCGCGCGAGAACGTCAGGCCTGCTTCACGGCGCGAATATCCAGCATGAAATGAATAACTGAATAATCTCAGGAACTCTTGTTCAATATGACGTAGTTTTTTCGGAAAGAATCGTGAATTTTGTAGCTTTGACGATTGAAAAAATACGCGTCTATGCGTATGATACTGCTATATAACTTTATTCCGCTAAAACGTCATAGCATTAAAGTTAGAAAAAAACGAGAAAGGATGCAAACAACATGAAAAAACTGACAGCGATCCTGCTGGCGCTGGTCCTGGTCCTGGGTCTCGCGGCCTGCGGCGGCACCACTCCGGCCACCACGACCACGACGAACGCCGGCACCGAGACCTCCGCGGCCTCCGGCAAGTACCTGGGCGTCATGCTGGGCACCAACGTCATGAGCCTGGACACCGACCTCGCCACCGACGGCGACAGCTTTGAGGTCATCGCCGACTGCATCGACGGTCTGATGCAGATGGACGCCGACGGCGCCGCCATCCCCGCCATCGCCGAGAGCTATGATCTGAGCGAGGACGGCTGCACCTATACCTTCCACCTGCGCGACGCGAAGTGGTCCAACGGCGACGCCGTGACCGCGGGCGACTTCGTCTTTGCCTGGCAGCGCATCTGCAAGAACGCGGGCGAGTACGCTTACATGATGGACGAGATCGGCAACATCAAGGGCGCCGCCGCCATCATCGCGGGCAACGCCGAGCCGGACACCCTGGCCGTCAGCGCTACGGACGACAAGACCCTGGTCGTCGAGCTGGAGGTCCCCGTCTCCTTCTTCCCGTCCCTGATGTACTTCCCGACCTTCTATCCCATCAACGAGAGCTTCTATAACTCTCTCGAGGACGGCACCTACGGCACCAGCCCGGAGACCTTCCTGAGCAACGGCGCCTTCGCGCTGGAGAGCTACACCCCCGGCACCGCCAGCCTGAGCGTCAAGAAGAACGCGGACTACTGGGACGCTGACCGCGTCCAGCTCGCGGGCATCACCTATCAGGTCGTCGGCTCCAGCGACAACGCGCTGACCGCGTTCAAGAACGGCACCCT
The DNA here is from genome assembly GCA_017445985.1 of Oscillospiraceae bacterium. Classification (GTDB taxonomy): domain Bacteria; phylum Bacillota; class Clostridia; order Oscillospirales; family Oscillospiraceae; genus RGIG7114. Next base: position 27,596 of record JAFSRS010000064.1, on the reverse strand, counting down.
CGACGTCGTCATGATCAGCGGCAACCAGGTCGCCTCCGCCAAGAACGACAGCGCTCTGAGCAGCAAACTGACCGTCACCGGCGCGGGCTACATGTGGTATCTGTCCTTCTCCCAGACCGAGAAGAACGCCCAGGGCGGCATGCTGGCGAACGCCAACCTCCGTCTGGCCATCAGCAACTCCATCGACCGTGAGTCCCTGGTGGACAACTACGTGATGGACGGCTCTCTCGCCACCTACACCGCGGTCCCCCCGCAGTTCGCCGCCAGCTCCACCACCGGCGACGACTTCTCCGCCGATCAGAGCATGTTCTCCGACTTCGTCGGCTTCAACCCCGAGAAGGCGCAGGAGTACCTGGCCGCTGCGAAGACGGAGCTGGGCGTCGACAGCTTTGAGTTCACGATGATCTACGGCAACAACGAGGGCGACGAGGTCGCCAAGGTCGCCCAGGCCATCAAGGCCCAGGTCGAGGAGAACCTGGAGGGCGTCGTGATTAACCTCCAGCCCATGACCAAGGCCGAGCGTCTGGACAAGATGCAGAACGACAACTATGATATCGCCCTGACCCGTTGGGGACCCGACTACGCCGACCCGATGACCTACCTCGGCATGTGGATCACCAACAACTCCAACAACTACGGCTTCTGGTCCAACGCGGACTACGATCAGCTGATCGCGGACTGCACCACCGGCGCCTATATCTCCGACTATGACGCCCGTTGGGAGGCCATGTACAAGGCTGAGACCCTGGTCATGGAGGCGGCCGTCATTGCCCCGCTGTACACCAAGGCCAACGCGAACCTGATCTCCGACGGCGTGAGCGGCATCGACTTCCACCCCGTCGCCCTGAACCGCGTCTACAAGACCACCACGGTCGGCTGATTTAGCTGACGGAAGCATCCAAAAGATTACCAAGGGGGCAAGCCCCGTTCCCGTATCACGGGAATCGGGGGCTTGCCCTTTGTCAGTAAAAGCGCAATACAATGTCTTATTTATTCTTCACCATTCAGAATTTCCGGCCCTCTCCCTCTCCTGCCGCTGCGGCGGCACCCTCCGCCGCTGGGGGAGGGAAAGGAATCGAAGACGGGACCGCCAGCCTCGAAATCAACGCGCCGAGGGAACGACACGGTTCCCTCCCCCAGCGGGGGAGGGTGCCCGAAGGGCAGGAGAGGGAGAAGCCCGGACATGCTGAACGGTTTTGTTTCCCGTTACCTGTTACATATCTCCCGAAAAGGAGCCACCCATGAAAAAATACGTATTAAAGCGCGTGGGCATGAGCCTGCTCACGCTGCTGATCATCGTGTTCGTGCTCTTCGTACTGGTGCGCATCATGCCGGGCAACCCCTTCCCGTCGGAGCGCATGAGCGCCGAGCAGATCGCGAACAAGCGGGCGGAGCTGGGCCTGGACAAGCCGGTGCTGGTGCAGTTCTGGGACTACATGACCAAGCTGCTGCAGGGCAACTTCGGCAAGGGCACCTCGCTCTATAACGGCGCGCCCATCAAGACCGTTCTGAAAACCGCGGTCAGCAACTCCTTCCGCATCGGCGGGCTTGCCATTCTGATCGGCACCGCCGTCGGTCTGCTGCTGGGCATCACCGCGGCGCTGAACCGGGGCAAGTTCCTGGACGGCTTCTGCACCGTGTTCTCGATCATCGGCGTCTGCGTCCCCAGCTACGTGTTCCTGATCTTCCTGCAATACTATTTCTCATACAAAATTCCGGTTTTCCCGTATTTCTTCGATATCAACCGCTTCGCGTTCTCGTCAATCCTGCCCTCGGTGTCGCTGAGCCTGTTCACGATGTCCACCGTCGCCCGCTTCACGCGGAACGAGATGGTGGAGGTCATGGACAGCGACTACGTGCGCCTCGCCGAGTCCAAGGGCATCTACGGCTCCCGGCTGGTCCGCCGCCACGTGCTTCGGAACGCGCTGATCCCCATCGTGACGGTGCTGGCGCCCCTGATCGTGGACCTGCTGACCGGCGCGCTGGTGGTCGAAAAGATCTACGGCATCAACGGTATCGGCAAGCTGATGGTGGACGCCATCGCGGGGGAGGGCGTGGACTACAACTACGTTTTGGCCCTGGGCATCCTCTATTCGGCGCTCTACATCGGCATCATGCTCGTGGTCGATCTGCTCTACGGTGTGCTCGACCCGCGCATCCGCGTTTCGGCAAGGGGGGACTGACGTGGCGATCAAAAATCAGAAAATACCCGCCGTCGAAACCGCCGGCGCGGCCTATACCCCCGTCCCCGGCGACTTCGAGCCCCTGCGGGACCGGGATATCCAGACCGACGCGAACTTCGCCTCCCAGGGCTACTGGAAGGGCGTCGCGGTCCACTTCTTCCGCAACAAGCGCGCGGTGGTGGGCCTCGTGATCGTGACGATCATCATCATCCTGGCGATCTTCGGGCCGGTGCTGAACTCCTACGGCTACAAGGATATCGTCTCCGTCAGCGTGGACGGCAAGCAGATCGTGGCCCGCGGCATTTCGCCGCAGATCGCCGGACTCTTCCGCAACGAGGCCTCCAACCCGCTCTTTGCGGACAGGACCTTCCTCTTCGGCACCGACGACCTGGGCCGCGACCTCTGGACGCGCACCTGGCAGGGCGCCCGGATCAGCCTCATCATCGCCTTTGTGACCATCATCATCGACATGATCATCGGCCTGAGCTTCGGCCTGATCTCCGGCTACTTCGGCGGGACCGTGGACGGCGTGATGCAGCGCTTCGTGGAGATCGCCAACAGCGTCCCGCGCCTGGTCATCGTGTCCGTGCTGGCGATCTTCATGCCGAAAGGCATGGGGCTCGTGATCGTGGCCCTGTTGCTGACGGAGTGGATCGGCATGAGCAAGATCGCCCGCGCCGAAATGCTCAAATTGAAGGAGCAGGAATACGTCCTCGCCAGCCGCACCCTCGGCGCCCGCCCGATGCACATCATCTTCAAGGAGATCCTGCCGAACACGATCGGTCCGATCATCACGCAGGTGATGTTCTCCATCCCCACCGCCATCTTCACCGAGGCCTTCCTGAGCTTCGTCGGCGTCGGCATCGTGCTGCCCCAGTGCTCCATCGGCTCCCTGATCGAGGACGGCTTCAACAACATCACGACCCTGCCGTATCAGATCCTGCCGCCGATCATCGTGCTGGCGCTGCTGATGCTGGGCTTCAACTTCATCGGCGACGGCTTCCGTGAGGCGCTGGCGCCGAAGCTGGAAGACATGTGAGGTGACGGATATGGAAATGCTGAACGAAAAAGCGATTTTGGAAATCCGTGACCTCGATATCACCTTCCGCACCAACGCGGGCTCCATCCACGCGATTCGCGGCGTGAACCTCGACCTGCAGAAGGGCGAGACCGTCGCCATCGTGGGCGAGAGCGGCTCCGGCAAGTCCGTCACGATGAAGGCCGCCACGGGCCTGCTGGACAGCAACGGCGTCGTGAACCGCGGCCAGGTGCTCTACCGCTGCCGCGAGGCGGACGGGAGCGAGGAGGTCGTCGATCTCCTGCAGATGAGCAAGAAGGAGCTGCGCCGCCGGATCAACGGGCGTCACATCGCAATGGTATTCCAGGACCCGATGACGAGTCTGGACCCGACCATGCAGATCGGCCCGCAGATCATGGAGGGCATGCTCCTGCGTACCAAGCTGAGCAAGGCCGAGGCCCGCGCCCGTGCCGTCGAGCTCTTGGAGCTGGTGGGTATCACCGACGCGGAGAAGCGGATGAAGAGCTATCCGCACCAGCTCTCCGGCGGCATGCGCCAGCGCGTGGTCATCGCCATCGCCCTCTCCGGCGACCCGGATATCCTGATCTGCGACGAGCCCACAACCGCGCTTGATGTGACGATCCAGGCAAAGATTCTGGAGCTCATCAAGGACATTCAGAGCCGCATGGGCCTGAGCGTCATTTACATCACCCACGACCTGGGCGTCGTGGCGAAGGTGGCGGACTACGTGAACGTCATGTACGCCGGGCGCATCGTCGAGGTCGGCAACGTCAATGAGATTTTCTACGAGCCGCAGCACCCCTACACCTGGGGCCTGCTCTCCGCCATGCCGGACCTGGACACCGAGGACGACCGGCTCTACTCCATCCCCGGCTCGCCGCCGAACCTGCTGCACGAGCCGCCCGGAGACGCCTTCGCGCCCCGCAACGCCTTCGCGCTGAAGATCGACGAGAAGGCCGACCCGCCGCTGTTCAAAATTTCTGACACCCACTACGCCGCCACCTGGCTGCTGCACCCCGACGCGCCGAAGATCGAGCTGCCGCCGGAGCTGAAGGCCAGACTGGAACGCGCGAGAAAGGAGGCGGAACGCTATCTATGAGCGAAGCCTTGATGAAGGTTGAAAACCTCAAGCAGTATTTTCCGATCTCCCGCCGCTTCACGGTCAAGGCGGTCAACGGCGTCTCCTTCGAAATTTACCCCGGCGAGACCTACGGGCTGGTGGGGGAGAGCGGCTCAGGCAAGACCACCATCGGCCGCAGCGTGATCCGCCTCCACGACCCCACCGACGGCACCGTCACCTTCAACGGGAAGGTGATCTCGGGCCAACTGGACCGGGAGACGAAGGCCATGCTCCGCGAGGACATGCAGATGATCTTCCAGGACCCCATGAGCAGCCTGAACCCCCGGAAAAAGGTCGGCGACATCATCGGCGAGGGCCTGGACATCCACGGCCGCTGCGCCAGCCGCGCGGAGCGGGACGCCCTCGTCGCGGAGATGCTGAAAAAGGTCGGCCTGTCCCCGGCCCACGCGGAGCGCTATCCGCACCAGTTCTCCGGCGGCCAGCGTCAGCGCGTCGGCATCGCCCGCGCCCTGATTATGAACCCGAAGCTGATCATCGCGGACGAGTGCATCTCCGCGCTGGACGTGTCCATCCAGGCCCAGGTCGTGAACCTGATGAAGGACATCCAGGACGACACGAACTGCGCCTATCTCTTCATCGCCCACGACCTGAGTATGGTGAAGTACATCTCTGACCGGATCGGCGTGCTCCACCTGGGCTATATGGTGGAGACCGGCACGACGGAGGAGATCTTCTCCAACCCGATCCACCCCTACACGAAAAGCCTGATCTCCGCGGTGCCTCTGCCGAACCCGGTGCTGGAAAAGCGCCGCACCGCCGTCGCCTACGACCGTGAGGCCGAGGGCGTGGACTACGCGAAGGGCACCGAGCATCCCGTCGGCGGGACCCACACGGTCCTGGCGACCAACGAGGAGCTCTCACGCTGGATGAAAGGATAACAGACAGAATGAAACAGGAGGGCCCGGCCCTCCTGTTTTCATTCTGCCCTCTTGACAAGCTCAATACTACATGATATGATGTATAGCGTGAAAGGAGGTATCCTGTGGACATTCAGTTGAAGCGTGGGCTGCTGGACGTGTGCGTGCTGGCGGCGATCAAGAACGCGGACTCCTACGGCTATCAGATCATCAAGGATATGAAGCCCTATCTCGCGCTGTCGGAATCGACCCTGTATACCATTTTGAAACGCCTGGAGGCGGCAGAGCTGCTGACAGTCCGCAGCGCGGAGCACGGCGGACGCCTCAGGAAGTATTACCGCATCACGGAGAAGGGCATCCGGCGGATCGAGGATTTCAAGGAGGACTGGCAGGAACTGCTGGCGATCTACCGGTTCGTGACAAGGGAGGAAAAGACATGAACAAGCAGGAGTTTCTGGATGCCCTGCGGGCGGGGCTTTCGGGCCTGCCGCGGGAGGATGCGGAGGAACGGCTGGCCTTTTACGGGGAGATGCTCGACGACCGGATGGAGGAGGGCCTTTCCGAGGCAGCGGCGGTCGCGGAGCTGGGGCCCCCGGAGGAGCTGGTCGCGCAGATCGTGGCGGAGACGCCGCTGCCCGTGCTCGTCCGGGAGAAGATGAAGGACGCCCGGCGGCTGCGGGGATGGGAGCTCGCGCTCCTGATCCTGGGCTTCCCACTCTGGTTCCCGCTGCTGCTCGCCGCGGGGGCGGTGCTGTTGTCCCTTTCCATCGTTTTGTGGTCGCTGATCGTCTCGCTGATCGCGGTGACTCTCTCCTGCGCCGTCGGCACGCTGGGCAGTGCGGCGGGGTGTCTGTTCTATCTGAGCAATGGCGCTCAGACTTTGGTTTTGCTCGGCGCTGGGCTGGTCCTCGCCGGTTTGAGCATCTTTCTGTTCTTTGCATCTAAGGCGGCGGTCCGGGGCGGCGCGCGGCTGACGAAGGCCCTCGCGCTTTGGGTCAAATCCCTGTTTTTGAGGAAGGAGCATGCGGAATGAAGCGTTCAACAAAAATCTGGCTGATCGTCGCGGCGGCGCTGGTGCTGCTGGGCGGACTCGTGCTGGCCGGTACGCTGGCGAAAAACGGCTGGGACCTCGCCGGAATGGCGGCGGAGGAGCTGGAAAGCCGGACCTATGATATCGACGAGGGCTTCAACAGCATCTCCATCCGCGCCGATTCGGCGGACATTGCATTTGTCCGCGCGGAGAACGGCAAGTGCAGGGTGGAGGTCCTGGCGCGGAAAAACGAAAAGCACAGCGTCACCGTGCGCGACGGGATGCTCCTGATCGAGCAGCAGGACGAGGAAAGCTGGTATGAGCGCGTTTCGCCGTTCAACTTTGCAAGGACGCGGATCACGGTCTGGCTTCCGGCGTCGGACTACGCCGCGCTTTCAGTCCGACAGGATACGGGCGATCTCACGGTCCCGGAGGACTTCGCGTTTGAGACGGCGTCCGTCTCCGCGAGCACCGGAGAGCTGAGCTTCCGCGCCTCCGTTTCGGAAACGGCTGAGCTGCAAACCAGCACCGGAGACATTCTGGTCGAAAACAGCAGCGTCGGGGAACTGCGGGTCACGGTCTCCACCGGAGAGGTCACGCTGCGCTCCCTCGTCTGCGAGGGAAAGCTTTCTCTGACGGTCAGCACCGGAAAGGCGACGCTGACGGACGTGAGCTGTCAGAGCCTCGTCTCCGGCGGGAGCACCGGAGACCTCCGGCTGGAGCGCGTCCTCGCGGCGGACACGATCTCCGTCGAGCGCGGCACGGGAGACGTGCGGCTGGAGGAATGCGACGCCGCGGAGCTTTACATCCAGACCGACACCGGCAGCGTCACCGGCACGCTGAACACCGAAAAGCTGTTCCAGGCCAACAGCCGCACGGGCCGCGTCTCGGTGCCGGACACGATCACCGGCGGCCTGTGCAGGATCAGCACCAACACGGGCAACATCGAGATCACGGTACCGTGATCAAATCCAGAATCAAACAGCGCGAAACGGCGGACCGATCCGTTCGGCCCGCCGTTTCGCATGTTTTCAGATTTTTTTATTTCAGCACGTCCCGGTTTTTCCAGAAATACTCCGCCCCGGAGATCAGGGTCGTCAGCACGATCAGGGCCTGGCTGACGACGCTGAGCCAGGGCCAGCGGAAGGGGATCATGAAGCCGAGACAGACCATCGTGACCGCCGTTTTCAGCTTGCCGCTCCAGGCGGCGGCAATCACGCGCCCGCGCTCCACGGCCACCAGCCGCAGCCCGCTCACCGCGAACTCCCGGAGCAGCACCAGGGCCAGCACCCAGCCGGCCATCTGGCCCCGCTCGACAAAGACGCACATGACCGCGATCACCAGAATTTTGTCCGCCAGCGGGTCCATGAACTTGCCGAAGTTGGTGATCTGGTCATAATTCCGCGCGATGTAGCCGTCCAGCGTGTCGGTGACACAGGCGACGACGTAGACCGCCACGGCGACCCACAGCGCCCAGGGCTTGCCCAGATAGAGCAGAACCAGCAGCACCGGCACCGCGCCGATGCGGATCAGGGTCAGCTTGTTCGCCAGTGTCATGCCTCTACCTCCTCGCCGCAGAGCTCGCCGTCCAGCAGGCCGGTGATCTTCACCTTGCAGAACAGACCGGGGGCGCAATCGCCCTCGAACCAGACCGTGCCGTCCACCTCCGGGCTGTCCGCCCAGCTCCGCCCGGTCAGGTAGCCGCCCTTGGCGCCCGTGCAGAGCACCGTCAGCGTCTTACCGATCTGCGCGGCGTACCAGTCCTCCATGACGCCCTCCTGCAGCTCCATGATGAAGTCCGCGCGGCGGCGGGCCACGTCCTCGTCCACACGCCCGTCGAGCTGCGCGGCGAAGGTCCCCTCCTCGGGAGAGAATGGGAACACGCCGACGCGCTCGATCCGGGTCTCCCGGAGGAAGGCGCAGAGCTCGTCGAACTGAGCCTCCGTCTCGCCGGGGAAGCCGGTGATGAGGCTCGTCCGCAGCACCAGATCGGGAATGCGCGCCCGGAGCGTCCGCAGCAGGGCGCGGATCTCGTCCCCGGTGCCCCGGCGGTTCATGCGTTTCAGCACCGTGTCGTTCACGTGCTGGATCGGGATATCCAGATACTTGACGATCTTCTCATTGGAGGCGATCTCGCCGATCAGCTCCTCGTCAAAGGCGTCGGGATAGAGGTAGTGGAGCCGCAGCCACTGCACGCCCTCGATCTCGCTCAGACGGCGGCAGAGCTCCGCGAGGCTGGGCTTGCCGTAGAGGTCGGTGCCGTAGCGGGTGATATCCTGGGCGATCACGATCAGCTCCTTCACGCCCGCCGCCGCCAGGTCCCGCGCTTCCGCGAGGACGTTTTCCATCGGGCGGCTGCGGTAGCGACCCCGGATGGAGGGGATCGCGCAGAAGGAGCAGCAGTTCGAGCAGCCCTCCGCGATTTTTAAATAGGCCCAGCCGGGACCGGTGGTCAGATAGCGGCCCACCTCGTCCACCGGGGCGTTTTTGTCGCCGAAGCGCTCCGCTTTTCCGGCGGCGAAGGTCTCCTCCACAACGTTTACGATCTCCCCGAAGGAGCCGACGCCCACCAGCGCGTCCACCTCCGGCAGCTCGGCCTTGATCTCCGCCCGGTAGCGCTCGGAGAGGCAGCCGGTGACGATGATCTTCTCCGGCTTCCCGCCCTCCTGACGGAGCGCGGCCATTTCCAAAATCGTGTCGATGGCCTCGCTCTTCGCGTCGTCGATGAAGCCGCAGGTGTTGATGATGACCCCGTCCGCCTGCGCCGGGTCCCCGATCAGCGGATAGCCCGCGTCGTCCAGCAGGCAGAGCATCTGCTCGCTGTTCACCAGATTTTTCGCGCAGCCCAGAGAGATCAGGGCAAGCGTCTGTTTTGTCATAAGCACCTCATTCTTCCAGTCCGGCCTTCCACCGCTCCACCGCGTCCTTGATCTCGTCCCAGCCGAAGCCCCGGCGGAGCAGGGCGTCGGAGGCCTTTTTCAGCGCGGCGCGGTCGTCCGGGTCCGCGCCGCGGAGCCTGCTTCGCAGCAGCCGGTCGATGGTCTCGTCCGGCTCCGGCAGGCCCTCCAGCGCGGCGTCCCACAGCTCCCGGGGCAGTTTTCTTCTTTGCAGCTCCTGCTGCGCCCGCCGTTTTCCGTAGCCCTTCGCGGCGCAGAAGCGGATCACGCTCTCGGCGTAGCTCTCGTCGTTGAGGAAGTGGAGCTGGAGCAGCCAGGCCACCGCGTCCGCGGCGTCGTGCTCGTCCTCGCCTTTTTCCACCAGCCGGTCGTACAGCTCCCGCTCGCTCATGGCCCGCGCGCCGATGATCCGCATCGCCCGCTCCCGGCACCTTTGCCGCCCGGCGGCGGCGCGGAGGGCGTCCAGCTCCTCCGGGTCCAGCTCCCGCCCGGCGAACAGGGAAAAATCCGCGATCTGGTTCAGCCCGACCTTGATAGCTGTTCCATCGGACAGGCCGCAGCTAAAGCGCTCCTGCGATATCTGCTGAAGCTCAGTGACTATCATCCGTTAGTTGCTTATCCTTCAAAATCGTCGGCGCTGATGTCGATCGCCCGGCCCGCGGCCTGGGCGGCCTTTCTGGCCTGGGGGGACATGAGCTTGTAGGCGTTGGCGCGGATCTGGGCCTCGATCTGGTCCGCGACTTCGGGATTCTTTTCCAGATAGACCTTGGCGGCGTCGCGGCCCTGGATACGCTCGCCCGCGACGGTGAACCAGGCGCCCGCCTTTTCGATCAGCTCCAGCTTCACGCCCAGGTCCAGGATCTCGCCGATCTTGCTGATGCCCTCGCCGTAGATGATATCGAACTCCGCCTCCTTGAAGGGGGGCGCGACCTTGTTCTTGACGATCTTGGCGCGGGTCCGGTTGCCGACCATCTCGCCGCCAGCCTTCAGGGTCTCGATGCGGCGCACGTCGATGCGGACGGAGGAGAAATATTTCAGCGCGCGGCCGCCGGGGGTCGTCTCCGGGTTGCCGTACATCACGCCGATCTTCTCACGGAGCTGGTTGATAAAGACCACGATGCAGTTGGTCTTGGAGATCGTTCCGGCCAGCTTGCGGAGGGCCTGGCTCATCAGACGGGCCACGACGCCGACGCTGCTCTCGCCCATCTCGCCCTCCAGCTCGCTGCGGGGGACCAGGGCGGCAACGGAGTCCACCACCACCACGTCCACCGCGCCGGAGCGGACCAGCGCCTCGGTGATATCAAGGGTCTGCTCGCCGGTGTCGGGCTGGCTGATCAGCAGCTCGTCGATGTTCACGCCCAGCGCCCGGGCATAGGCGGGCTCCAGCGCGTGCTCCACGTCGATGAAGGCCGCCTCGCCGCCCAGCTTCTGCGCCGAGGCGAGGATGTGCAGGGCCAGAGTGGTTTTACCGGAGGACTCCGGTCCGTAGATCTCGATGATGCGGCCCTTGGGGACGCCGCCGACGCCCAGCGCCAGGTCCAGGCTCAACGAGCCGGTGGGGATCGACTCGACGTTCACAGGGATGTCCTCGCCCAGCCGCATGATCGCGCCCTTGCCGTAGTTCTTCTCGATCTGTGCCAGTGCAGTCTCCAGCGCCTTCTTCTTGTCCGCCGCCGGAGCGGGGGAGTTGAGTTCTTTCTTCTTCTCAGCCATTTGTCAGTTCTCCTATAAATAAAATAATTCATTGCACATTACAAATTGCACATTGCACATTGTTCATTGCTTGCGCCCGAACACGACCCGCTCCACGCCAGCCGTGTCCTTTGCCGTCCCGATGCCGCGCAGCCCGCTCCGCAGCATCAGCATCCCGACGTCCTCCGCCTGGTCCTCGCCGACCTCGCAGAGCAGCCAGCCGCCGCGCCGCAGCAGGGGCAGCGTGTTGTCCAGGATCGCGCGGTAGAAGCGCAGCCCGTCCGGCCCGCCGTCCAGCGCCAGCGCGGGCTCATAGCCCTGCACCGACCAGTCCAGCGCAGCCAGCTCGTCCGTGCGGATATAGGGCGGGTTCGCGGTCAGCAGATCGAAGCTGCCGAGGCCGCCGTCCGGCGGGCGCGTCACGTCCAGCTCCACGCATTCCACGCGGTCCGAGAGGCCCAGCGTCTCCGCGTTCTCCCGCGCCACGGCCAGCGCGGCGGGGGAGAGGTCGCTCAGCACCACCCGCGCCGTGGGGAGCGTTTTAGCCAGCGCCAGACCGACGCAGCCGGTCCCGGTGCAGAGGTCCAGCAGGCGGAAGGGGCCCTCCCGCGCGTCCAGCTTTTCCAGGGCGCTTTCCACCAGCGGTTCCGTGTCGCTGCGCGGGATCAGGGTGTCCGGCGTGACGCGCACCTCCAGGCCGTAGAACTCCCAGCGCCCCGTGACGTAGGCCGCGGGCTCGCCCATCCGCCGCCGGACGGTCAGCTCCTCGAGCCGCCGTTCCACCTCTTCGGAGGAGTAAAGCTGCAGGTCCCGCAGCAATTCCTCCATCCGCTTCCCCGAAGCGCAGCCCACCAGCAGCCGCGCCTCCAAAGCACAGGCTTCAATCCCCAACTCCCGCAGCGCCGAACGGGTCTCTATATATAGCTCGTTATATGTCTTTGGCATAGAAAGTCGATCAAACTATTCACTATTCACTATCAACTAATCTTACCACGCGTCTTCTCCCTCCGCCTCCGGGATGACCGCCTTCAGCGCCTCGATCGCGCATTCGATCATGCCGTCGTCCGGCTCGCGGGTGGTGAGGTGCTGGGTCTGCTTGCCGGGCCAGGCGGCGATCTTTGCCAGAACGTTGTTCTCATGCCCGCCGACCCAGCGGTTCAGCTCGTAGGTCAGGGAGACGATGATCGGGAGGATGACGAGCTTCGCCAGGACGCGCACCAGCGCCGCGGCGATCTTCGGCAGCGCGGCGAGGCCGGGGATCAGGCTCAGCACCCAGGTCATGACGGAGACCACCAGGATGGCGATCAGCATCGTCACGACCAGAAAGCTGGTGCCGCAGCGGGGATGGAAGCGGCTCTGCTCCCGCACGTTCTCGACGGTCAGGGGCAGACGCTTTTCATAGCAGAAGATGCTCTTGTGCTCCGCGCCGTGATAGGCGAAGAGCCGCTTGACCTCCTTCATCCGTGTGACGAGCCAGAGATAGCAGATGAAGATCACGATGCGGATCAGGCCCTCCAGGATGCAGCGCAGCACCAGGTGCATGCTGTCGGGCAGCAGCTCGAACAGCAGAGCGGGCAGGAGCACGAACAGCGCGATCGCCAGCAGAGCGCCCAGAAACACGGCCACACCGATCACGGCCTTCTCCGCCTTCTCGCTGCCCAGCTTACGTTCCAGCCAGAGATCGAATTTCGTCGGCTCCTCCTGCTCCTCCTCCGGGAGCTGCTCCGCCGACCAGGTCAGCGCGCGCATGCCGTTCACCATGGAGTCGATGAACATCGGCACGCCGCGCAGAAAAGGGACCTTCAAAATGGGGTTCTTGTCGCGGTTGAGCTTCAGATCTTCCGTTTTCTGCACCAGCGTCCCGTCGGCCTTGCGGCAGACGATGGACTGCTTCCGCGGCCCGCGCATCAGGATCCCTTCGATCAGCGCCTGTCCGCCGATGGAAGTCTTGAAGGCGCATATCGTATCGTTTGGCTTACTCATAAATCTATACCTTTCTAAAACTAACAACTATTCACTGTTTGACCGGCAGCCTCACCGTGACGAGCACGCCCCCCTCGGGGTGGTTCTCGATCTCCAGGCTGCCGCCGTGCTTCGTGACGATCTCCTCGCAGACCGCCAGGCCGATGCCGCTGCCGCGCTCGCGGCTGGAGCCCTTGTAAAAGCGCTCCTTCACGTGGGGCAGCTCCGCCTCCGGGATGCCCGGACCGTGGTCTCTGGTGGTGATCATAACGTTGTTACTGTCCGAAAATACGGACACATCCACGCTCCCGCCGTCTTTCCCGTACTTGACCGCGTTGTCCAGCACGTTCAAAAGCACCTGCTTGATCCGCTCCGGGTCCGCCTGGATCGTCGGGATGCTGGTCTCGTCGCAGTCGTAGTGGATGGCGACCCCGTCCTGCCGCAGCAGGTTGGAGTAGGTGAACAGCACGTCCTCCACCTCGGCGGGGAGGTCCACCTCCTCCAGGTTCAGGTTGAAACGCCCGTCCTGGATGCGGGTGAACTCCAGCAGCTCGCCCACCATCTTCGTCAGCCGCGCGGCCTCCCGGGAGATGATCTCCAGACCCCGGCGGCTGTCGCCGCTGATGCTCTCGTCGTAGAGCATGGCCTCGGTCCAGCCGGTGATCGCGGTCAGGGGCGTGCGCAGCTCATGGGACACGGAGGACACGAACTCGCTCTGCATCGCCTCGCTCTTCGCGAGGGCCTCGCTCATGTCGTTGAAGCTGTCGGTCAGGGCCCCCATCTCGTCGTCCCGGAGCTTCTTCGACTGCTCGCCGTAAGAGCCGGAGCGGATGCGCTCCGCCTGACGGCGCAGGGCGTCCAGACCGCGCAGCACCCCGTCCAGAAAGCCGCGTCCCGCCAGCGCCAGCGCCAGCACCGCGGCGATCGCCAGGGACCAGATAAAGACCAGGTCGAGGACCTGATTCTGCTCCGCGGCTACGAGCACGTAAAGCGTCGCCAGGGCCGCGGCGCCCAATACGATCAGGGCGGAGGGCAGAAAGGCCGTCAGCGTCCAGCGGCGGGCAAGGCCCCAGCGCCGCGCGTCCAGCCAGGCCCGGACGCGTTCCCTCAGGCGTTCCATTGATAGCCGAAGCCCCAGACGGTGCTGATGTAAAGGGGCAGGGTCGGGTCTTCCTCAATCTTGATGCGCAGGCGGCGGATGTTCACGTCCACGACCTTTTCCTCCGCGCCGGAGTTCCTGCCCCAGATCTGGGCGAGAATATCCCCGCGGCTCAGGGCCTTGCCGGGGTTGGACATAAACATCTGCATCAGCGCGTATTCGATCTGCGTCAGCTTGATCCGCTCGCCGCCGCGGGTCAGCACGCGGCTGTGGGTGTTGAGCACGAAGGGGCCCTGCCGCAGCTCTGCCGAGGAACCGTTCTCCGCCTCCGTGGCGGCGGTCCGGCGCAGCAGCGCGTCGATCCGCGCGGTCAGCTCCGCCGTGGAGAAGGGCTTCGTCACGTAGTCGTCCGCCCCGCTGGTCAGGCCGGTGATCTTGTCCATTTCCTGACTCTTGGCGGAGAGCATGATGATCCCGATGGTCTTGTCATTCTCGCGGATCCGGCGGCAGACCTCGAAGCCGTCCATGTCGGGCAGCATCACGTCCAGCAGCGCCACGCGCACGTCGGGGAATTCCCGCAGCCGCTCCAGAGCCTCCGCGCCCGTCGCGGCCTCCACCGGCTCGAAGCCCGCCCGCCGCAGGTTGATGACGACGAACGAACGGATGGAGCTCTCGTCCTCCAAAACCAAAATGCGTTTCATATTTCCTCCAAATAGATATTTTCAGTCGATTATACACAGTCACTATACCATATATTGATTGAAAAAGATAGCCCCAAACTTTCAATTCCGACAAAAAACTTCAAAATCGTATAATTCCTATTTGATTTCGGCGCGGAATCGTGTATAATCCTCTCTATGCGCGGACACCCTTTGACAAAAACTGCCTTTGGACCGGAGAGATCGTCATGAATCATACCTTTTGCGTGCCCTGCCTCCTGGGATTGGAGGGACCGATCGCCGGCGAGCTGCGGCATCTGAAGCTGCAGAACGTCGCCGCGGAGAACGGCCGCGTCTATTTTTCCGGCGGACCGGAGGACGCGGCGCGGGCGAACGTCAATCTGCGCTGTGGCGAACGGGTGCTTCTGGAACTGGGACGCTTCGAGGCCACGAGCTTCGATCAGCTCTTTGAGGGCGTCAAGGCCCTGCCCTGGGAGTCCCTGCTGCCGAAGAACGCGGCCTTTCCCGTGAAGGGCCACAGCCTGAACAGCAAGCTGTTTTCGGTCTCCGACTGTCAGAAGATCGTCAAGAAGGCGATCGCGGAACGGATGAAGCGGGCGTATCCGGGGCTGAGCTGGCTGCCCGAGGACGGCCCGGTCTATCAGGTCCAGTTCCAGTTGATGAAGGACGTCGTCAGCGTCTGCGTGGACACGACGGGGGAGGCCCTGTACAAGCGCGGCTACCGTCCGGCCCACAACGCCGCCCCACTGCGGGAGACCCTGGGCGCGGCGCTGGTGACCCTCTCCGGCTACCGGGGGAGAGAGGACTTCGCGGACCCCTTCTGCGGCAGCGGCACGATCCCGATCGAGGCGGCCCTGATCGCGAAGAACCGGGCGCCGGGACTCAAGCGCGACTTCGCCGCCATGCGCTGGCCGGGCTTTGACAAAAAGATCTGGGACGCGGCCCGGGAGGAAGCGCGGAGCCGGGAATTCCACGGCGACTACCGCATTTTCGCCTCCGACGCCGACCCGAAGGCCGTTGCCCTGGCACGGGAGAACGCGAAACGGGCGGGCGTGGACGACGTGGTCCGCTTCGAGGTGGCCGACGCCGCTGCCTTCGCCAGACCGACGGAACGGGGCATCCTGGTCACGAACCCGCCCTACGGTGAGCGGCTGGGCGACAGGAAAGAGGCGGAAGCGATCTACGCCGCCTTCGGCAAAGCGTATTTCGCCCAACCAAACTGGAAGCTGGATCTCCTGAGCGCCCACCCCGATTTCGAACGCGCCTTCGGCAAGAGCGCCGACAAAAAAAGAAAGCTCTACAACAGCATGCTTTTATGCTATCTTTATATGTACAATTCTAATCCCTGATCCCTGATCCCTTGCCCCTTATCCCTTATCCCTTATCCCTTATCCCTTGTCCCTTATCCCTTATCCCTTACCACACCGGAGGACACCCCCATGAAGCACTTATTTATCGTCAACCCCGTCGCGGGCGGGAGCGACCGCACCGAGACCATCGCCGCCGAGGTCCAGGCGCTGTTCGCCGCCCGCTCCGACAATTATGAAATTTATACGACAAAAGGACCGATGGACGCCGCGGAAAAGATCCGGCGCGAGGCCGACCTGCGCTCCGAACTGCGGGTCTACGCCTGCGGCGGCGACGGCACGCTGAACGAGTGCGTCTGCGGCGCTGCGGGGCGGGAGAACGTGGCCGTCACACCCTATCCCTCCGGCACGGGCAACGACTTCGTGAAGGTCTTTGGCGGCGACGCGGACCGCTTCCGCTTCCTGCCCGACCTGGTGGAGGGCGAGCTCCGGGCCATGGACGTGATGGACTGCAACGGGCGCAAGAGCCTGAACATCTGTTCCGTCGGGATCGACGCGCGGATCGGCTGCAACGTCCATAAATACACCGACGTGCCGGTCATCGGCGGCAAATCGGCCTACATCACCAGTACCGCGGTCCAGCTCTTCAAGGGCATCCGCCGCCCGATCCGCGTCAACTGCGGCGGCGCGGTCTACGTAGGCGACATGACCCTGGTCTGCGCCTGCAACGGCAGCCACTACGGCGGCAGCTTCATGCCCGTGCCGGAAGCCCGGCCCGACGACGGCGTGCTGGAATTTCTGGTGGTCAAGGGCGTCTCCCGGCTGGAATTCGTGCGGATCGTCGGGGCCTACGCCAAGGGCAAGTACGCCGATTACCCCCACTACATCACCCATTTGCGGGGCGACTCCATCGAGCTGGAAAGCCCCACGGAGATGATCGTCAACGTGGACGGCGAGGCCATCCACGCGAAGAAGCTGAGCATCCGGCTGGAAAAGGCCGCGCTGAACTTCGTCGTCCCGAAGGGGATGAAGTATTTTGAGACGTGATACTGTGCATCATGCACAGAATGCGCTCGATAAATTTATGCAATATCCCGCTTGTCAAATACCCTTGTTTTGATTATTATTATACGTGGTTTAGCACTCTGATTAAATGAGTGCTAAACCACGAAATTTGTCAAAATATAATTGATATAGGAGGCAAGGTCAATGAAACTGAAACCCTTGGCGGACCGTGTGGTCCTGAAGCAGATCGAGGCGGAGGAGAAGACCCAGGGCGGTATCATCCTCACGTCCGCCGGCAAGGAGAAGCCGGAGATCTATGAGGTCGTCGTGGTCGGCCCCGGCGGGCTCGTGGACGGCGAAGAGGTCAAGATGGAAGTGTCCGTCGGCCAGCGCGTCATCATGGGCAAGTACACCGGCACGAACGTGAAGCTGGACGGCGAGACCTACACCATCGTCCGCCAGCATGACATTCTGGCGGTCGTCGAAGAGTAATTCGGAAAGGAAGTAATTGATATGGCAAAGCAGATCATTTATGGCGAAGAGGCCCGCAAGGCCCTGCAGCACGGCGTGGACCAGCTCGCCAATACCGTGAAGATCACCCTGGGACCCAAGGGCCGCAACGTGGTCCTGGGCAAGAAGTTCGGCGCGCCCGTCATCACCAACGACGGCGTGACCATCGCCAAGGAGATCGAGCTCGCCGATCCCTATGAGAACATGGGCGCGCAGCTCATCCGCGAGGTCAGCACCAAGACCAACGACGTGGCCGGCGACGGCACCACCACCGCCACCGTTCTGGCCCAGGTCATGATCGACGAGGGCATCAAGAACCTGGCCGCGGGCGCGAACCCGATGGTCATGCGCCGCGGCATCCAGAAGGCCGCCGAGGCCGCCGTGGCCGAGATCCGCGCCAACAGCCAGCCCGTCAGCGGCAGCGAGGACATCGCCCGCGTCGGCACCGTGTCCTCCGGCGAGGAGTTCGTCGGCAAGCTGATCGCCGAGGCGATGGAGAAGGTCGGCCAGTCCGGCGTCATCACCCTGGAGGAGAGCAAGACCGCCGAGACCTATACCGAGGTCGTCGAGGGCATGCAGTTCGACCGCGGCTATCTCAGCCCCTACATGGTCACCGATCCCGACAAGATGGAGGCCAACCTGGAGGAGCCCTTCATCCTGCTCTATGACAAGAAGATCTCCAACATCCAGGACGTGCTGCCCCTGCTGGAGAGCATCGTCAAGATGGGCAAGCCCCTGCTGATCATCGCCGAGGACGTCGAGGGCGACGCTCTGGCCACCCTGGTCCTGAACAAGCTGCGCGGCACCTTCAACTGCGTCTGCGTCAAGGCCCCCGGCTACGGCGACCGCCGCAAGGAGATGATGGCCGATATCGCGGCCCTCACCGGCGGCACGGTCATCTCCAGTGAGCTGGGCATGGACATCAAGGACGCCGACCTCGACTCCTGCGGCCGCGCGCATCAGGTGAAGGTTACCAAGGACACCACCACCATCGTGGACGGCTACGGCGACAGCGCCGAGATCGCCGACCGCGTGGCGGCCATCAAGCACCAGATAGAGGTCACCACCAGCGAGTATGACCGCGAAAAGCTGGAAGAGCGCCTGGCCAAGCTGGGCGGCGGCGTCGCCGTCATCAAGGTCGGCGCGGCCACCGAGGTCGAGATGAAGGAGAAGAAGCTCCGCATCGAGGACGCTCTGAACGCCACCCGCGCCGCGGTGGAGGAGGGCATCGTCGCCGGCGGCGGCAGCGCCTACGTCCGCGCCGGCATGGCCGCGAAGAAGGTCGCCGGGGAGCTCCACGGTGACGAAAAGACCGGCGCCAACCTGGTCGCCGCCGCTCTGCAGGCTCCGATCCGTCAGATCGCGGCCAACGCGGGCGTCGAGGGCGCGGTCATCTACGAGCGCGTCTCCAACAACGAGTCCGTCAACTTCGGCTACGACGCCGCCGGCGACTGCTACGGCGACATGCTGAAGGCCGGTATCGTGGACCCGACCAAGGTCTGCCGCAGCGCCATCGAGAACGCCGCGAGCATTGCCGCCATCGTCCTCACCACCGAGAGCCTCGTGGCTGACAAGCCCGAGCCTCCCGCTCCCGCCGCTCCCGCCATGGACCCCGGCATGGGCGGAATGTATTGATAAAATAATATCGATCTGATAACATTCAAACAGGCCGACGCGGAAACGCGCCGGCCTGTTTGATATCGTTTCGCTTGAATTAAACGTGGAACCGCTCCCGCAGCCGGGCCGCCTGATCCCGGTGCTCCGGGAGGGTCCCGTACAGGTCCAGCAGACCGTGGGCGATCCCGCGGCAGCGTTCCGCCGCGTCCGGTTCCGTTTCAGCCCGCAGCGATAGCATGTCCAGCAGGGTGCCGAGACAGACGTCCTCGGCTTTCTTGATCTCCGCCAGCCGCGCCGGACCCCGCCGGATCACGGCGGCCAGCTCGTTTTTCAGAAAGTACAGCTCCGGCATCCCCGATAGATAGTGTTCCGCCAGGCCGTCCTCGCCCCGGGCGTGGCAGCTCAGGGCCAGCAGGCGCAGCACGTCGTATCGGATCTCATCGTCCCCGGTGCAGGCCAGCAGCCGTTCGCCGATCTCCAACTTTTCCTCGAAGCGCTCGTCCGGGATCACCATCAGCAGGCAGTTCAACAGGACCTCGTGGTTCGGGTAACGCTCCAGCGCCGCGCGATAGAAGGCCTCCGCCCGCTCCGGCGTCTCCCGCAGCGGGACGGACTCCCGGACCAGCGCCTCCACCTCGCGGTCGATCCTGGCCCGGTCAAAATCGAACAGGCGGTCCATCGTGGTATTCAGGGTCAGCGCCAATTGCGGCAGCAGCCCGGCGTCCGGGCAGGAGACGCCCGTCTCCCACTTGCTGACCGCCTGCGCGGAAACGTTCAGCGCCTCGGCCAGCTGCTCCTGCGTCAAAGCGCGTTCCTTCCGCAAGCGTTTGATGGATCCTCCAAGCGTCATGGCAATCAAATCCTTTCTTTTTTTGTTCTGAACCGGTTCGACCATAGCATACTTCCACTTAACGCGAAATGCCAGATACTATTTTTCGGATAGTTCGCAACCTGCAGTTGAAAATATAGGCGAGGCTGGCAATCCGGGAGAATCTATGCTATAATTCGCTCAGATTCCGAAAGAATGGGGGCGTGTATCGAATGGAGAAGAAACTGTTCGCGCAGGCGATCTGTAAGTTTTTGGCCGGCGCGGTCCTTGTTGAAGCTCTGCTGTTCCTTCCGGCGGGGAGCTTTGCCTATTGGCAGGGCTGGCTTTTGATGGGGATCCTGTTCATACCGATGTTCTGCGCCGGGCTGGTGATGCTCCGGAAGAACCCGACCCTGCTCCGCAGGCGGCTGGACGCGAAGGAGGAGCAGGCGGAACAAAAAACCGTCATATTGCTGAGCGGTCTCATGTTCCTCGCGGCCTTCGTCGCGGCGGGGCTGAGCTTCCGTTTTCAGTTCCTGATGCTGCCGCGATGGGTGAGTCTGGCCGCGGCGGTGGTGTTCCTCGCGGCCTACGCGCTGTACGCGGAGGTGCTGCGGGAGAACGAATACCTGTCCCGCACGATCGGGGTGCAGGAGGGCCAGCGGGTCGTGGATACGGGCCTGTACGGCATCGTCCGCCACCCGATGTACGCGGTCACGCTGCTGCTGTTCCTCTCCATGCCGCTGGTCCTCGGCTCGGTGCTCTCTTTTGTGATATTGCTGTGCTATATCCCGCTCATCGTGAAGCGCATCCGCAACGAAGAGGCGGTCCTCGCGGCGGGGCTGGCGGGTTATGAAACTTATATGAAGAAGGTTCGGTACAGGCTTATTCCGTTTATCTGGTAACGTACGACGAGGGCGCGGCAGAGCAGCCGCGCCCTCCAAATTATTCACATCATCTGCGTCAGCTCCCGGCGCAGCCGCAGGATGATCCGCTTTTCCAGACGGGAGATATAGCTTTGCGAAATGCCCATGCGGTCGGCGACCTGCTTCTGCGTCAGCTCCGGCCTGCCCAAAAGCCCGAAGCGGAGGACGATGATCTCCTTTTCGCGTTCCTCCAGCGCGTCCACGGCTTCCAGCAGCATCTGCCGTTCCTCGTCGTCCTCGAGGGAGCGGGAGACCTCGTCCGGCTCGGTGCCCAGCACGTCGCCGAGCAGCAGCTCGTTCCCGTCCCAATCGGTGTTCAGCGGCTCGTCGATGCTGACCTCGCCCTTCTGGGCGCTGGTCTTGCGCAGGTGCATCAGAATTTCGTTCTCGATGCAGCGCGAGGCGTAGGTCGCCAGCTTGATCTTCTTGTCCCCGCGGAAGGTGGAGATCGCCTTGATGAGCCCGATGGTTCCGATACTGATCAGGTCCTCCAGCCCGACGCCGGAGCTCTCGAAGCGCCGGGCGATATAGACCACCAGCCGGAGGTTGTGCTCGATCAGCGTCCGCCGCGCGGCCTCGTCGCCGGCCTCCAGCGCCTCGATCGCCGCCCGCTCCGCCTCACCGTCCAGCGGCGGCGGCAGGGTGTCGCTCCCGCCGATGTAATGCACCGAGGCAGGCGGACCGTACCAGAGATACCACAGGAGCTTGCGGAGACGGTGGAGCAAAACCACAGTGACAGAGAGAGAACCCATTGCGACCTCCTTTTCAAAACGACAGATCCGCTGACCTTACGATCACGCCGTAGGGGCGACCCTGTGTGGTCGCCCGCAGGCAGAATTATTATCAATCTCATCTTAGATTGGATAACTTCCCGATTTGTTGTAGGGGCCGCCGAGGGCGGCAGCCCCTACAGTGTATCCGAATGTCGATCAATCAAAAGATACGCTGGTTTAGGACTGCCCCGCGGGCGACCACATAGGGTCGCCCCTACGGCGGGGATTCCAACGGAAGCACCGCCTGATATTCTCCGTCTGCGCAGAGGCTGTGCGAGCTGACCGCGATCAGCAGGTCCCGACGCTCTTTTTCCTCGACCTCGACGCGCTCCGGCGTGAAGCAGAGCAGCAGCCCCGCCCCGTCCGTCACGCTGCGGCAGGGGAGCAGGCGGCAGACCGCGCCCTGACTTCGCAGCGCCTCCATGGCCTCCGCCGGATCGGGGAGCAGCAGCGGCGCGGGATCGTCGAACAGCGGCGAGAGCGGCGCGGCCTCCGCCACCACGGCCCGCCTGCCGCTTACCGGGTCTACGAGCTCGTTCCCGCTGTCCTCCAAAGCCCGCAGCCGGACCGTCCGCCCCTTCAGGGAGATCGCCAGAGAGACGATCCGACGCTCCGCCCGCCGTCCCCGGTGCCGGAACACCCGGTCCAGCGCGAACCAGCCCAGCGCGAAGGCCAGCAGCAGCGTCCGCAGCCGGACCGGGATCGGCCCGCCGCGCTCCCGCAGCGAGGAGAGGGCGTAGACCCCGCCCGCCAGCGCCGCGGAGGCCGCGTAAAACACGACCAGCGCCCGCAAGGCCCGCCGCCCGGTCCCGTAGGCCAGCCCCACCGAGACCGCCCCGGCCAGCAGCCGGACCGTCGCCAGGCCAAAAAAACCGGGCCAGAGCTGGGCCAGCAGGGAATAGGCCCCGCCCCAGAGCGCCCCCAGGGCGATCCGCCGCCGGTCCAGCGGAAGGGCGCAGATCCGCCCCGCCGCCAGGAGCAGCAGGTAATCCAGCGCGGCGTTCAGCGCCAGCAGAGCTTCGGCATAGACGGTGTTCATAGCGCAAGCATAGACGCTCCGGCGCATCGAAGTCCGTCAATCCGGGCGGCGGCGAAAAAAATATTTTCCGTCAAATGTTAAATTATTTCGCCCCGTATTGTCAAAGCCAAAGCGTTGTGTTATACTTCTAAGGTCTATGAACACAATGGGATAGGAGTGGTTCCGATGGAAGCAAAAGCCGCATATCGGCGCGTCCTGCTGAAGATCAGCGGGGAGGCGCTGGCCGGGGCGAAACAGCACGGCCTGGATTTTGAGATCATGCGCAGCGTGTGCGGCGCGGTGAAGCGCTGCGTCGAGCTGGGCGCGCAGGTCGGCATCGTGGTGGGCGCGGGCAACTTCTGGCGCGGCGTCAAGGACGGCGGCGGGAAGATGGAGCGCACCCGCGCGGACCAGATGGGCATGCTCGCGACGGCGATGAACGCGCTGGCGCTGGTCGACGTGTTCGAGCAGCTCGGCGTGGAGGCGACGGTGATGACCGCGCTGGATATGCCCCGTGTGGCGGACCCCTACACCCGCCGGGGCGCGGAGGCCGCGCTGCGGAGCGGCAAGGTCGTGATCTTCGGCTGCGGCACCGGAAGCCCCTTCTTCTCGACGGACACCGGCGCGGCGCTCAAGGCCGCGGAGATCGGCGCGGACGCCCTGCTGCTGGCCAAAAACATCGACGGCGTTTACTCCGCCGACCCCCGCACGAACCCCGACGCCGTGAAATACGAGCGCATCAGCTATGAAGAGGTCCTGGCACAGCGCCTGGCGGTGATGGATTCCACGGCGACCAGCCTGGCCATGGACAACGATATCCCGGTCCTCGTTTTCGCGCTGGCCGACCCGGAGAACATCGTCCGCGCCGTGTGCGGCGAGGCGATCGGCACACTGGTAGAATGAATAAAAATATTTGGAGGGATTACGATGTCTGACTACAAGGAATTTACCGACAAGATGGAAAAGACCTGCTCCGTGCTGGTGGAGAACTTCAACGCCGTGCGCGCCGGGCGGGCCAACGCCGCGGTGCTCGACCGCATCAGCGTGAGCTACTACGGCACCGACACCCCGATCCAGCAGGTGGCGACGATCGCCACGCCCGACCCCCGCACCCTGGCGATCCAGCCCTGGGACAACAGCCTCCTGAAGCCCATCGAGAAGGCGATTCAGGCCAGCGATCTGGGCATCAATCCCCAGAACGACGGCCGCATGATCCGCCTGGTTTTCCCGCAGCTCACCGAGGAGCGCCGCAAGGACCTCATCAAGCAGGTGAAGCGCTACGGCGAGGAGAGCAAGGTCGCGATCCGCAACATCCGCCGCGACGCCATCGAGAAGTTCAAGAAGCAGGAGAAGGCCTCCGAGATCACCGAGGACGATTACAAGAACGCCGAACGCGACATCCAGAAGCAGACGGACAACTATATCAAGAAGATCGACGAGCTCTGCGCGAAGAAGGAAAAAGAGCTCTCCGCGATTTGACGATGGCTCTGTTCAAATCGAAGAAGGAGGCAGGGGACGATCAGCCGCGGACCGTCCCCTGCCATATCGCCGTCATCATGGACGGCAACGGCCGCTGGGCGAAAAAGCGCGGCCTGCCCCGGACGGCGGGCCACGCCGCGGGGGCGGAGACCTTCCGCCGCGTCGCCACCTACTGCCGGGACATCGGCGTGAAGTACCTGACGGTCTACGCCTTTTCCACCGAGAACTGGAAGCGCCCGAAGGAAGAGGTGGACGCGATCATGGGCCTGCTGGAGAAGTATCTCCTGGAGGCCATCGAGAAGATGGAGCGGGACCACATCCGGCTGAAATTCTTCGGCGACACCTCCGTGCTGTCTCCCGTGCTGCGGGAGCGTATCGCGGAGACTGACGCGATCAGCGCCCGGATGGACGGCTTCCAGGCCAACGTCTGCCTGAATTACGGCGGGCGGGACGAGATCGTCCGCGCCGCGGCGCGCTGGGCCGAGCTGGCGGCGGCGGGGGAGACGGAGCCCTTGACGGAGGAGCGCTTTTCCGGGCTGCTCTGGTCCGGCGGCATCCCGGACCCGGAGCTGCTAATCCGCCCCGGCGGAGAGCTGCGGTTGAGCAACTTCCTGCTCTGGCAGTCGGCCTACACGGAGCTGATCTTCACCGACACCCTCTGGCCGGACTTCGACGCGCGGGAGATCGACCGCGCCATCGAGGAATTCAACCGCCGCGACCGCCGTTTCGGCGGGCTGTAAGAGAGAAACAACGGAGGAATAGAGACAATGACAAAGCGTTTGACTGTCGCGGCTGTCGCCATCCCCATCCTGATCGTCGTGGTATTCCTGTGCCCCGCCTGGGCGCTGGGCATCGTCGTGGGCGCGGGGAGCGCTTGCTGCACCTGGGAATTCCTGTCCTGCACCGAAAAGGACGGCGGGCGGCGTCTGCGTATCTACGCCGCGGTCAGCGCGTTTCTGATCCCCTTCCTCGGCTCCGTCATGGACCGGGGCGCGGCGGTCGCGCTGGTGATGTTTTTGCTCTTCGCCGCGGTCATGTCCGAGCTGATGCTCTCCTTCCGTAAAGAGACCACGATGGAGTTCGAGTCCGTGGCGGTGCTGCTGATGGCGGGCGGCGTGATGCCGGTCCTGCTCAGCTCCCTCGTCCAGCTCCGGCTGCGCGACGCCGGGGCCGCCTGCGCTTTCCTGCCCTTCGTCGCGGCCTTTTCCAGCGACGCGGGGGCCTATTTCGCCGGACTGGCCCTGGGCAAACACGCCATGACCCCGCGGCTGAGTCCCAACAAGACCCTCGAGGGCAGCGCCGGCGGCTTCCTTGGCGCGATCGTGATGATGCTGCTCTACGGCCTGGTTTTGAAGGCCTTCGGTTTCGAGGTCCGCTTCTCGGTGCTGGCGGTCTACGGTTTCCTCGGCTCTCTGGCGAGCCAGCTCGGCGACCTGAGCTTTTCCGCGGTCAAGCGCCTGTTCGGGATCAAGGACTACGGGACCCTGCTGCCCGGGCACGGCGGCATGATGGACCGGCTGGATTCGATGATGTGGGCCGCGCCCGTCCTCGAGCTGCTGGTCCTCTGGGTCCCGGCGATCAGCAAGGCGGTAACGGCATGATTCACGCCCTGAGTATTCTGGGCTCTACCGGCAGCATCGGACGGCAGAGCCTCGCGGCGGCGGAGCGGCTGAACGTTCCGGTCCGCGCGCTGGCGGCCCATCGGAATATCGACTTGTTGGAGCGGCAGGTCCGGCGGTTCAGTCCCCGGCTTGCCGCCGTTTATGACAGCGCCGCGGCGGGTCTGCTGCGCGTCGCCCTTGCCGATACGCCCACGAAGGTCGTCTCCGGCATGGAGGGCCTGATCGAGGCTGCGTCGCTGGAGGAATGCGACTGCGTGGTGACCGCGGTCAGCGGCAGCGTGGGCCTCCGCCCGACCCTGGCGGCCATCGCCCGGGGCAAACGCATCGCCCTGGCGAACAAGGAGACCCTGGTTTGCGCGGGCGAGCTGGTGATGCAGCGCGCGCGGGAGCACAGCGCGGAGATCGTCCCGGTGGACTCCGAACACTCCGCGATCTTCCAGTCCCTCGGCGGGCGCCTCGGCAGCCCACGGTTGCGCAGCATTCTTTTGACCGCCTCCGGCGGGCCCTTCCGCGGGCTGACTAAGGAACAAACGTATCATAAGACCCCGGCGGAGGCCGTCGCCCATCCGAATTGGAGTATGGGCGCGAAGATCAGCGTGGACAGCGCGACGATGATGAACAAGGGGCTGGAATTTATCGAGGCCATGCGGCTGTTTTCCGTCCGACCGGAGCAGATCCGCGTCCTGATCCACCCCCAGAGCGTCGTGCACTCCGCGGTGGAGTTCGTGGACGGGAGCGTGATCGCCCAGCTCGGGATCCCCGACATGGGGCTGCCGATCCAGTACGCGATGACCTGGCCGGACCGGATGGAGACCTGGACCGCGCCGCTGGACCTGTTCCGGTTGAGCGACCTGCATTTCGAGGCGCCGGATTTGGAAAACTTCCCCTGTCTGGCGCTGGCGATGGACGCGGCGAAGCGCGGCGGTACCGCCCCCGCGATCCTCTCCGCCGCGAACGAGGCGGCGGTGGGTCTGTTCCTCCGGGAAAAGCTTCCCTTCGGCAAGATCGCCGAATGTGTTGCTGCCGCGCTGGACAGCATAAAGATAACGGAGAAGCCTGGGCTGAACGAGCTGCTGAGCGTGGACGCGCAGGCGCGGAAATATGTGATGGAGATGCGATAGATGTATATTCTTCTGGCGATACTGGCCTTCGGCGTGCTGATCGCGGTGCACGAGCTGGGCCATTTTCTGACCGCGAAGGCCTTCGGGGTCAAGGTGAACGAGTTTGCCCTCGGCATGGGACCGAAAATTTTGAAAAAGCAGGGAAAGGAGACCCTGTACTCCCTCCGCGCCCTGCCCATCGGCGGCTTCTGCGCGATGGAGGGCGAGGACGGCGATTCCGAGGACCCCAGGGCCTTCACGACCCGTCCGGCCTGGCAGCGGATCGTCATCCTGGTCGCGGGCGCGGCGATGAACTTCCTTCTGGGCTTCATTCTGGTGCTTTGCATCGCGCCCCACGCGAACTTTACCGAGCCGATCATCGCGGATTTCATGCCCGACTGCCCCTATGAGGGCGCGGACGGCTTCCAGGCGGGGGACCAGATCTGGACCATCGACGGTCACAGGATCTTCTTTACCACCAACGTCAGCGACTATCTGGACCGCGGCGGGAACACCCACGAGATCGTGGTCCTCCGGGACGGCAAGCGCGTGACGCTGCACGACTACACGATGACCCGGGTGGAGTACACGATGGAGGACGGCTCGACTTATCTGCGCTACGGACTCTACTTCGCCCCGCGGGAGTTCGGCCTGGGGGCGAACGTCCGCTATGCCTGGTATGAGTGCCTGGAATTCGTGCGGCTGGTCTGGCGCTCCCTCGGCGACCTGTTCAGCGGCGCGGTGGGCATCCGGGAGCTGAGCGGCGCGGTGGGCATCGTGGATTACGTCAACCAGACGGCCCAGGCCGCGGAGAGCACCGGGGAGGTGGCCTTTGACTTCGGCTATATCTT
>JAFSRS010000063.1 GCA_017445985.1 Oscillospiraceae bacterium | reverse complement strand
CGTCCCCCTTAACAATCCCCCTTGCGAGTTTTTCACTTGGAAAAACCATTTGTCATGCAGCTTGCTGCGTCGGCAGGAAACGGGAAGGAGCGTGTGCTTTGAGCGCGTTGGATTGGATATTGCTTATTGTTGTCGCGGCGGCGGTGATTCTTGCCATCCGCGGGACCGTTCGGGCGCGGAAGAAGGGCGGAGGCTGCGGCTGCGGCTGCTCCGGCGGGAGCGCCTGCGCCGCCTGCGGGAAATGCCCCGCGGTTGACGCGGACAGAAAGGGGAGCGGGGACGATGGAGCGTCTGGACGAGCGTAAGATCAGCCCCTGGCTGGACCATCTGGGCATCCTGATCCTGCTCCTGGCGCTTCTGGCCGAGCGCCTGGTCGTCCTGGGCCAGCTCGGCGCGGAGTACCAGCTCGGCGCGAACGACGACCTGGGCTACGTGGTCAGCGGGATCACCTTCATCAAAACAGGCCGGATCACGATGTACGGCGGGCTCAGCGCCCAGATCATGCCGGGGATGCCGGTGCTGATCGGGCTGTTTTCCCTCGCCTTTGGCGAGGGCCACGCCCTCTGGCTGGCTTTGAAGCTGTGCTGGATGCTGATGGGCACCGCGACTGCCTGGGTGATCTACCGGGCAGTCCGGCTCTACGCGCCCTGGTGGTGCGGCGTCCTGGCGGCGGCGCCGCTGCTGGCCCCGAACTACGTCTGGATGGACTGTCTCATCCTGACGGAGACGCCCTATCTGCTGGGCTCGATGTCCCTGCTCTATTTCACGCTGCGGCTGAAAAAGACCGGGGAGCGCCGGGCCTTTATCGGCCTGCTCTGCGCCTTCCTGCTGACGCTGACGATCCGGGCGAACGTCCTCAGCTATATGGCCGTAGCGCTGCTCTATCTGCTGATCGGAAGATACGACAAAAAGCGTCTGCTGCGCCAGGCCGGGATGCTGCTCTGCG
This sequence comes from Oscillospiraceae bacterium, assembly GCA_017445985.1. Taxonomy (GTDB): domain Bacteria; phylum Bacillota; class Clostridia; order Oscillospirales; family Oscillospiraceae; genus RGIG7114. The sequence goes on along the minus strand of JAFSRS010000063.1, from coordinate 4,362 downwards.
CGATGCTCGTGCTGATCGTGCCCTGGACCGTGCGCAACGCGATCCTCTTCCATGACTTCGTCCCCTTCAACTACGGCGGCGGGAACCCCCTGCTGCTGGGTACCTATCAGGGCTATGGCTGGCCGGAGGACGGCGAGCTGGACTACGAAACCAACGTGGACGCGGTCATGGCGGAGGAATACGCGGATTACTACGACGAGAACGGCGAGCCGCGGGAGCCCTATCTCGTCCGCTATCTCTCGCTGGAGCGGGACGGGGTCATGGCCCGCTACCGCATCCGGGAATGGCTGCGGCGCGACCCGAAGAGCTTCCTCCGCTCCTACCTGATCACCAAGCCCCGCATGATGGTGGACGCGATCTTCTACTGGAAGGAGCTGATGGGCGTGCCCTGGCACGTCCTGCACCGGCTGCGGCTGCTGACCCTGGCGCTGGGCGCGGGGAGTGTAGTGCTGAGCCTCGCTCTGCGGCGGCGCCGGGGAGAATTGCTGTTTCTCGTCGGCGTGTATGGCACGGCGCTCTATATCTATGCCCTGGCCTTCTCCTTCGACCGCTACGCGCAGCCCCTGGTGCCGATCTGGTACGTCATGATCGGCCTGGGCCTGGGTCTGCTGGCGGAGCTGGGCAGGAAGATCCGGCGGAAAGTAAAACGCGAGGTAGTTAGGAATTAGGAATTAGGAGTCAGGATTTTTGCTCACGTTCTGAATAACTCCTAACTCCTGACTAATCTTATTTTCCGCTTGCAAAATCCCTGCGGCTGTTGTATACTTAACAATACCGTGCCGGTGTGATGGAATGGTAGACGTGACGGACTCAAAATCCGTTGGGCTAATCCCCCGTGTGGGTTCGAGTCCCACCACCGGCACCAGAAATCAAAACGCCCCATTTATTTAATGGGGCGTTTTTCCAAAGGGAGGCGGGTAAGATGGAAACGCACGACGTTCAGCGCAGCTATAAGAAGCCTCTGGGCCGCAGTATCGCGATTGGCTGCATCCTCTTCACCGCGATCCTGTGTCTGGCCCTGATCGTCCTGAACTACTACAGCCAGCGCGACTCCCTCTATGAGCACTATGAATCCGAGATCACGGATCTTCTGCATTACGTGGAGCGCCACGTCGACGGCGACGACCTGCGCCGCTGCGTCGAGACGCTGGAGGAGAGCGAGAAATACAGGGAGACCCTCCGCTTCATGGACCAGATCATGAACGAGTTTTCCATCCACTACCTTTACGCCGTCAAGCCGCTGAACCTGGACGGCACGGCGAACGTGATGAGCGTGCTGAGCGCGGAGGACGACTACAACCGCTACGAGGACACGGAGGGCAACCTCTATCTGGGCTGGATCTCCGATGACGAGTTCGACGCGGAGACCGTTCAGACCTTCTTTGATATCATGGAGCAGGACGACGTCAGCTTTTTCGTCGAGGTGACGGAGTGGAGCACCGACTACACCGGGGCCCTGGCCCTCCGGGACAGCAAGGGCGAAGCCTACGCGGTGCTCTGCGTGGACGTGGATATCACGACCCTGCGTGACGAGCTTCGCTCTCAGGCGCTCCGCAACGCCGCGGTGATCGTCTGTCTGGGTGTGCTGTACACGATCTCCTTTCTGCTCTGGACGAAGGCGAACATCACCGAGCCGGTCATGCTGCTGGAACAGGGCGTCGTGGACTACGCGGGCCGCAGCCACGGACAGCGGGACGTGGAGGCGCTGAAATTCGAGGCGCCGGACATCAAGACCGACAACGAAGTGGAATCCCTTTCCAGGGCCATCACCCAGATGACCGAGAATATGCAGGACTACGTCTCGGAGATCCTCTCCGCGGAGGAGAAGAGCCGGAACATGAAGCAGCTCGCCGACAAGATGAGCGAGCTGGCGATCATCGACTCCCTGACCGGCGTCCGCAACAAGACCGCCTACAACCGCGAGGCGGAGAAGCTGCAGCAGGAGCTGACGGAAAGCCCGGACCTGCGCGTCGGCGTCGCGATGATCGACCTGAACTTTTTGAAGCGCATCAACGACAACTTCGGGCACGAAAAGGGTGATATCGCCCTCAAGACCCTGACCGGGATCACCTGCAACGTGTTCCGCCATTCCCCGGTCTTTCGGGTGGGCGGGGACGAGTTCATCGTGATCCTGCGGGGCCAGGACCTGGAAAACATCGACGCCCTGCGGGCGGATTTCCTCTCCCAGGTCTCCGAGGTCTATACGCCGGAGCCCTGGAAGCAGATCTCCGCCGCCATCGGGGTGGCCTTCTACGACCGGGAGCGCGACAGCGGGATCGAGGACGCGCTCAAACGCGCCGATCAGGAGATGTACGAGATGAAAAAGGCCATGAAGGCCCTGCGCGAGGACGAATAGGAGCATCACATGTTAAAAGACGCATATATCGACGAGCTGCGGGTCGGGGACGAATTCGAGGGCTTTTTCGTGCTGAAAAGCGCCCAGAGCCGCCGGTCGGCCAACGGCAAGCCCTTTCTGAACGCGGTGATAGCCGACTGCTCCGGCGAGCTGGAGGCGAAGGTCTGGGACTACGCCGGACCCATCGGCCCGGCGGACGCCGGCAGCGCGATCAAGGTCCGGGGAACGGCCTCGGAGTTCCGGGGCGCGATCCAGGCGACCATCGGCAAGCTGCGCCTCGCCACGGAGCAGGATCAGGTGGACCGGGCGAAGCTGGTCCCCACCGCGCCCATCGACGCGGATGCGGCCATGGAGGAGCTGCGGGGCCTGGCGGCGAGCATCGAGGACCCGGATTACCGCGCGGTCTGCGAGGCGATGCTGGACCGGCACGGAGAGGCGCTGCGCAGCCTGCCCGCCGGGAAGAGCGTGCACCACAGCTTCGTGTCCGGCCTGCTGATGCACACGCTGAACATGGCGCGGCTGGCGGACGGGCTGTCCGGGCTGTATTACGATACCGTGGACCGGAGCCTGCTGCTGGCCGGGACCATCCTGCACGACCTGGCGAAGGAGCGGGAGTTCAGCGTTTCTTCGCTGGGATTGGTGACGGACTACTCCGTTCCGGGCCAGCTGCTGGGCCATCTGGTGATGGGGGCGCAGGAGGTCGCGGACACGGCACGGGAGCTGGGGACCCCGGAGGACAAATCCATCCTCCTGCAGCACATGCTGCTGAGCCATCACGGCAAGCCGGAGACCGGCGCGGCGGTGCTGCCGCTCACCGCGGAAGCGGAGCTGTTGAGCTATATCGACCTGATCGACAGCCGGATGGAGATCTATCGGGAGCACTTCGACCGGATGGAGCCGGGTACCTTCAGTGAGCGCATTTTCGCGCTGGAAAAGCGGATATACAGGCATTTTTGACGATGATCGATCTACACATGCACAGTACCGTGTCCGACGGCACGGACAACCCGGCGGCGCTGCCGGACCGGGTGAAGGAGGCGGGGCTTCGGCTCTTCGCCCTGACGGACCACGACGCGATCAAGGGCTGCGCGGCGCTGCTGCCGCTGTTGGGGGAGGGCGGCCCCGCCTTCCTGACCGGCGTGGAATTCGGCTGCAAGGATGATTTTGGAAAATACCACATCCTCGGCTACGGCTACGATCCCGCCGCGCCCTCCATCCGGGAGGTCGTGGCGCTGGGCCACGCCTACCGGATGCGGAAGGTCCACGCGCGGCTGGATTTTTTAAGAAGTGAATTCGGCTTTATCTTTCCTCAGGCGGAGTTGGAAGCCCTGCTGGCCCTGGACAACCCCGGCAAACCGCACATCGGCAACCTGATGGTGAAATACGGCTGGGCAAAGACCAAGGAGCAGGCGATCAAGGAGTTCATCGACAAGCTGCGCGTCTCGACGGAGTACGTCCGCCCGGAGCAGGCCATCGCGGGCATCCTGAGCGCGGGCGGCATCCCGGTGCTGGCCCACCCCTGCTACGGCAGCGGCGACCAGCTCATCCTGGGCGATGAGATGGCGGAGCGCCTGGAACGCCTGATGGATTTCGGCTTGCAGGGCGTGGAGGCCTTCTATTCCGGCTTCACCCCGAAGCTGCGGGCTATGATGCTGCGCCTGGCGGAACGGTATCATTTGTATGTCACAGCCGGAAGCGACTATCACGGGACGAACAAGCTGGTCGAGCTGGGGGATACGGGGCTCGACGCGGCGCCGGAGTGGCCCGATGGCCTGAAACGCTTCCTACGGGACGTCCGCCCCGCCCACGGCGACCCGGCAGGCTTGCCGGAAGGGCGCTAGGCTTTTCCGTAGGGACGGCTAAGATGTCAAGACCCACATGGTTTACACATTGTGCAAAGACATGGTTTACACTTTTGGACAGAGGGGTCACACGAAAAATGATTTGGAAGGAGGGCGTAGCCCGACTGGAAAATCATTTTTCGGCGCTGCTTTCGCTCGTCCTCT
>JAFSRS010000062.1 GCA_017445985.1 Oscillospiraceae bacterium | reverse complement strand
CTCAAGACTTCTCAGGACTCTATTATCTCATGCCTGTCCATCCGCCCCGGGATTTGACGCTTACATTATTTCAAAAAAATACCCCGTACCAGCCTTCTTGGTACGAGGTATTTTATTCTTTTGCTTATCTTACTGACATTGCCACACAGGGTCGCCCCTACATTCAACATTTCTAGAAATCCCAATTTTCATTGGAACGATATTTGTCTACAGTCTGCGGGCGCTTCGTGAAGCGCCCCGAGACTGTCGACAAAGTCGACAGTCTCGAATGATTTGAACGTCAAGGGGGGCTCCCGTCCCCCTTAACAATCCCCCTTGCGAGTTTTTCGCTTGGAAAAACCATTTGTCTACAATCTGCGGGCGCTTCGTGAAGCGCCCCTGCAAAAGCAACATGCACAAAAAATACTCCGCGATTCTGTAAATAAATTCAATACCATATCAGTTGATAGGATGTTATAATAATTATGTATCATGCACAAATAGCATCTGCGCGCATATTATATACTTGTATATTTTTTCGGGCGCTCCGATCTGACGCCCGTGGACGAAGGAGGAACAGCATGAGCAATCACGCGATCTACAAAACGATGGACGGCAACACCGCCGCCGCCCATGTGTCCTACGCCTTTACCGAGGTGGCGGGCATCTATCCCATCACCCCCAGCAGCCCGATGGCCGACTGCGTGGACCAGTGGAGCACCGAGGGCCGCAAGAACGTCTTTGGCCGCACGGTCAAGGTCATGGAGATGCAGTCCGAGGCGGGCGCGGCGGGCACCGTACACGGCAGCCTGAACGCGGGCGCGCTGACCACCACCTACACCGCCAGCCAGGGCCTGCTGCTGATGATCCCCAACATGTACAAGCTCTCCGGCGAGCTGCTGCCCGCGGTCTTTCACGTCTCCGCGCGCGCGGTGGCGAGCCACGCCCTGAGCATCTTCGGCGACCACAGCGACGTCTACGCCTGCCGTCAGACCGGCTTCGCCATGCTCTGCGAGAACGACCCGCAGGAGGTCATGGACCTGGCCCCGGTGGCGCACCTGGCGGCGCTGAAGTCCTCGGTCCCCTTCCTGAACTTCTTCGACGGCTTCCGCACCAGCCACGAGCTGCAGAAGCTCCGCGTCTGGGACTACGCCGACCTGGCGGAAATGCTCCCGGTGGACGCGGTGAAGGCCTACCGTGCCCGCGCCCTGAACCCCAACCACCCGCAGATGCGCGGCAGCCACCAGAACGGCGACATCTTCTTCCAGAACCGCGAGGCCGCGAACCGCGCCTACGAGGCCGTCCCCGCCATCGTCGAGGACTATATGGACCAGATCAACGCGAAGCTGGGCACCGACTACAAGCCCTTCAACTACTACGGCGCGCCGGACGCGGACCGCGTGATCGTCGCGATGGGCTCCGTCTGCGACACCGCCGCCGAGGTCATCGACTATCTGAACGCCAGGGGTGAGAAGGTCGGTCTGGTGAAGGTCCGGCTCTACCGTCCCTTCTCCGCCGAGCGCTTGCTGGCGGCGATCCCCGAGACCGCGACGAAGATCGCGGTGCTGGACCGCACCAAGGAGCCCGGCAGCCAGGGCGAGCCGCTCTATATGGACGTCGTGACCGCCTTCGCCCGTCTGGGCCGCAAGGCTGTCATCGTCGGCGGCCGCTACGGCCTGGGCAGCAAGGACACCCCGCCCCGCTCCCTCGCCGCGGTCTACGCCGAGCTGGCGAAGGACCAGCCCAAGGAGCAGTTCACGCTGAGCATCGTGGACGACGTGACCGGCCTGAGCCTCGACGAGCCCGACATCCCCGACACCGCCCCCGAGGGCACGGTCCAGTGCAAGTTCTGGGGCCTCGGCGGCGACGGCACCGTCGGCGCGAACAAGAACTCCATCAAGATCATCGGCGACCACACGGACAAGTTCGTGCAGGCCTATTTCCAGTATGACTCCAAAAAGACCGGCGGCGTGACGATCTCGCACCTGCGCTTCGGAGACAAGCCCATCGGCTGCCCCTACTATATCAACAAGGCCGACTTCGTGGCCTGTCACAACCCCGGCTACGTCACGAAGGGCTTCCGCATGGTCAACGACGTGAAGCCCGGCGGCGTGTTCCTCATCAACTGCCCCTGGGACTTCGCGGAGCTGGAGCGGAACCTCTCCGGCGAGGCCAAGCGCTATATCGCGAAGAATAACGTCCAGCTCTACACCATCGTCGCCATCGACCTGGCGGTGGAGCTGGGCATGGGCAAGCGCACGAACACGATCCTGCAGTCCGCCTTCTTCGCCCTGGCTGGCCTGATGCCCAAGGAGGACGCCCTCCGCTATATGAAGGACGCCGCGACCCACAGCTATCTGAAGAAGGGCCAGGACGTGGTCGATATGAACCACAAGGCCATCGACGCGGGCGCCCAGGCCCTGGTGAAGATCGACGTGCCCGCCGCCTGGGCCGAGGCCGCCGATACTGAGGAGGCCCCGATCCCCGCCTCCGCCAACCCCGCGCTGGTGAAGATGATCCAGGAGATCACCCGCCCGGTGGAGCGCATGGACGGCGACCGGCTCCCGGTCAGCGCCTTCGTGGACCACGCGGACGGCACCTTCGAGCAGGGCGCCAGCGCCTACTCCAAGGCGGGCGTCAGCGCCTTCGTCCCCGATTGGGACCCGGCGAAGTGCGTCCAGTGCAACCGCTGCGCCTACGTCTGCTCCCACGCGACGATCCGCCCCTACGCCGTCACGCCGGAGGAGGCCGCCGCGGCCCCCGACAGCGCCAAGCTCGTCGATATCAAGGTCGGCAAGGGCAAAGGCGTCTATCAGTACACCCTGGCCGTCTCCCCGCTGGACTGCATGGGCTGCGGCGTCTGCGCCCAGGTCTGCCCGACCAGGAGCCTGAGCATGAAGCCCGTCGCCACGCAGATGGACCAGCAGCGCGCCTGGGATTACCTGGTGAAGCTTCCGGAGAAGCCCGACATGATGGACGGCACGATGAAGGGCAGTCAGTTCCGCCGCCCGCTGCTGCAGTTTTCCGGCTCCTGCGCGGGCTGCGCCGAGACCGCCTACGCGCGGCTCGTCACCCAGCTCTTCGGCGAACGGATGTACGTCGCCAACGCCACCGGCTGCTCCTCCATCTGGGGCGGCACCGCGGCGGTCAGCCCCTACGACGCGGGCGCGAACGGGCGCGGCGTCGCCTGGGCCAACAGCCTCTTTGAGGACAACGCCGAGTACGGTCTCGGCATGCAGCTCGGCCAGGAGAGCCTGAGACGCGGCCTCATTGCCGATTTGAAGGAGCTGCTCGCCAGCGAGCAGGCCTCCGGCGTCGAGTCCTTCCGCAAGGCCGCGGAGGACTACCTGAACACCCTCGACAAGGGCGACGAGAACAACGCCGCCGTGGACGCCCTGGTGCCGGAGCTGGAGAAGCTGGCGGCGGCGGGCCTGCCCATCGCGCCGAAGCTGCTTGAACAGAAGGAGTTCCTGGGCAAGAAGAGCGTCTGGATCTTCGGCGGCGACGGCTGGGCCTACGACATCGGCTTCGGCGGGCTGGACCACGTGCTGGCCTCCGGCAACGACGTGAACATCTTCGTCTTTGACACCGAGGTCTACTCCAACACCGGCGGCCAGGCCAGCAAGGCCAGCAACCTGGGCCAGATCGCCCAGTTCGCCGCCGCGGGCAAGGGCACCGCGAAGAAGTCCCTCGCCGAGATCATCATGAGCTACGGCTACGTCTACGTCGCGCAGATCGCGATGGGCGCGGACCCGAACCAGACCCTCCGGGCCATCCAGGAGGCCGAAGCCTATCCCGGCCCGTCCCTCATCATCGGCTACGCCCCCTGCGAGATGCACTCCATCACCGGCGGCATGGTGAACTGCCAGGCCGAGATGAAGCGCGCGGTGGACTGCGGCTACTGGAACCTCTTCCGCTTCAACCCGGCGAAGGAGCAGCCCTTCTCCCTCGACAGCAAAAAGCCCGCCGAGGGCGAGGCCTATCGCGCCTTCCTGATGAACGAGGCCCGCTACAGCGCGCTGGCCCGGTTCTTCCCGGAGCGCGCCGAGGAGCTGTTCGCGAAGAACGAGGCCGCGGCAAGGGCGAGATATAACAAGCTCGAGAATCTGCGGGACTACTACAACGCGAAATAATAAGTAACAAATAACAGGTAACAGGTATGAGATCGAGGGCCGGCGGTTTGGTTTCCGCCGGTCCTCTTTTTTAGGAGCGGTCCGCGGGGCGTGGAAAAATCGGGATTCTGGTTATCGGCTTTCATCAGCAAAAAGGCAAATCGCTGAACGTAGGAATTTACCCAAGGGACGGCTCTCAGCCGTCCGCGTCGTCGAAACGCCCCGTAGGGCGCCATCCCCTGATGGCGCCGCCGCCCCGCACAGGGCGCGGGGCGGAACGCTGCGTCCAAACATGGCGCAACGCGGAGCGATCAGGGGATCGCTCCCTACGGCGTCGGCGGAAATCATGACAGCGGACGGCTGAGAGCCGTCCCTACAGCCAAGCTCCTACCTCCTACCTGATCCCTTATCCCTTTTCCCTTTTCCCTTTTCCCTTATCCCTTTTCCCTCTTCCCCAAAAAAATTACAAAAAATTTATATTCTTTTTCCGCGGAATGCTGTATAATATATAATTACTCTAAGTTTGTATGAATGGGGGTGGGTCCATGGCACGGCTGAGCGTCCGCAAGCCGTTCACGGTGCTGGTCGCGGTGATCGTGGTCATCGCGCTGGGCGTGGTGAGCATGCTGAACATGACCACGGACCTGCTGCCCACGATGAGCCTGCCCTATCTGGTGGTGCTGACGACCTACCCCGGCGCGAGCCCGGAGAAGGTGGAGAGCGAGGTCACGCTCCCGATGGAGCAGGCCCTCGGCACCGTGAAGAACGTCCAGACCGTCAGCTCGGTCAGCGCGGAGAACTACGGCTACGTCCAGCTCGAATTCGCCGCGGGCACGAACATGGACAGCGCGATGGTGAACGTGTCCTCCGCGGTGAACCAGGTGGCGGCGAGCCTGCCCGAGCTGGTCGGGACGCCCAGCATCCTCGAGATCAGCATGGACATGATCGCGACGATGTACATCGCGGTCTCCCGCGCGGGCAACGACATCTACGAGCTGAGCGACTACGTGGACAAGGAGATCATCCCCTACTTCCAGCGCCAGAACGGCGTCGCCCGCGTCACGGCGGTGGGCCTGGTGGAGCAGAGCATCCACGTGGAGCTGAACGCCGACAAGATCGACGCGCTGAACGACCGCATCCTGGAGCTGGCCGACAGCAAGCTGGCGGAGGCCCGCTTGCAGCTCGACGAGGCCCGGGAGCAGGTGGATGCGGGCCAGGCGGCGCTGGAGGCCCAGCAGCGGCAGTTCGGCCAGACTCTGGCCACGACGGTCTTTGACCAGCTCGACGGGCCCTCGGCGGACCTGACGGCGCGGCTGAGCACCGTGCTGAGCGAGCTGTCCGGCACCCTGGGCACGGTGGAGAACCGCCTGCGCAGCGGCGGCGGCACGGCGGGCGGCTCCGGGGAATTTGACGCGGCGATCAGGGAGCTGAACGCGGCCTGGGACGCGCTGAACGTGGAGCCCGAGGCGGCGCAGTCGGCGCTGGAGACCGCGGGGGACGCGATCGACACCCTCAATAAGATTTTGGAAGCCCAGCGCGTCGCGGGAGACGTGACCGCGCTGCGGAATGACCTGCTGCGGGCGGAGGCCGCCTGGGCCGCCGCCGGGGAAGCCCTGCGCGCCGGCGACTGGGCCACGCTGGAAACGACGATGCGCGTGATGCAGGAGGCCTTTTCCTCCGCCGCAGAGCACCTCGACGACTCGGCGGAGACGTTGGTGGAGAGCCGGGAGGACTTTTTGACCCTGGCCGACGAGCTGAGTTCCCTCCGCTCTGACCTCGACACGGTCCGGCGCGGCCTGACGGACGCGAACGGCGTCGGCCACGCCTTCACGCACCTGACCACCGCCCTCGGCTATCTCGGCAGCCTCGGGGCACGGCTGTTCGCCGTGGCGAACGAGCTGACCCGGCTGGACCTGGGCGGCGAGCTGAGCGGCTACACGGAGCTGCTCCGGGCGCGGATCAACGATCTGAACGCCCGCACCGGGGAGATCCCCGGCCTGCTGGGCTCCCTGGAGGCGCTGGTGGCGGGGCTGACCCAGGGCCAGCTCGACGCGGCGCTGGCCTTCGTGGCGGCGACCCAGCAGCTCTCCCAGGCGAGGACCCAGCTCCAGAGCGCGGAGGTCCAGTACGAGCAGGCCCGCGCCCAGGCCCGGGCCAGCGCGAACGTGGACAGCCTGGTGGACGCCTCCACCCTGTCCAAGCTGATCTACGCCCAGAACTTCGCGATGCCCGCGGGCTACGTCGACGACGAGAACGACAAGAGCTGGCTGCTGCGCGTCGGCGACGAGTACGGCAGCGAGGACGACCTCTCCGGGGCCCTGCTGGCGGAGATCGAGGGTCTGGGCTCCATCCGGCTCAGCGACGTGGCGGACATCACCGTGATCGACAACGCCGCGGAGAGCTACGCCCGGCTCAACGACACCACCGGCGTCATGCTCTGCGTCTACAAGGGCTCCACCGCGGGCACGAACGCGGTCAGCCGCGCCTGCCTGCAGGCCATGGACGAGCTGGAGGCCCGGGACCCGGAGCTGAAGCTGGTCCGTTTGCTGGACCAGGGCAAGTACATCACCCTGATCGTCAACAGCATTTTGCAGAGCATGTCCCTCGGCGCGCTGCTGGCGGTGGTGATCCTCGCGCTCTTCCTCCGGGACGTGAAGCCGACGCTGGTCGTCGCGATCAGCATCCCCCTCAGCGTGCTCTTCGCGCTGGTGCTGATGTACTTCACCGGGCTGAGCCTGAACATGATGACCCTCTCCGGCCTCGCTCTCGGCATCGGCATGCTGGTGGACAACTCCATCGTCGTGCTGGAGAACGTGGTGCGCCTCCGCGCCCGCGGTCTCGCCGCGCCCCGCGCGGCGGTGCAGGGCACGAAGCAGGTGGCCGGAGCCATCGTCGCCTCCACCCTGACGACGATCAGCGTGTTCTTCCCGATGGTCTTTACCAGCGGCACCGTGCGGGACCTGCTGGTGCCCCTGAGCCTGTCGGTCAGCTACTGCCTGATCGCCTCGCTGCTGGTCGCGATGACGGTGATCCCCGCCTCGGCCAGCACCCTGCTGGCCCGGAGCGAGCCGAAGCCCAGCCGCGTGATGGAGCGGGTGCAGGCCCGCTACGGCCGGGTGCTGCGCTGGTGCCTGGCCCACAAGGCCGCGCCCCTGATCGCCGCCGGGCTGCTGCTGGCCTTCTGCCTCTGGCGGCTGCTGGCCATCGGCATCGTGATCCTGCCGGAGATGAACAGCGACAGCGTGAACGTCACCGTGAGCATGCCGGAGGGCATCGAGCGGGCCGAGGCCTACGCGCTGGGGGATGAGATCGTCCGGCGCCTGATGACCCTGGAGGGCATCGAGGACGTGGGCGTCATGGACACCGCCAGCGTCATTTCCTCCGTCGGCATCTCCGGCGGCGGCAGCGGAAACAGCAGCTTCGGCGACTTCATGGGCTACGTCACGGTCCCGGAGGGCACCCGGGCGAGCAAGATCCGCCGCCTCTGCCGCGAGGCGGAGGCCCTCTGCGCCGACCTGCCCTGCACGGTCTCGGCGGACACCGCCAGCATGATGGACTTCTCCTCCATGACCGAATCCGGCCTGAGCATCCAGATCTACGGGCGCGACCCGGACCGCATGTCGGAGATCGCCGGACAGGTGGCGGAGCTGGTCCGCAGCACCGAGGGCTTCACGGACGTGAGCGACGGCGGCGGGGACGAGAGCGCCACGCTGCATCTGGTGATCGACAAGGACAAGGCCATGGAGTACGGCCTGACCGTCGCGCAGATCTATATGGAGATCGCCGCGCGGCTGACCACCGAGGTCACCAGCACGGTCATTACCTCCGACGGCATGGATATGACGGTCCGGGTCTCGAACAGCATCAACGCGCTGACCCGGGAGAACCTGCTGGACATGGAGTTCACACCGGTCAGCTATGCGACGGCGGCGTCCTCCGCCTCCGCGGGGAGCAGCAGCGGCGGCATGGATATGGCCGCGATGATGGAGGCCTTCGGCATGAGCGCCGGGGACGCGGCCGAGGCCCCGGCGGAGGAGGCCGGGACAGAGGATGAAGCGGAGCCGGAGCCGGCGGCGGAGACCCACGTGCTGCGGGAGTTCGCCTGGCTGGAGGAGACCGCCTCCGCCTCGTCCATCGGCCGCAAGGACCTGACCCGCTACGTGACCGTCAGCGCCGCGGTGCTGCCCGGGTACAACGTCAGCGTCCTCGCCCGAAATCTGGCGGAGCCGCTGGACGAGCTGCGCCAGACCCTGCCCTACGGCTACAGCATCGAGCTGGGCGGCGAGAGCGAGCAGGTCAGCTCCATGGTCTCCCAGATGCTCCAGCTCGGCGGTCTGGGCCTGCTGTTTATCTATTTAATTATGGTAGCGCAGTTCCAGAGCCTCCTGAGTCCCTTCATCATCCTGTTCACGGTGCCGCTGGCCTTCACGGGCGGCATGCTGGCCCTGCTGGTCGCGGGGCGGCAGCTCAGTATGCTGGACATCATGGGCTTCCTGATCCTGATGGGGACCGTCGTCAACAACGGCATCGTCTTCGTGGACTACACGAACCAGCTCCGCCTCGGCGGGCTGGAAAAGCGCGACGCGCTGGTGGCGACGGGCCAGACCCGCATGCGGCCGATTTTGATGACGACCCTGACCACGATCCTGGCCATGGCCAGCCTGATCTTCGGCGACGACATGGGCAGCCAGATGGGCGGCGGCATGGCGATCGTGATCACCGGCGGCCTGCTCTACGCGACGGCCATGACCTTGTTCATCATCCCGACGCTCTACGACCTGTTCTACCGCAAGCAGCCCCAGCTGATCGACACCGGCGACGACCTCGACGAGCTCCCCGACGACGCCGCGGAGTTCCTCGAATCGCTGCGGCGGGAGCGGGAAAATAGTGAGGAGTTATGAGTTAGGAGTTAGGAGTTGGCCTGGATCGACCGGTAACTCCTAACTCCTAACTTCTAACTCCTAACTTCTAACTCCTAACTTCTAACTCCTAACTTCTAACTCCTAACTTCTAACTCCTAACTCCTGACTAAAGCAGCCCCTCCGCCAGCAGCTTGATCCCGATCCCGATCAGGACCACGCCGCCGATGATCCCGGCCTTTTCGCCACGGACGCCGGGGACGCGGCTGGCCAGGAGGGTGCCGAAGAAGCTGATCGCGAAGGTGGTGCAGCCGATCAGGGCGCAGGAGGGCAGCAGCTTCACGTCCTCCTGAAAGGCGAAGGACACGCCCACCGCCAGCGCGTCGATGCTGGTGGCGACGGCCTCAGCCAGAAGCTGTTTGTGGCTGAGCGTTTTCATCCCCGCCTCTTCCTCCCCGTTCGGGCGAAGGGCGTCGAAGAGCATCTTGCCGCCGATGAAGGCCAGCAGGAAGAAGCTGATGTAGGGGCCGAAGCGCTCAACGTAGTGGCTGACCGTGCTGCCCAGCAGGCAGCCCAGCAGCGGCATCGCGAACTGGAAGAAGCCGAAGTACAGCCCCATCCACAGGGCGTAGCGCAGCCGGAAGGGCCGCAGCGTCAGGCCGTTCGCGACGGAGATCGCGAAGGCGTCCATGGACAGGCTGACGCCGATCAGGAAAATCTCAAGCATGGTTGGACCTCGTACGTTCGGAAAAATGGAAAGGAGCGGGCATGATCGCCTTTTCGGAGCATGAAAGCTATATGCGCCTGGCGCTCTCGCTGGCGGAGGAGGCGCTGGCCGCGGGGGAGGTCCCCGTGGGCTGCGTGATCGCGGACGGTCGCGGGGAGGTCGTCGGGCGGGGCCGCAACCGCCGGGAGGAGAGCCGCTGCGTCACCGGCCACGCGGAGCTGGAGGCCCTCGGGGACGCCTGCCGCGCCCGGGGCGACTGGCGGCTCGAAGATTGCACGGCCTTCGTCACGCTGGAGCCCTGCCCCATGTGCGCCGGGGCCCTGCTGAACGCCCGGCTGGGCGCGCTGGTCTACGGGGTCCGGGAGCCGGAGACCGGCTCGGCAGGCAGCGTGCTGAACCTCTTCGCGGAGGGCTACCCCTGGAAATGCGCCGTCGTCGGCGGGGTTTTGGCGGAGGAGAGCCGGGACTTGCTGCGCCGGGCGTTTGAGGCGCGGCGGAAGTTAAGGAACAAGTAACATGGTTGTCGCGTGACGACAGTATAGCACAGCTTCGGGGAGAATGGAAGCGCTTTCCGGGGCGGAATCGTTGCGGATCGTTTGTAGGGACGGCTCTCAGCCGTCCGAAACGTGACGATTTCCGCCGACCTCGCAGGGAGCGATCCCCTGTGTAGCTCCGCATTTTGCCACGCCCGCGATCACCGCCCCGCGCTCCGCTCCCCTGCAAGGGGAGCTGTCACCGCCGCTTGCGGCGGTGACTGAGGGGTTCTGTTGCGGCGCACACGACACCCCCCAGTCACGTTCGCTTTGCTCACGCTACAGCCCCCCTTGCTGGGGGGCCAATTCGCTGCCACTACAAATCCCACTTTGTCTACACGCTGCGGCGCCATCAAGGGATGGCGCCCTACGGGCTGTGTTGGAAATGCGGACGGCTGAGAGCCGTCCCTACAAACAAAACCAGCTCGCCGAATCCCAATTCCCCCCGCGGACTTTTTCTCGAAAGCCTCTTGCAAATTCGTTAATAATTGTGTAATCTATCAGATGGGGAGAACCCCACACCCAACAAATTCTTTTTTAGGGAGGAAACAGAAATGAGGAAAACCCAGAAAATTCTTGCGCTGGTCCTGGCGCTCGTGCTGGTGCTTGGACTGAGCGTCGGCGTCTTCGCGGAAGGCGAAGGGTTCGAGCTCAAGGCGGAGTTCAAGACCGAGCTCGCCGAGGACTATACCGGCAAGACCGTGATCGTGCACAGCAACGACGTGCACGGCAGTCTGGAGGGCTATGCCTACATCGCCCGGCTCAAGGCCGACTTCGCCGCCAGGGGCGCCGAGGTCATCCTGGCCGACGCCGGCGATTTCAGCCAGGGCAATCCCTACGTCAGCGTCTCCAAGGGCGCCAGCGCCATCGAGATGATGAACGCCGCGGGCTACGACGTCGCCACCCTCGGCAACCATGAGTTCGACTTCGGCTCTGAGCAGATGCTGGAGAACGTCGGGAACGCCGCGTTCAAGGTCGTCTGCGCCGACGTGCTCAAGGACGGCAAGCCCATCCTGGACGCCAACGTCATCCTTGAAAAGGGCGGCGTCAAGATCGGCTTCTTCGGCCTGGAGACCCCCGAGACCCTGACCAAGGTCAACCCCGGCCTGATCCAGGGCCTCACCTTCCTGAGCAACACCGAAGGCAAGACCGAGCTCTATGACTGCGCCGCCGCGCAGGTCAAGGCCCTGAAGGAAGCCGGCGCCGATATCATCATCGGCCTCTGGCACCTGGGCGTGGCGGAAGAGTCCAAGACCGACGGCCACCGCAGCATGGATGTGCTCGCGAAGGTCGAGGGCGTCGATTTCGTGATCGACGGCCACAGCCACAGCGTCATGACTGAGGGCGAGAAGGGCGAGCCCATCCAGTCCACCGGCAAGTATCTGCCCAACATCGGCGTCATCGTGATCGACAACGCAACCAAGAAGATTGAGGACAACTACCTGATCCCTGTCAAGACCACCGACGAGGAGGGCAACGTCAGCTTCGAGCTGGCCAAGGACGAGACCGTTCTGGCCAAGGCCCAGGCGATCATCGACGCCGTCGACGAGCAGTACGGCGCGGTCTTCGCGGTCAGCGAGGTCGAGCTGGAGGGCAACGCCGCCCCCGGCAACCGCACCACCCAGACCAACAACGGCAACCTGATCACCGAGGCCCTGCTCTGGACCGTCCTCAAGGAGGGCGAGCTGGACGTTCCCGCTGAGAACGTGGTCGCCATCACCAACGGCGGCGGCATCCGCGCCGCGATCCACGCCGGCGACGTGACGATGAAGGACATCAACACCGTGCTGCCCTTCGGCAACACCGTGGCCGTGATCTACGTCACCGGCGCCGAGCTGCTCGAGGCCCTTGAGGCCTCCACCTTCTGCACGCCCACCAAGATCGGCGGCTATCCCCAGACCACCGGCATCGAGTGGACCCTGAACACCACCCGCGCCTTTGATTCCAACGCGGAGACCTATCCCGACTCCACCTACTACGGACCCGCCTCCATCGAGCGCGTCAGCATCCAGACCATCAACGGCAAGGCCTTTGACGAGGACGCCACCTATGCCGTCGTGACCAACAACTTCTGCGCCGCCGGCGGCGACACCTATTACATCTTCAAGAACGCCAGCGCCCAGTTCGACACCGGCATCCCGATGGACGAGGCCGTGATGGAGTACGTCAAGACCGAGTTGAACGGCGTCATCGGCAGCAAGTACGCCACGGACCGCGGCGACCTCACCGAGATCACCGTTGAGAACAGCACCTGCCTGCAGAGCACCCAGACCATCACCCTGAACGGCGAGGCCGTCGAGGTCGAGTCCTACCTCATCAACCAGGAGAACTATCTCAAGCTGCGCGACTTCGCCGCCCTGCTGAACGGCACCGGCGCCCAGTTCGAGATCAACTACGACGCCGAGACCCTGGAGATCGCCATCGAGTCCGGCAAGGCCTACACCCTGGTCGGCGGCGAGCTCGTCAAGGGCGAGGACCGCAGCGAGACCCTCAAGGCCAGCGCCCAGACCATCAAGCTGGACGGCGTGCAGAAGGCCCTGACCGCCTTCAACCTGGCCGACAACAACTACCTCCGCCTGCGCGACCTCTGCCGCGTCTTCGGCGTCGAGGTCGAGTGGATCGAGGAGACCCGCACCGCGGCCCTGACCACCGTCGAGGAGTAAGCGAGAGCCTGAATCGGAAGAACCAAGTAACCTGAACGCGCATCCCCCCGTCCGAGGACGGGGGGATGCTTGCGTCCGGGCTGCGCGAGACCGCCGTTTCTAATTGGGATTTGGCGAGATCATGTTCGTAGGG
>JAFSRS010000005.1 GCA_017445985.1 Oscillospiraceae bacterium | reverse complement strand
TCCCTCCCCCAGCGGGGGAGGGTGCCCGAAGGGCAGGAGAGGGAGAAGGTTGAAATTTGTGAGCGGAACGCGGCGCGATCAGGGGATCGCTCCCTACGACGTGGCAATCGTCGTGACCTGCGGGCGACCACACAGGGTCGCCCCTACGAACATGATCTCACCAAATCCCAATTTGTCCCCTTCCCGCTGTTGACAGGAGGGCGGCCCGTGTGCTATGATAGCGCACGAGCCGTTGACGAGCGGATACGGAGGGTTACTCAAGAGGTCGAAGAGGTCGCACTCGAAATGCGATAGGGTGTGAATAGCACCGCCAGGGTTCAAATCCCTGACCCTCCGCCAGGAAAAAAGCACGCGCAAGCGTGCTTTTTTCAGTGATATCCGCCCTGCGGACGGGTGAGATCCCGCTGCGCGGTGAGATTCGGCTTTCGCCGGATGGGTGGAGCGCTTTCCGCCGGACACGGGGGAATGGGGGATAACATGGACTATCGGAATTATGTCTTCGACCTTTATGGGACCCTGATCGACGTCCGGACGGATGAGTGGAAGCCCTCGCTTTGGAAGCGGATGGCGGCGCTCTACGCCGTCTACGGGGCGGAATACCGCTGGCCGGAGCTGTGGGAGGCGTACTTCCGCGCGGTGGGCGAGGCGGAGGACGCGCTCCGCGCCCGCGGCGCGGTCTGGCCGGAGATCCGTTTGGAGGACGTGTTCTTCCGTTTGCTGACGGACCGGACCGGGAGCGCCTCCGGCGTTCCGGACCCGGATACCTGGCTGCGCCTGATCGCGAACGTTTTCCGCGTCCTCTCCCGGGAACGCCTCCGGCTGTATCCGGGGACCCTTCCGGCGCTGGACGCGCTGCGGCAGGGCGGCTGCCGCCTGTTTCTGCTCTCCAACGCCCAGGCGGCGTTCACCGGGCCGGAGCTCGCGGCCTGCGGACTGACCTCATACTTCGAGGGGCTGTATCTGTCCTCCGATTTCGGCGTCAAAAAGCCGGAGGGCGCGTTCCTCCGGCGGCTGCTGGAGGATCACGCCCTGGACCCGGACGAGACCGTGATGATCGGGAACGACGCCGCCTCGGATATGGCGGTCGCGGACGCCTGCGGGCTGGACAGCGTTCTGCTGAATACGGCGGGGGAGACGGAAACCGCCGTTCGGGAGCGGATCGCCGTCTGCGGCCTCAGGAGTCCGGAGCGGGTCCGCGTACTCCTGCGCGGCGACCTCCGGGAACTGGCGGAATTAGGTTGACGTAATATGAAAGAACGCTGTTTTGAGATCAACGAGCAGGGACACAACGTGCGCTGCAAGCTCTACGCGGAGGACCCGCGGGCCGTGCGCCGCGTGGTGCTCTTCTGCACGGGCTTTGCCGGGCACAAGGACAACAACGCCGCGCACCGCCTGGCGGAAAAGCTGCTGGGCAAGCATTCTGACGCGGCGCTGCTGGTGTTCAACTGGCCCGCTCACGGGGACGACGTGAAGAAAAAGCTGACGCTCTCCGATTGCGACGCCTATCTGACGCTGGTCCTGCGGGAGATCCGGAGCCGCTTCGGGATCGACCGGCCGGATTGCTGCGCCACCAGCTTCGGCGGTTATCTG
Source organism: Oscillospiraceae bacterium (assembly GCA_017445985.1). GTDB lineage: Bacteria > Bacillota > Clostridia > Oscillospirales > Oscillospiraceae > RGIG7114. The sequence continues at coordinate 754 of JAFSRS010000005.1, read as the reverse complement.
GCGCTGAAATATATCTCGGAGCACGGCTTCCCCTTCCGGCGGCTGGCGCTGCGCTGTCCCGCGGTCCCGATGTACGAGGTCCTGACGCACACGATCATGCAAGGCGACGACTATGACCGGGTGCTGCGGGGCAAGGACGTTCTGGTGGGCTTTGACCGGAAGATCGTCGTCACCCGCGCGTTTCTGGATTCGCTGCGGGAGAACGATATCCGGGAGCGGGACTATCTGGACTGGGCGGACGACGTGCTGATCGTCCACGGCACCGCGGACGAAGTGGTGCCCTTCGAGGGCAGCCGGGCGTTTTCGGAGCGGAACGTCATTGAATTGATCCCCGTCGAACGGGCCGACCACCGCTTTCAGAACCCCCGGCACCTGGATCTGGCGAACAAGTATTTTTTGCAGTTCTTTGAAGCATGAAGGAACGCTTACCGCCAAGCGCTCTCCCGAATGGATCGGTCACGTTCCCCCCCGAAACCGATTCGCCCGGGGGAGCGTTTTTGCGAACGGGACAGGATCGCAGCCAATCAAATCGACCCTGAACAGTGCCTGTCCGGAGCCGATCACGGAAGGGTCCGGCGGCGCGAAAAACGGTATGACTGACGGACAGCCATACCGTTGTGATTTCCTCCAAATCATTTTTCGTCGCCCTCCCGCCCGACGCGGGACAACGCCGACGAACTCAGGAGAAGTGGACGATTCGATATGTAGGGGCCGCCGCCTTCGGCGGCCCGTTTTTCCCCCGCCCGCCGTAGGC
>JAFSRS010000061.1 GCA_017445985.1 Oscillospiraceae bacterium | reverse complement strand
TCCTGAGCCAGGATCAAACTCTCAATAAATTGTATCTTAACCATCGCCAGATGGCTAAAACCGATTTATCAAAGCTTATCTTAGCTTCAAAAATCAAAAGAATCTTTTCGTCTGTTTCCAGACTGGTAAAGCCCTTTTCTGCTGGTGCTTAAAGTTCATTTAAGCTTTTCTTACAATGTTTAATTTTCAAGGTACACCGTGCTGTCCGCCGTTCGGCGTAGCTTGATTAGATTAGCATATCTTTCAGGATTTGTCAAGAACTTTTTTCAAATTTCTTTTCAAATTCTTTTTGATCTTGCTTGTCCTCTCTCGCGGCAGCTTTGACAGAATAGCACAGCTTCCGCGGTTTGTCAAGAGTTTTTTCAAAAATTTCTGTTATAATTTGTAATATTTTTGAAGGTGGGCGACCGCGTGGGGTCGCCCCTGCAAACGATCTTCAGCGCTTCGCGTCGCTGCCGCCCGAAGCCCGGTTCCCGGCGTTCCCGTTGACGTCGCCGTTGTTCGTTCCGTTGATCCCGGTCCCGTTCGTGGTGCTTCCGTTTGCCCCGTTCACGGTCCCGCTGGTATACGGTCCGCTGTCGTGCTCGTCGATGATGCCGTCCGTGTCGCGGACCTCGCCCTCGCGCGGGTCGGGCAGGATGCGGTTCGGGTCCTCCGTCACGCCGGGCACGGTCGTTTCGCCGGGCCGCTCCGTCCCGGCGAGACGCTCGCCGCAGCCGCTCAACATGCCGGTCAGCATCAGCGCCGCCAGCGTCAGACTCAATATCTTTTTCATGGTATGCCTCCGTTTTTCTCTTGTCGTCCGCGTTTGCGGGCGTATCGCCAGTATCTGCGCTTTCCGCGTCGATTTGCGCGGGAATGTCTGGCCGCGCCGTAAATGATTCCCTCTTTGCAAAAAGGCGTTGCCATTTCGACCGGTTTCGTATTATATTAAATGGTATGGAAACGAAAAAGCAAAATTGGATCGCGCGCTGGTGGCGGCTCGCCCCGGTCCGCCACGTTCTGCTGGCCTTGGGCCTTGCCGCGCTGAGCGTTTACCTTCTGCTCCGCTCCGACGCCGCGGCGATGGCCGCTGTGAGCGGCGGCTTCGTGCGCCCCTGGCACCGCTTTATGAGCCGCCTGACCGCGCCGCTCCCCTTCTCGCTGGGCGAGGCGCTGATCGTGACCGGGATCCTGGCGCTGACCGCCTACGCCGCCGTCACGCTCGTCCGCCTGTTCCGGCGAAAAAGCGAGTGGGGCCGGACGCTCTACCGCTTCTGCCTGACCGCCCTAACCGCGGTGGTGCTGATCTACGCCGGCTTCTGCTGTTTCTGGGGCGTCTACTACTACACCTCGGACTTCGAGGAACAGAGCGGGATCTTTGGACGGGCCTCCTCCGTGGAGGAGCTGACGGAGGTCACGCGCTATTACACCGATCTCGCCGTTGAATACGCCGATCAGGTCCCACGGGACGAGGAGGGCCGGGCGCGGCTGGACCTGGACCGCACGTTCTCCTATTCCGCTTCGCTCTATCAGAACGTGGAGCAGCTCGTCCCTTGTCTCGCGGGGGACCCGGTCCCGGCCAAGCGCTTCTTCTTCTCGCGCTGCATGAGCTATCTGAACTTCTCCGGCTTCTTCTTCCCCTTTACCGCGGAGGCAAACGTCAACACGGACTGTCCGCCCGCCCTGATCCCCTCCACCATCGGGCACGAGCTGGCGCACCAGCGGGGCGTGGCCCAGGAGGACGAGGCAAACTTCGTCGCGGTCCTTGCCTGTCTCAGCGACGGGGACCCGGAATACGTGTACTCCGCCGCCCTGCTGGCCTACGTCCATCTGGGCAACGCGCTCTACCGCGCCGACTACGACGCCTGGCTGGAGAATTTTGAACGGCTCCCGGAGACGGTCCGCGCGGACCTGACGGAGAGCAACGAATACTGGGGCAGGTTCAAACGAAGCGCCGTCTCCAAGGTCTCCGATTCGGTCTACACCGGCTTCCTCCACTCCTACGGGCAGACGCTTGGGCTGCAAACCTATGGGAAATGCGTCGATCTTTTGGTAGCATACTATTATCAATAAAGCAAACCCTCCGCTTCAGAACCTGAAGCGGAGGGTTTGCTTTATGGTTATCAGTCGTTCATCCATCCGATCCCCGCATACCGGTGCGGGATGATGCCGATGTAGGTGCGGCCTGGATCGAGGCTGATCTCCGTGCCGTCCTCGTAGTAGTAGTGGAAGGGCTCGTTTTTGCCGCCGTGGGTCCAGGTGATCGGGGCGATCTGTCCGCCGTTGGCGTAATAGCCCTTGCCGGAGGCGTTGACCAGCACGAAGCTGCGGCGTCCGTAATCATCGAGGATCCAGCTCTCGGCGCTGAAGGCGATGACGTTGTCAAACTCCAGCTGCTTGCCGGTGTTGCCGTCGATGTAATCGCCGCCGTACTGCTGCATGGCGTAACGGCCGGTGTCCTCGTTGTAGTAGAAATATGTGGACTTGTAGCCGTCGTAGAACGTGACCTTCACCGTCTGGGCGGGTTCTCCGTTCTCGATGGCGGCGTCCTTGACGAAGTTGAGTCCGGTGGAATAGCTGTCAGGCTCCTTCAGTTCCTCCCGGTAGCCGCGTTCCTCGGCGACGGCATGGATCAGCTCCCCGTTCGTGTACTGGGTGTGCTCGGTCAGCACGCCGCGGCTGAGCCGCTCCTGATCCCGGTAAAACGCGATCGTTTTATAAGCGGTGCAACCGTCGATGTTGTTCAGGCCCTCGCTCCAGATGCGGTTGTAGGCGTCGTCGCTGCCGCCGGAGTGGCAGAATATGGCGTCATAGCTGAGTCCGAGGTCCAGATAATAGGGCCGGATGGATCGGGTCGGGCCGGCCTTCTGCAGCCCGGAGATGTCGGAAAAGACGCCCATCATCCGGGTAATGCTGCCCTCCACCAGTACCTCATAGAGCACGTCCGCCTGACTCACGCCCCATTGGGGCAGGGCGTCGACATGGTTATTGAACATGATGATATAAGGGCGCTCGGTCCACGGCTCCTCCAGCGGCGCGCCGTTGAAGGGGTTGCGGTAGGCCGGCTCCGGCTCCGGGGTGGGCTCGGGCGTCGGTTCGGGCGTGGGCTCCGGGGTGGGCTCGGGCGTTTCGGCCGGCGTCTCCGTGGGCGCGGGCGTCTCCGTGGGCTGCGGCGCTTCGGTCTCAGGCGCGCCCGCCGTCGGCAGCGGTGTGTTCGCGGGCTGCGACGCTCCGCCGCAGGCGCAGAGGGAAACGGCCAGCGCGAGGGCCAGCGCAAGCGTCAGAAATCGTTTCATCTTTCTCTCCTTTGGTAACTCAGCGCGCGCGGGTGCGGATCTCCTCGCAGATCGCGTCGGCGAAGGCCTTCGGGCTGGTCGCGCCCTTGTCCTCGCCCGCGCGGGTGCGGACGGAGACGGTCCCGTTCTCCACGTCGCGGTCGCCGACGACCAGCATATAGGGCGTCTTGTCCAGCGTCGCTTCGCGGATCTTCTTGCCGATCTTCTCGTTCCGGTCGTCCACCTCGACGCGGACGCCGCGGTCCTCCAGCATGGTCCGGACGGTCTCGGCGTAGTCGTTGGCGCGGTCGGTGACGGTCAGGATCTTGACCTGCTCCGGGGCCAGCCAGGTCGGGAAGTTGCCCATGGTCTCCTCGATGATGTAGGCCATGAAGCGGTCCAGGGAGCCCAGGATCGCGCGGTGCAGCACGACGGGGGTCTTTTCGCTGCCGTCGCGGTCGATGTATTTCAGGTCGAACTTCATCGGCAGGCAGAAGTCGAGCTGGCAGGTGGAGAGCGTGTACTCCGCGCCCACGGCGGGGCGCACGTTCACGTCCAGCTTCGGGCCGTAGAAGGCGGCCTCACCGATCTCCTCGGTGAACTCGATGCCCAGCTCCACCAGCACCTCGCGCAGAGCGGCCTCGGCGTTGTTCCACATCTCGTCGTCGTCGTGGTACTTCTCCTTGTCCGCCGGGTCGCGGAGGGACAGCACGCAGCGGTAATCCGTGATGCCGAAGTCCTTGTAGGCCTCGAAGATCAGGTCGCAGACGCGGCTGACCTCGTCCTTGATCTGCTC
>JAFSRS010000060.1 GCA_017445985.1 Oscillospiraceae bacterium | reverse complement strand
CCGCCCGCCTTCGGCGTGCGGCGGGCGACCACGCAGGGTCGCCCCTACGAGCGCCATCACAAATTTCTCATTATTTTGTATTCCGGAGGTATCCCACCATGCCCAGCAATTGGAAGCGCTCCCCGGAGGAGCTGCACAAGGCCTACGTCGCCAATACCGAGGCGTTTTACAAGGTAGCCGGACGCGGACTGTCCGGCGATCTGGACCAGTTCGTCACCGACTGCGCCCTCCAGCTCTGGAGCCGCAGCGGGCGCGTGACGCAGGAGCACTGCGACGCGATCAACCAGCTCTATTCCAAGGGCAATATCATGCCCAAGTGGCTGCTCTGGGAGCTGACCGGCAAGGTCTGCGAGCAGCACCCTTTCATGCCGCCGCTGTTCTTCTGGACCCTGGCGGAGAACGACAAGCTGCGCGGGACGGACCATTCCCGGGTGTTCATCCGCATGCTGACGAACATCCTGCTGAGTCTGGCCGCCGTGGACGACGACGTGACCTTTGCCGAGGCGGAGTATATCACCGCCGCCGGGGACCAGCTCGGCACGATCTGCGACGCCTCCGGCGTGAAGCCGGGCAAGCGCGCGCTCAACGCCGCGGACTACGTGACCAGCGCCGAGCCGAGCTTCACCGAGAAGAACCCGGTCTCCGCCGCGGGCGCGGCCAAGGGCGCAAAGCAGCCGCAGAAGGCGGGGGAACAGGCCGCGGTGGAAAAGCCCGACTTCGACAAGCTGATGGCGGAGCTGGAGGAGCTGGTGGGCCTGGAGGACATCAAAAAGGACGTCAAGAGCCTGATGAACCTGGTCAAGATCCGCAAGCTGCGGCAGGAAGCGGAGCTTCCCACGCCCGACCTGAGCCTGCACCTGGTCTTTCTCGGCAATCCCGGCACCGGCAAGACCACCGTCGCCCGCATCCTGGCGGGCCTCTACGCCGCCATTGGGGTCCTGAGCAAGGGACAGCTCATCGAGGTGGACCGCAGCGGCCTGGTGGCGGGCTTCGTGGGCCAGACCGCGCTCAAGACCCAGGAGGTCATCCAGAGCGCGATGGGCGGTGTGCTGTTCATCGACGAGGCCTACGCGCTCACCACCGGCGGGGAGAACGATTTCGGACACGAGGCGGTGGACACGATCTTGAAGGCCATGGAGGATCACCGGGACGACCTGATCGTGATCGTCGCGGGCTATACCGACCTGATGGAGGGCTTCATCAACTCCAACCCCGGCCTGCAGTCCCGCTTCAACAAGTATTTCTATTTCGACGACTACACCGGGCCGCAGCTCCTGGCGATCTTTGAATCGCGGGTGAAGAAGGGCGGCTACGTGCTGACCGAGGAGGCGCGAACGGCGGCGGAGGCATACTTCCAGTCCCTCTACGACAACCGCGACGAGAACTTCGGCAACGGCCGCGCGGTGCGCAACGTATTCGAGGATGCCGTCGTCCGTCAGGCGGACCGTCTCGCGGCTTTGGAGGAGAAGCCGGACAAGGACGCGCTGATGACCCTCACGAAGGAGGATATCCTCCCCACCGAAACTGAAGCATGAGCACCGCGATCCAGGTGAACCACGTGTCCAAGCGCTACCGGCGCGGTCAGATCGGCTACGGGACCCTCCAGGCCGACCTGCAAAGCCACTGGGCGGCGCTCCGGGGCAGGGAAGATCCCAACCGGCGGATCGGCGCGAAGGACGGGAGCTTCCTCGCCCTGGACGACGTGAGTCTGACGGTCCCGGCGGGGGAGACCCTCGGCATCATCGGACGCAACGGGGCGGGCAAGAGCACGCTTCTGAAGCTGCTCAGCCGTATCACCGCGCCGACCGAAGGGACCATCGACCTCTGGGGCCGGGTCAGCGCCCTTCTGGAGGTGGGTACCGGCTTCAATCTGCAAATGACGGGCCGGGAGAACGTCTATCTTAACGGCGCGATCCTCGGCATGACGAAACGGGAGATCACGGACAAGCTGGACTCCATCATCGAATTCTCCGAGATCGGGGACTTCATCGACACGCCGGTGAAGCGTTATTCCAGCGGCATGAAGGTGAAGCTGGGCTTTTCCGTCGCGGCGCACCTGACCTGTGAGATCATGATGATGGACGAGGTGCTGGCCGTCGGCGACGCGGCCTTCCGGGAGAAGAGCCAGGCGAAGCTGCGCGAGGCCGCACGGGACCAGGGCCGCACCGTGCTCTACGTCTCGCACAATCTGGACAGCGTCAAGGCCCTATGCGACCGCTGTATCGTACTGGACAAGGGACAGCTCGTGTTTGACGGGGTGCCTGACGCCGCTGTCGCGTACTATCTGGGGCAGGGATCATGAATACTTTTAGAATCGCGGATACGGTATTTTCTGTAAAGACCACTCACAGGGGCATTCTGCGCCTTCTGGCGGACTACGCGACGGATGGATCGCCGGAGCTGGAGATCGCGGTGACGCCGGAGGAGCTGGAGGAGGCACGGCAGTTCGACGGAGCGGAGGAGTATTCAGAGGCCTATTTGGAGTGGCTGGAGATCCACCGGAAGCTGGCGGACTATCTGCTGGGGAAGGACACGCTGCTGTTCCACGGCTCGGCTCTGGCGTTGGACGGGGAGGTCTTTCTTTTCACCGCGCCCAGCGGGACCGGGAAGAGCACCCACGCGCGGCTGTGGCGCGAGCGCTTCGGCGATCGCGTCGTGATGGTGAACGACGACAAGCCTATGCTGCATATCGGCGACGGCGGTGTGACGGTCTACGGGACGCCCTGGAGCGGGAAGCACGTTCTCGATACCAACGTGGCGTTGCCGCTCCATGCCCTTTGCCTGCTGGAGCGGGATGAAACGAATCACGTCGATCCCGTCACGCCCACGGAGGCGCTCCCATTTCTGCTGCGACAGGCCTACCTGCCCGAGGCCCTGGACCGTGTCCTGCCGCTGGTGACGCGTCTGGCGGACGCCGTTCCGCTCTTTCGCCTGGGCTGCAACATGGAACCGGAGGCTGCGGAGATCGCGTATCGCGGCTTGAAAAAAGCACAGATATGATATTTTTGCAACAAAAGTGTTTGGAAATATGAAAAAACCCTTGTCAAACTTGCGTTCCGTGCTGTAGAATAGGGTAATCATTTTTCAGGAGACGGGACATGGACAAGGCGATCAACAAAGGCTATTTACAGGAAAACTTCCGGCTGTTCCATCTGCGGGACCGGCTGGCCCCGCGCGTGGAGCCGCACTACCATGAGTTTGACAAGGTGGTGGTGCTCTACGCGGGCGCGGTGGACTACACGGTGGAGGGCGTTTCCTACCGGATGCAGCCGGGGGACGTGCTTTTCGTGCGGCACCATGACATCCACTGTCCGGTGATCGACCCGAACAGCGACTATGAACGCGCCGTGCTCTGGATCGCGCCGGAATTTCTGGACCGTTTGGACAGGGAGGAAACGCCTGACGCTTCCGGGGAAGAGGAACCCGGACTTCGCCTCTGCTTTGACCGGACCTCAGAGCTGCGAAGCTGCCACTACCGGCCCTGTCACGAGCGCTTCTCCCGCATCCGCCGCTTGCTGCAGGAGCTCGAGCGCGCCATCGGAAGCGAGGACTTTGGGGCCGATCTGATGCGGGACGCCTGCATCGCGCTTCTCATGGTGGAGCTTAACCGTATGGTGCTCAGCACCGCGGTGGCGGAGGACCGCAGCACCGACGACCAGATCGAAGAGGTGCTGCGCCACATCCATCTGCATCTGAGCGACGATCTGAGCGTGGATACGCTGGCCTCGCGCTGCTATCTCAGCCGTTACTATTTCATGCGCCGATTCAAGGAGAGCACCGGCTACTCCGTCCACGCCTACATCCAGCAAAAGCGCCTGACTACCGCCGCGAGCCTGCTGGAACAGGGCCTTGGCATCACGGAGGCTGCGGTCCGGGTCGGATTTCGGGAGTATTCTTCTTTCCTTCGGGCTTTCCGCAAGGCATTTGGCATGACGCCGGGCGAATATGCCCGCACGGCCCCTCAATTACAGAGCGAATACTCGGAATGAATAAACAAAGCGCTCTCCCCAAAACGGGGAGAGCGCTTTTCAGCACGACTTCAGAAGTTATCCAATATGAGAAACGATTCCGACAAAGCTCAGAAGACCGGCTCCGTCGCTCAAAGCGAAGAGGAAGGGGCGGTCCACCTTGAACTCAATCAGTTCGTCGGGCGGCATCGCGCTGCCGGCGTAGAGCATGACGGTATAGGCCGCGGCCTCGACGCCGTCCTCGTCGATTTTCACGCGGGCCGCGTGGCTGGCAGCGGAAAGGCAGACGCCGTCAGCGTTTTCGCAAAGCGGGGAGAAATCGCTTCGTTTCGGGTCGAACACATCGGTAACGCCCATGGCCTTCAGCCCGTCGGAGAGGTCCAGGTCTGCGCTCACGTCAAACTTCGGAAGGGAGCAGTCGATGCGCAGGAACTTCTGATTTTCCCATTCCCCGCCCGCGCCCAGCAGGAAGGTGAGGGCTTCAAGGTCTCTCGTCAGCGCCTCCGGCGTCACACCCTCATCCGGCAGAAGGAACCACATCGTCATTCCGCCCTCCAGCTGCTGTCCGACGGCGGAGAAGCGCTCGCCCCAGTAGTAGCTGCCGCTGCTCTCCCTGTGGAGGTACTCGGTCCGGGTATCGCCCGCGGCGCCATGAAAGGTGTCGGAATAGCTCTCCTCACTGGAAAACCGGTTGGTCCACATGCTTTTGTAATAGAGCGTCGCGGCGAGGGCGAGGACCGTTTTCGGGTTCATCCGCAGGCCCTCGGCCTGCTGGCTCAGCAACCCGCCGGTCTGCTCATTCAGCCAGTCTCGGAGCATTTGATCGTAGGCGGGATCGCCCATCTGCCCCGCGTGGCTGGAGGCGTAGTAGTTCTGCGCCAGCTTGTCCAGGGTGTCCTGCCGGTAGTCGATCTGCTCGTTGAGCCAGAACGAGGCGGCGGGGATGCTGACGGTCGCGCCGTCGTTCTGGTAGAGACGCTTCCAGACCGCGCCCGCCTGAACGCGCAGCGCGTCGAGGCTTTCCGTGCCCAGGAGGTCCAGAATCTGCGCCCGGCTCTCGCCCGCGCAAAGCTCGGCGCACATCGCCAAAGCGAGGTAGATGTTGACGGGGGAGTAGACCTTGTTTTCTCCCTCTTCGCCGCCGAGGTACAGAGCCAGGCTTCGGGCATACCAGTCGCGCAGGGCGCTTTCGTTCCCGATCTCCGTCATACGGCGTTCCCGGTTCGCCTCGGACCAGGCCTCCCATTTTTTCTGGTCGTAATTTTGTTCGTCCGGGTATTCCGGCCAATCAGGGTAGACCGCGCTCGCCAGCTCCCGCGGCGCGCCGGAGCCGTTGTCCGTCGGCTGAAGGGTCGGCTGGGTCGTGGTGGTCCCGCAGCCGCATAGTGAGGCGCCCAGGCTGAACGCCAGCAGGATCGCGAAAAACCGTTTCATCATAATCAAACCTCCCTGTTTTCGCTTTATTGGATCAGACGGGAGGAAATTGAAAATGTTCCCGAAGGAGTGAGCAATTTGAAAGATGTATATACGGACCGGCTGCTTGAAGTCACGGATGTGCCGCTGCATGTCAGACTGGAAATGCCGGAGGGAGGGAAAGCGCCCCGCACAGCCGTGCTGATTTTCCATGGCTTCACCGGGCACATGGAGGAGCCGCACGTCATCGCAGCCGCCCAGGCGGCGCGGGCGGCGGGCTGCATTGCGCTGCGGGCCGAGCTCTACGGCCACGGGAAGAGCGGCGGGACCTTCCGGGATCACACGATTCCGCGCTGGGTGGACGAGATCGACGCGCTCTCCGCCTGGGCCGCGGCGCTGCCAGGGGTGAAGCGTGTCGTGTTGTGCGGGCATTCCCAGGGCGGGCTTGCGGTCATGCTTTCCGCGGCGCGCCGCGCCGGGGAGACAGCGGGGTTGGCACTGCTGTCTCCCGCGGTGATGATCCCGGAGGGGGCGCGGCGCGGGGAGCTGCTTGGACAGCGCTTCGATCCGTCACGGGTCCCGGATGAGTTCCCGACCTGGGAGGGGCTGACGCTGCGTGGCGCGTATCTTCGCACGGCGCAGGGACTGGACCCGTTCTCCGCCGCGGCGGCTTATCGCGGTCCGGTCCTGCTGGTCCAGGGCACGGAGGACGAGGTCGTGCCGCGCCGGTGCGCGGAGGAGCTGGCGGAGCGCTATGCCGATTGCCGCCTGGAATGGCTCCCCGGCGCGAACCACTGCTACGACGGGCACGTGGCGGAGTATGCTGCGATCCTGCGGGCGTGGTTCGACGTTCTGGCGTGATCCGCCGGGACTGAGGATAAGCGTTTTCGCGCGTGGATTTGATATTTGTCGGGACGGTTTACGATCATTTTGCATCTTTTTCGGGAGGGGCTTGCGTCCCTCCCGTTACTCGTTGCGGATAATATTCCGCGTATTGGCGAAAAAGAGACCATACAACTGTCAAAACAGACAAAAACAGGCGTGTGAATCGTCCGTATTTTCGTCAGGGTGTTCGGACGAGAGACTTTGAAAAAATATTGCATTTTTTATAAAAAAAGTGTATTTTAGTTGGTATCATCAGCTAACAGTCTCATTTGCCGGGGTACGCCCATGTACCGGGGCGCCGCGGCGGGGGATTGGAGGCATAATAAAGGAAGGAGAACCACAGCATGAATCACAATTGGAAGCGTATGCTGTCCATCGTGCTGAGCGTGGCTCTCGTCTTCTCCATGCTGGTCCCGATGGTCAGCGCGGAGGGGCGGGACACCGACAAGCTCCAGCGGATCGAGCTGGAGCCTGTGGACGCCAGTACGCTGGGGCTCTTCCAAGAGAACACCGTCGCTGAAGACAAGGTTGCTCAGGAAGAGTACAAGCTCACCGACGTTCTGCGCGTCTCCATCGTGCTGGAGAAGGCTTCGACCGTCGAAGTCGGCTTCGGTCTGGAGAACATCGCGCGCAACGCCGCGGCCAAGTCCTACCGTGAGGGCCTGAAAGCGGAGCAGGCGGCCATGACCGCCCGCATCGAGGCCGCCACGGGCAAGACCCTGGACGTGAAGTGGAACATCACCCTCGCGGGCAACATGATTTCCGCCAACGTCCTGTACGCCGATCTCGAGACGATCCGCGCCATCCCCGGCGTGAAGGACGTCATCATCGAGAACCGTTATGAGCTGGACGAGGCCATGAAGATGGCGGACGAGCCCGACATGGGCACCTCCACCGTCCAGACCGGCTCCACCGCCGCCTGGGCCGCCGGCTACACCGGCGCGGGCAGCAAGGTCGCCATCATCGACACCGGCGTGGCCTGGGATCACCAGTCCTTCGATCCCGACGCCCTGCTCTACGCCTATGAGCAGGACGGCCTGGACACCGCGCTGCTGATGACCGCGGACGACGTCGCCGCCGTCAGCGATCAGCTCAACTCCGGCGTGGGCGCCGAGGCCTACATCAACGCCAAGGTCCCCTACGGCTACTGCTACGTGGACAGCGACTTTGACGTGACCCACGAGAACGACACGCAGGGCTCCCACGGCTCCCACGTCGCCGGTATCTCCGCGGCCAACCGCTACATCACGGACGGCGCGGGCGGCTACGTCAGCGCGCTGACCGAGATCGGCGTCCAGGGCGTTGCCCCCGACGCGCAGCTCGTCGCGATGAAGGTCTTCGGCAACGGCGGCGGCGCTTACGATTCCGACTACATGGCCGCCATCGAGGACGCCATCGTCCTGGGCTGCGACAGCGCCAACCTGTCCCTCGGTTCCGGCCAGGCGGGTCTGACCTTCTCCGAGGGCTACCAGGACATCATGGACAGCCTGCTGGAGCACGGCATGGTGGTCGCCATGTCCGCCGGCAACAGCTACTCCTGGTATGACACCCCCTACAACGACGATATGTACGGCTATCTGTACATGGGCGACGTGAACTATGCCACCAACGGCAGCCCCGGCTCCTTCGCCAACAGCCTGACCGTCGCCTCCGTGAACAACAGCGGCCAGATCGGTATGCCGATCATGTTCGGCAATCTGTGGGTCTTCTACAATGAGACCTCCGGCTACGGCAACGCGCCCATCGCCAGCATCGCCGAGCTGGGCGAGCTGGAGTATGTGTTCGTCAACAGCACCGGCGTTCATACTGTAACGGATGATCCCGACGAAGAAGCCAATGACAACGTCGGCAAGGAGGGCGACGACTTCTGGGCCCTCGGCGAAGACGTCGTCAGGGGCAAGGTCGCCATCTGCTGGCGCGGCACGAGCTCCTTCTTCGCGAAGGCCAACGCCGCCGTCGCCCAGGGTGCTGTGGCGGTCATCGTCGCCAACAACCAGGCCGGCGGCATCAACATGGACCTGACCGGCTACGAGTTCAACGCTCCCTGCGTCTCCATCTACCAGGCCGACGGCCAGGCCATCCTGGCGCAGTCCACGCCCGTGGATGTGAACGAGGACGGCAAGGCCGATTACTACACCGGCACCCTGAGCATCTCCGAGAGCCTGAGCCTGAAGCTGGGCGAGGAGACCAACGTGCAGACCATGAGCGACTTCAGCTCCTGGGGCACCGCCGGTTCCCTGATGCTCAAGCCCGAGATCACCGCCCCCGGCGGCAGCATCTACTCCGTCGTCGGCCACAACTATGAGGGCGGCAGCGAATCCGGCGGCACCGACACCTACGAGACCTGGAGCGGTACCTCCATGGCCTCTCCCCAGGTCGCAGGCATGGCCGCGGTCCTGGGTCAGTACATCCGCGAGAACGAGCTCGAGGCCCAGACCGGTCTGAGCGAGCGTCAGCTCATCAACTCCCTGCTCATGAGCACCGCCGTCCCCCTGGTGGACGACTACGGCGACTACTGGTCCATCCTGAAGCAGGGCGCCGGCATGGCCAACGTCGGCAAAGCCGTCGAGGCCAACAGCTACATCCTGATGGATGAAGAGAGCACCATGTTCCCGTCCTCCGCCCGCGACGGCAAGGTCAAGGCCGAGCTGGGCGACGATCCCGAGAAAACGGGCGTCTACTGCTACAGCTTCACCATCAACCCCCTGAACGACGCGGTCAAGGAGTACAACCTCTCCACCGACCTGTTCATCCAGTGGATCGCCGGAAACGCCGGCTACGCCATCCTGCAGGATGAGGCCACCGCCCAGCTCACCGAGGGTGAGGACTTCTACGCCTACTACTTCGTGGACGGCGAGTTCTATACGCCCTACTACACCGTCGAGGCCGACGTCGATCAGGACGGCGACACCGACGCCGCCGACGCCCAGGCCATCCTGGACTACGTCACCGGCGAGAACGACGGCACTGAGCTGGATCTGACCGCGGCCGACGTGGACGGCGACGGCGACGTCACCACCGCGGACGCCCGCCAGATCCTCGACGCGGCCTCCACCGCCACCATCGTGGTCGAGGACCAGCCCGTGAGCGTCGAGGTCTACCTGCTCCTCGATCCCAACATGGCCGACTTCATCGACAACTACTTCGGCCAGACCTACATCGAGGGCTTCACCTACCTCGAGGGCCTGAGCACCGGCGAGGGTGAGATCGTCGACGTGACCCACTCCATCCCCATCCTGGCCTTCTACGGCTCCTGGACCGATGCCACGATGTTTGACCACACCAGCGTGATCGACGAGCTCTACGGCACCGGCAATCTGCCCTACATGGCGGATACCAATATTAACTACATGACCGTCAAGGACGCTGAGGGCGCCAGCGTGGTCTACACCGGCAACCCCTACACCGTCGAGGATGAGTTCCCCGCCGACCGTCTGGCCGTGAACGGCGAGCACGCCATCGCGGGCTTCAACTACATGCCGATCCGCAACATCGGCACCCTGGCCTTCGTTGTGACCGACGCGGAGGGCAAGGTCATCGGCACCAGCTCCATCAACGGCAACGTCTACGCCCCGTACTACTACGTCAACGGCGGCGCCTGGCGCAACACCGGCTCCCGCAGCTTCAGCGTCAACAAGACCCTGAAGAGCATGGGCGTCCAGGAGGGCGAGACCGTCACGATCGGTCTGTATGCTCTGCCTGAGTACTACGCCGTGCAGGTCGCCAAGGAGAACGGCACCGTCGACGAGATGGAGAGCGGCGTGCTCGACGCCGAGGGCCTCAAGGCCGTCGTCGAGTCCGGCGTCCTGGGCGAGGGCGCGTCCATCTCCTACACCGTCACTGTGGACAACACCGCGCCCGAGGTGGAGGGCATGTTCCTCGACCTGATCAGCGGCAACGTCCTTGTGAAGGCGCAGGACAACCAGTACATCGCCTATGTGGGCGTGCTGAACAAGAGCGGCACCGTCGAGTACCTCGGCGTCGTGCCCGAGCAGAGCGAGCCCGGCGAGGCCGTCGAGGTCACGCTGGATCTGAGCAGCGTCACGCTGCCCGCCAACGCTCTGCTGGTCGTCGGCGACTACGCCGGCAACACCTATGCCGCGAAGTTCTCCACCGGCAGCAACGCGCAGGCCAACGACCTGGGCGGCCTGATCCTGGCTGCCTCCTCCGCCGCCTACGCGCCCGGCAGCGGCAACCGCTGGATCGAGCTCGATCCCGCCGCTCTGTACTACAACACCGACACCGGCGCCTATGACGGCATGAGCGTCTACTCCAACTCCGGCGTCGCGGTCCGCGCCGCCGAGTATGTCGAGGGCTATGTCTTCATCGCCACCGCCGACGGCGGACTCTATGCCGCCGCCATCAGCGAGCTGGACGACCCGCAGAAGGTCGGCAGCTACAGCGATACCGTCGATCTGATCTATGACATGGCGTACAACTACGTGGACGGCCAGCTCTATGTGCTGGGCAGCGACAACGTGATCTACACCATGGATTTGACCACCGGCAAGCTGACCCCGGCTGTCATCCTCACCCTGAACGGCGTGAGCGGCAGCAACGCGGTCGCCAACAAGCTCGCCATCGACGACAACGGCACCTTCTACGTCGCCAACTACGGCAACACCAGCTCCGCCAAGCTGTTCAAGTTCAAGCTGGCCGCGGCTGATGCCGGGGAAACCGAGCCCGAGGATCTGACTCTGATCTACGGCAACGACTTTGACAGCGAAGACGCCGTGGCGGAGTTCACCCTCATTGATGCCGACGGCGACGGCAACAACTGGGCTTGGGACAGCAGCACCAACATCGCGTCCGCCTCCTATGTCGGCGGCGCTGGTGTGAATCCCGACAACTGGGCCGTCTCTCCCGCCATCGACCTGAGCGAGGACACGGAGGCCACCTTCTCCATCTCCGCCAGAAACGTCCTGGGCTCCTACCCCGAGACCCTGGCGCTGTATGCCGGCACCAGCGCGGAGATCGCGGATATGACCAAGCTGACCGACGATTTCCAGCCCGCCGGCTCCCTGACCACCTACACCGCCGACCTGTCCGCCTTCGCGGGTGAGTCCGCGGTCTATGTGGCCATCCGTCACTACAACAGCTTTGACCAGTACCGCGTAGTCGTCGACACCGTCGAGGTCCGCCGTCCCGAGGTCGAGCCCGAGCCCGTCGAAGAGCCCGAGCCCGAGCCTGAGGAGATCACGGCTGAGGCCGTCGGCGTCATGGGCGTCTACAACTACAACTACGGCGGCGCCCTGGCCTGGGACCACAACACGAAGACCCTGTATCTCGCGGCCAACTACAACGCCACACGCGACTACGACCACGACCTGTGGACCGTCAACACCTCCAACGGCAAGGCCGAGCGCGTCAACAGCATCGACAGCAGCAACTATTATGCCACCTTCGGCATCTGCCTGAATGGTCTGATCATCGTGCCCGGCAAGGGCGCGGCGGTCACCCCGGCCTCCGAGGCCACCGGCGTCGAGGCCCTGCCCGAGGACATGAACCTGCTTCGCGGCATGACCGGCGTCATCACCGCCAACGTCTTCCCCTGGACCCTGGAGGACAAGGACGTCACCTTCGAGAGCGCGGATACGTCCATCGCCACCGTCAACGCCAAGGGTGAGGTCAAGGCCGTCGCCGTCGGCGAGACGGACGTCACCGTCACCACCGTGGCGGCCCCGAACCTGACGGCCACCGTCCATGTGACCGTCGAGGAGCCCCCCGTGGCCGAGCTGCGCGGCATCGTCTGGAACGAGGAAGGCAAGGGCATGGCCTCTGTCTTCAGCACCGACGCCACCAATGAGTGGGAAGGCCTCGCCGAGGTCGGCCAGCTCCGCTGGGGCGCTCTGGTGGACGACACGGTCTACGGCTCCACCGAGGACATGATGGTCGCCTTCGATGCCGACACCTATGAGCTCACCGAGCTGGGCGGCATCGTCAGCGACTGGATCCCCGGCGACGCCGACGCCCTGCCCGCCGACATGGCGGACGCCTACGGTGCGCTGGTCAGCAGCGGTCATGTGGGCCGCGTGATCGGACCGTCCTATTACGGCAACTATCTGACCATGATCGACCCCGAGTCCGGCAGCCTGATCTACTTCGATCTGTCTGACGATTTCGGCTCCGATCCCATGGCGCTGATCTCCTACATCGGACGCGGCGACTACGCCGAGGAATATGAGGACTGCGCGTTCTACTATGTCGCCACCGAGAGCGGCACGCTCTATGTGTTCATCCTGACCATGGACGGCTACCTGTACATGGAAGAGGCGGGCAGCATGAGCATCGACCTGACCGGCACTGCCGATCCCACCAACGAGACCTGGGGCTCCATGGTCTATGACGCGGAGAGCGGCTTCCTGTTCATCACCTTGTACAACGGCAGCGGCGAGTCCGCCGTCCTCTACACCGTTGACGCCGAGGATCCCAGCGTGTGCGCCGAGCTCGGCGACTTCAACAAGGACGTCTGGCCCGTCACCGGCCTGTACGAGTACACCCCCGCCACCGACCTGAGCCTGAAGGTCAACAAGACCGAGGTCGAGCTCTATGAGGGCCAGACCGAGCAGCTCAGCATCAAGGTCAAGCTGGGCGAGACCAACGAGTTCACCGTGGAGAGCAGCGACGAGTCCGTCGCCACCGTGGACGAAACCGGCCTGATCACCGCCGTCGGCGAGGGCGCCGCCACCGTCACGGTCACCACCGTGGACAACAACGCCGCGGGCGATCAGATCAGCGCCGAGGTCGCGGTCACCGTCAAGGGCCTGACCAGCGTCGAGGCCTTCGTGACCGCGCAGGTCAGCGACGAGAGCGGCGACCACTTCGCCTCCGTCAGCCTGGCCGGCCTGGCCTACAACGTCAAGGCTGCGGCTCCCTTCGCGGCCTACAGCGCCGCCCGCACCGGCGACATCTACATGATCGGCACCGAGAGCAGCATCACCGCCCTCGACGCCGAGGACCTGACCACTGAGGTCGAGTATCCCTTCGATGCCTTCTATTCCAGCTATCCCGCCATGGACATCGCCAACTACCCGACCTTTGTAGGCAGCGACGGTTCCCTGGACGAGAACAAGGCCCTGTTTACCACCAGCCTCGGCTGGGTGGTGAAGCCGGACTACTATGGCTGGGACCTGAGCAGCGATCTGCCCGATATGGCGGGCATCGCCTTCGCCGGCACCGATCCGTCGGACGACAGCCTCTATATCTACTACATCCTGACCACCGCCGGCGTCCTCTGGGAGATGGACGTCGATTACGCCGCCGGCGAAATTGACGGCCTCTACGAAATGATGGATACCGGCATCACGCTGGACGATCAGGGAGCCTGCTCTATGGCTTACGTCATGGACTACAGGTACGACGTCATCAGCGCCACTCTGGTGCCCAACGCGGTCGGCCTGGTCGTCGCGGACAACGCCACCAAGGACGTCTGGTTCATCGACTTCATGACCGGCGAGGTCGGCTTCTGCGGCCAGATCGACGCCGACAACATCTCCGGCCTGATCGGCAGCTACGACGTGCTGGCCACCGTGGCCGAGGACTACGTCCCGCCCGAGCCTCCCGCTCCCTCCGAGAACGCGGCCTACACCTGGAGCTTCGAGACCGATCCCGAGGCCGACGGCTGGACCTTCGAGGACGTGGACGGCGACGGCAACAACTGGTACATGTCTGTCAAGAGCCTGGCTGACTACGCCTATGACGGACAGTACTTCATCACCTCTGCTTCCTATTCCAGCGTCGCCCTGAACCCGGACAACTGGGCCATCTCTCCCGCCGTCGATCTGAGCGGGATCGAAACTCCCAGCCTGTCCCTGTACGTCCGCGGTCAGGATCCGAGCTGGGCCGGTGAGCACTATCAGCTCTATGCCGGCACCACGCCCGATCCCACCGCGATGACCGCGATCTCCGATGAGATGGTCGCCACCGGCGAGTATGAGAACATCGTCGCCTCCCTGGCCGACTTCGCCGAAGAGACTGAGGTCTACATCGCCATCCGCCACTTCAACATCTCCGATATGTTCCGCCTCAACGTGGACCGTGTCGAGATCATCGACGGCACCGCGCCCATCGAGCCCGAGACCGTCGAGACCGCCAACAAGAACGCCGTGCCCGCCGGCTATGAGGCTTACAGACTCAACCGCGGCGGCGCCTTCGACGGCTTCGCCAAGGCCAACGCCCCGAAGATCGCTCTGAACAGCGAGATCGAGCTGCAGTACCTCGGCAATCCCGCTGCCAACAAGGTCGTGGGCGGTACCAACGCCACCCGCGGCAAGGTCGAGCTCCAGGCCGCCGAGCGCGATCTGCCCTCCGAGGAGACCGAGGACGAGGGCAACGTCCTGGCCGTCCGCCTCTTCGACGAGGACGACACCAGCAACGGCCTGATGACCGTCAGCTACGACGCCGAGAAGCTCAGCGTCCTCTCCGTCGAGAGCGACCTGGACTACTACTCCGTCCATGTGGACGAGACCGCCGGCACCATCACCTTCGCCTACGCCTTCGCCGGCCTGATCGACGCCGGTGAGACCCTGGCGACCGTGAAGTTCGCCTATGACTATGACGAGGACGAGGGCTTCAACACCACCGTCATCGTCGAGACCCTTGAGCGCGACGACGACACCGCCGTTGCGGAAGAGCCCGTCGAGATCACCCTGAACATCCTTGGCGCTCCCACCTGGGATTGGACCGAGGAGCTGGATGAGGAAGAGAACGTCGTCGGCTACACCGCCGCCACCGCCACCTGGGGCGAGGGCGAGGACGCCGTCGTCGAGAACGCCGTCATCACCAGCGAGACCACCGACGCCGAATGCGAGGCCGATGGAGAGACCGTCTTCACCGCCACCGTGACCGTGGACGGCGTGGACTACACCGACACCAAGACCGTCGTGCTCCCGGCCACCGGCCACGATTGGGACTTCGCCGAGGTGGACGACGTCGTCTGGGCTG
Organism: Oscillospiraceae bacterium; assembly: GCA_017445985.1. Classification (GTDB taxonomy): domain Bacteria; phylum Bacillota; class Clostridia; order Oscillospirales; family Oscillospiraceae; genus RGIG7114. Next base: position 13,565 of record JAFSRS010000060.1, on the reverse strand, counting down.
AGGATTACAGCAGCGTGACCGTCAACATGGTCTGCCGGAACGATCCGAGCCACACCACCAGCGGCACCAGCACCGACATCACCGTCGAGTATCTGGAAGGCTACGAGCCCACCTGCACCGAGGAAGGCTACGTCACTTACAGCGCCGAGGTCACCGTCGAGGGTCTGGAGCTGCCCGTCAGCGTGAGCAGCACCGAGATCGCCCCCGCCCTGGGCCACAGCTACGGCGCGCCCACCTGGACCTGGGCCGCGGACGGCAGCCTGGCCGCCGCCACCTTCGTCTGCGAGCACGGCGACGACGAGGTCACGAAGACCACCGTCCCCATGCTGGACGAGATCACCAGCTTCGCGCCGACCTGCACCGAGACCGGTGAGAACAACTACATCGCCACCGTTTCCTTCGAAGGCGCAACCTACAACGATACCTACAGCGTCACCGTCGAGGCCACCGGCCACGACTGGAGCGGTATCAGCTACGTCTGGGCCGACGACTACAGCAGCGTCACCGCCACCCGCACCTGCAACACCGACGCGAGCCACGTCGAGACCGAGACCGCCGACAGCGAGTCCGAGGTCATCCGCGAGGCCACCTGCACTGAGGACGGCCTGATGAGATACCGCGCCGTGTTCGAGAACGAGGCCTTTGACGTCGCCGTCGCCGAGACCGCCATCCTGGCCGAGGGCCACACCGAGGCTGAGGCTGTTCGCGAGAACGACGTCGCGCCCACCTGCACCGCCGCCGGCAGCTACGACATGGTCGTGTACTGCGCCGACTGCGGCGAGGAGCTGAGCCGCGAGAGCTACACCGTCGAGGCCCTGGGTCACACCGAGGCCGAGGCTGTCCGCGAGAACGACGTCGCGCCCACCTGCACCGCCGCCGGCAGCTACGACATGGTCGTGTACTGCACCGTCTGCGGCGAAGAGCTGAGCCGTGAGACCACCGCGATCGAAGCCCTGGGCCACAACTACGGCGATTGGATCGTCCTGGCCCCCGCCACCTGCGAGTCCAACGGTATCGAGGCCCACTACTGCGGCCGCTGCGGCGCCAGCGAGACCCGTCCCATCACCGCCACCGGCCACAGCTGGGGCGAGGTCAGCTACGTGTGGAGCTATGATAACGCCACCGTGACCGCGACCCGGATCTGCTCCACCTGCGGCAAGTACGACGTCGAAACCGTGAGCGCCACCGCCGAGACCACCAATCCCAGCTGCACCGAGGACGGCCAGACCGTCTACACCGGCGCCGCGTTTGCCAACGAGGCCTTCGAGGCTCAGACCAAGACCGTCGTCCTGCCCGCCACCGGCCACAGCTACGGCGAGCCCGAGTGGACCTGGAGCAAGGACTACAAGTCCGCCAGCGCCAAGTTCGTCTGCGCCGAGGGCGATGACGAGCAGACCGTCGAGGCGACTGTCTCCAGCGTGAAGACCGGCAACACCACCGTCTATACCGCCACCGTCGAGTTCAACGGCGAGACCTTCACCGATGATAAGTCCGTCGAGAACCACTTCATCGTGGTCGAGCCCACTGAGCCCACTGAGCCTCAGCAGCCCGACGAGCCCGGCGATGAGGACAACTACCACTTCGTCGACGTCCAGGATCCCGACAGCTGGTATTACAACGCCGTCAACTGGGCCGCCGATAACGGCATCGCGAACGGTATTGACGAGACGCACTTCGTGCCCAACGGCGACTGCACGCGCGCCATGATGGTCACCTTCATCTGGCGTATGGCCGGCAGCCCCGAGCCCAAGAGCACGGAATGCCAGTTCGAGGACGTGAACGCTGACGACGAGTTCTACAAGGCCGTCGTGTGGGCCACCGAGGTCGGCGTCGTCAAGGGCGTGAGCGAGACCCTCTTCGCGCCTGAGAGAACTGTCACCCGCGGCCAGACCGTCGCTCTGCTGTTCCGCTATGCCAAGGCAGAAGCGGTCACGAGCGTCAGCAACTTCACCGACGTTCAGGAGGATGACTACTACTTCGATGCGGTCAACTGGGCCGCGGCCAAGGAGATCGTCAAGGGCATCACCGAGACCCTCTTTGCCCCGAAGCAGACCTGCAAGCGCAGCGAGATCATCACCTTCCTGTATCGTTTCAACCAGCAGTAAACCAACGACCGATACGGGGAGACCCGTAATTAACTGAGCGGCAGGGGCCGCTGCGGAGATCCGCAGCGGCCCCTGTTTTAAAACTACAGTTCACGGCTTGCAAACTGTTCCGATTGTGGTATACTGGACCAAATTGTTTGCTTCATACGGATGGTGATAAACATGTCGGAAATCGAACTGATCGAGGCGGGGGAGATCGTCAACACCCACGGCGTCCGGGGCGAGGTCAAGATCGTGCCCTGGGTGGATTCGCCGGAGTTCCTGGCGAAGTTCAAAACCCTGTATCTGGACGGGGACCCGGTCCGCGTTCGCTCCGCCCGCGTCCACAAGGGCTGCGTGATCGCCGCGCTGGAGGGCGTGGAGGACGTGAACGCCGCGATGGCGCTCAAGCGCCGGGTGCTCTGCCTGCGCAAGGCCGACGCGAAGCTGCCGAAGGGGACGTTTTTCCTTGCGGACATCCTGGGCGCGCGGGTCGTCACGGAGAACGGGGCGGAGCTCGGAACGCTGGAGGACGTGATGGACCTGCCCGGCAACCGCGTCTACGTCGTGCGGGGCGAGCGGGAGCATCTGATCCCCGCCGTGCCGGAATTCATTCGGAAAACCGACGTCGCGGCGAAGACCCTGACCGTTCACCTGATCGAGGGCATGTAAATGAGGATCGATATTCTGACTCTGTTCCCGCAGCACATGGACGAGATGCTGCACGAAAGCATCCTGGGCCGCGCGGCGAAAAAGGGCATTCTGGAGATCAACTGCGTTCAGATTCGCGACTATACGGAAAACCGCCAGAATCAGGTGGACGACTACCCCTACGGCGGCGGCTGGGGCTGCGTGATGATGGCGCAGCCGCTGAAAAGCTGTCTGGATTCCGTGGTCGCCGCCTCCGGGGACCGGAAGCGCCGCGTGATCTACCTCAGTCCCCAGGGCAAGACCTTCACCCAGCAGCGGGCGCGGGAGCTGGCGGCGGAGTATGAGCAATTGATCCTGGTCTGCGGCCACTACGAGGGCGTGGACGAGCGCTTCATCGAGGCCTGCGTGGACGAGGAGCTGTCCCTTGGCGACTTCGTGCTGACCGGCGGGGAGCTGGCGGCGATGGCGGTCACCGACGCGGTCTGCCGCCTCGTGCCGGGCGTGCTCTCCGACGCGGCCTGCTACACGGGCGAGAGCCATTGGGACGGGCTGCTGGAATACCCGCAATACACGCGCCCGGAGACCTGGGAGGGCCGCACGGTGCCGGAGGTGCTGCGCGGCGGCAACCAGGCGGAGATCGACCGCTGGCGGCGGAAACAGATGCTTTTGCGGACCCGGGAGAAGCGCCCGGAGCTCTTCGAGCGCTTCACGCCGGACGCGGCGGATCAGAAGCTGCTGAGTGAGCTGGAGCGCGACGCGCGGCGCAAGGTCCTGACCGAGCCCATCGAATGCCGTCCCGCCGCGCCGGAGGATATCCCGGCGCTTTCGCTGATCCTCCGCCAGGCGCGGAACTATCTGAAGCGCCACCGCGTGGACCAGTGGCAGGGGGACTACCCCGACGAAACGGACCTGGCCGCCCATATCGAAGCGGGAGACTGCTATATCCTGAGCTACGCCGGACGGCCCGCCGCGGTCTTTTGCCTGACGATGGAGCCCCAGCCGAACTACGATCTCATCACCGACGGAAAATGGCGCTTCGACGGTCCCTACGCCTCCCTGCACATGACCGCGGTGGAGGCGGAGTTCCGGGGCAGCGGCCTTGCGGACCGGATGATCGAAGCCGGGGAGGAGCTGGCCCGCGGCATGGGCGCGCTATCCATGCGGGTGGACACCCACCGGCACAACGAGGCGATGAAGGCCCTGCTGAACCGCTGCGGCTACCAGTTCCGGGGACACGTCCTGGTGGACGAGCCAAAGCGCGACCCGAAGAGGCAGGCGTTTGAAAAGGAAATCAGGGAAAAGGAATAAGGGAAAAGGAATAAGGGAAAAGGGAAAAGAGCCTGGTTTTCGTTCTGGTACCAATATTCATCCCCCTCCTTATCCCTTATCCCTTATCCCTTATCCCTTGTCCCTTATCCCTTATCCCTTGTCCCTTATCCCTTGTCCCTTATCCCTTATCCCTTGTCCCTTATCCCTTATCCCTTAACCACAACGGAGGCCATACCATGAACCTGACCGACCCTGTGACCCTCCGCGCCCTGTTGGAGCGGCATGGCTTCCGCTTCTCGAAGTCCATGGGACAGAACTTCCTCTGCGACGCTTCGGTGCCCGTGCGGATCGCTGAGGCCGCGGAGCTGGACGGGGAGACCGGCGTTCTGGAGATCGGGCCCGGCGTCGGCTGTCTGACCGTGGAGCTGGCGAAGCGGGCGCGGCGGGTGCTGAGCGTGGAGCTGGACGGGGCGCTGCGGCCCGTATTGGCTGAGTCCCTGGCGCCTTGCGGGAACGTGGAGCTGTTGTTCGCCGACGTGCTGCGGGTGGATATCCCGGCGCTGGCTGCGAAATCGTTTGCCGGCTGTGTCCGCGCCGTCGTCTGCGCGAACCTGCCCTACAACATCACGACCCCGGTTTTGACTAAGCTGGCGGAGTCCGGCTGCTTTGACGCCATGACCGTGATGGTGCAGAAGGAGGCCGCCCAGCGGCTCTGCGCCCGGCCCGGAACGCCGGATTGGGGCGTCGCGCCGATCCAGCTCCAGTGGCGCTATGAGCTGGAACCGTTGTTCAACGTACCGCGCGGCAGCTTCGTGCCCGCGCCCCACGTCACCAGCACCGTTCTGCGCCTGACCCGCCGCGCCGCGCCGCCCGCCGCCGTGACGGACGAGGCCCGATTCTTCCAACTGGTCCGCGCGGCCTTCGCCCAGCGGCGCAAGACCCTTTGCAACGCCCTGACCAACGGCCTGGGCCTCCCGCGGGACCGCGCCGCGGCGGCGATCGCCCAATGCGGCCTGCCGGAGCAGGTGAGAGGGGAGACCCTGAGCCTGGAACAGCTCGCGGCGCTCAGCAACGCCATCGCTACGCCGTAGGGGCGATCCTGTGTGGTCGCCCGCGGATCACAGCCGGCGAAAAGATCGACGCTACGGGCGACCAAACAGGGTCGCCCCTGCGAACAAAACTTAGGAGGATCATATGATGTTAACCATGGAACAGGCGCGGGCGCTGACCGCGGAGACGGTGACGGAGGAATCCCTGATCTTCCACGCGAAGAACGTGAGTTACGCGATGGGCGCGATGGCGCGGCATTTCGGGGAGAACGTGGAGCACTGGCAGGCGGTGGGCCTGCTGCACGACTACGACTATCAGCAGTGGCCGGAGGAGCACCTGCAGCACACGGCGGAGCCGCTGCGGGCCGCGGGGGTGGAGGAATCGGACATCCGCGCGATCCTCAGCCACGGCTACGGCCATTGCAGCGAGGTCAAGCCGGAGACGCCGATGGAAAAGAGCCTCTACACCGTGGACGAGCTGACCGGCATTATCCAGGCCGCCGCCCGGATGCGCCCGAACGGTCTGCTGGACCTGGAGGTGAAAAGCTTCATGAAGAAATTCAAGGACAAAAAGTTTGCGGCGAAGTGTGACCGGGCGCTGATCGTGAACGGTTGCGAGCTGCTGGGCATGGAGCTGTCCGAGGTCGCCGGGATCTGCATCGAGGGCATGCGCGAGCACGCCGCCGAGCTGGGGCTGGCGCCGCAAAAAAATAATTAAAAAACCTGTTGACATTTGCCGAGGTTGGTGCTATTATAATCAAGCACTTCCGAGTGCGGCAAAAATGCGCGAGTGGTGGAATTGGTAGACTCGCCGGCTTCAGGTGCCGGTGCTCATTCCGGGCGTGGGGGTTCGACTCCCCCCTCGCGCACCAAGAAAAATCCCGTTGCGAATGCAACGGGATTTTTCAATGAAATGGAGAATTTCCATGAAACACATCCTACTCCTTGCCACCGGCGGGACGATCGCCTCTCAGCCCACCTCTGAGGGCCTGGCCCCGGCGGGCGGGGCGGATTATCTCAGCGAGCGGCTGGAATTCCTCCGCCGGGACTACGACCTGACGGTGCGCAGCATCCTGGAGCTGGATTCCTCCAACATCCAGCCGGAGGAATGGCAGCTCATCGCCCGCAGCGTCTGGGCGGCGCGGGGGGACTACGATGGGATCGTCATCAGCCATGGCACCGATACGATGGCCTATACCGCCAGTATGCTGACCTATATGCTGCTGGGGATCGAGCTGCCCGTGGTGCTGACCGGCTCCCAGCTCCCGCTGGACCATCCGCTCAGCGACGGGACCGACAACCTCCGCGCCGCCTTCGCGATGGCGGCCTCCGGGCGGCGGGGCGTGTTCGTCGCCTTCGACCGGAAGATTTTGTTGGGCTGCCGCGCGGTCAAGACCCACACGATGGACTTCGCGGCCTTTGAGAGCGTGAATCACCCGCCTGTGGGCCGCGTCAGCGCCGCGGGGCTGAGCATCGACGATGCGGCGATCCCGGCGGTGGAGGGACCTTGCGTCCTGCGGGACAAGCTATGCCGAGAGGTCTTTTTGCTGAAGCTGACGCCGGGGCTGGACCCGCGAATTTTCGACATGCTGCTGGAGCGGCGCTACCGGGGATTACTGATCGAGGCCTTTGGCGCGGGCGGGCTGCACTTCATTCGCCGGAACCTGGTGGAGGAGCTGCGCCGCGTTACCCAGGCGGGCATGTGCGTGGTCGTCAGCAGCCAGTGCCTCTACGAGAGCAGCGACTTCCGGCTCTACCAGACCGGACAAAAGGTTTTGGAGCAGGGGGCCATCGAGGCCCGCGACATGACCACCGAGGCCGCGATCACGAAGCTGATGTGGGCCCTGGGACAGACGGACAGCGTGGACGAGGTGCGGCGGCTGTTCTCCCAAAGCCTGGCGGGCGAAATGGCAAAGTGAACAATCGAATGACGGAATATGTCGGGGCGGTATAAGCCCTCCTCGACATATTCCGTCATTTTATCATGCGCAACTTTGTTTTCAAATGTATTTGAGCTTGCAAGAGTGTGGAAAATCATGTATATTCATTTTGTAAATCAAATAACCGGAAAGGAGGCGCGGTTTCATGTTCAAGACCATCCCATGTGAGGGCTTCACCGTCTGAGCTTAAATAATTGGTACGATAAGCTCAGATGTACTCGATATACCGGAAAAAGAGGCGCATTATGAGCTACAGAAAGGCGGAAGAGCTTCTGCCAAAGGAATTATTGGAAGAGATCCAACAGTATGTAGACGGGAGATCGATCTACATTCCCCGGCGGGTGAAACAGGAATGGGGCAGCGGGACCAGCGCGAGGTCGTTCTTCTGCGAGCGAAACCGCGTCATTTACGAGGCCCGGCAGGCGGGCGTCGGTACGGAGGAGCTGGCCCAACAGTTTTCCCTGTCGGAGAAAAGCATTCAAAGAATCATCCGCGAGCAAAGAAAGACAAGCGCGGAAGGAGAGGAGGCGTCCTATGCTTGAGGACGTGATCACAGCGAAGAAGAATCTGTTTGAGCCCGGCGCGCACACCGAGCTGCGGATGCAGCGCAACCGGGAGCGGGACGTGATCCTGCTGGCGGGGGACGTCGTGCATAACACCCGCGCGGACTACTCCGGCGTCAGCGCGCGGGTGTACCGCGGCGGGCGCTATGGTTTTTCCTCCATGGCGGATTGCAGCTCCGAGGCCGCGGAGCGGGTACTGCTGGCCGCGGCGGAAAACGCGGCTTTCCTGAGCGCCCACGCGCCGGGGGACCGCCCGGCGTTGCCGCCCGCGCCGGGGGGCTGTGTGCGCTGCGCGGCGATGGGCGATCCGGAGCAGCGCGTCTATGTGGATTTCATCCGGGCGCTGGACGGCTATATCGCGGCGAAATATCCGAAGCTGCTTTCCCGCCGTCTCCACGCGACGGAGGACTCCATGGAGAAGCTGCTGGCGGTCTCCGACGGCACGGACGCCCACACCGTCTCACCGCGCTCCTATGTCTACGTAAGCCTGACCGCCGAAACGCCGGCGGGGACGCCGGTCTCGCGCTTCCGGGCCATCGGCGGGGCTGGGACCTTTGATACGAATTTCACCGATCCGGCGGCCCTCTACCCGGAGATCGACCGGCTCTATGAGCAGCTCATGCAAAAGCGTGAGGGCGTCTACGCCGACGCGGGACTGCGGACCGTGATCCTGGGCGGGGAGCTGACCGGGATGCTGTCCCACGAGGCCGTGGGGCACACGGTGGAGGCGGACTGGGTGCTCAACGGCACCGTGGCGGGCCGCTGCCTGCACAAGCGCGTCGCCAGTGAGCTGGTGAGCCTGAGCGACTTCGCCCACACAGCTTTCGGAGCGCCCTGTCCGCTGCCGGTGTACGTGGACGACGAGGGCGTTCCGGCGCGGGACGTGCCAATCATCGAAAACGGCATCCTGACCGGTTATATGCACTCCCGCGAGACCGCGCTGCGCTTCGGCGCGGAGCCCCGTGGCAACGCGCGGGCCTGGCTCTTCTCCGACGAGCCGCTGGTCCGGATGCGCAACACCGCGATTCACCCCGGAAAGGATCAACTGGAGGACATGATCGCCTCCGTGGACGAGGGCTATTACCTGACCGCCACAGAGAACGGACAGGCGGACACCACCGGCGAGTTCATGTTCGGGATCACGATGGGTTATGAGATCAAAAAGGGGAAGCTGGGCCGGGCGCTGCTGGACACCACGATCTCCGGCGTCGCCTTCGACATGCTGAAAACCGTGGACATGGTGGGCGACCGGGTCGAATGGGAGAGCTACGGCTTCTGCGGCAAAAAGCAGCCGATGCCCGTGGGCCTGGGCGGCCCCGCGCTAAGGTGTAAGGTCCTTATAGGAGGACGATAATATGGAACAACTGGAATATCTGGCCCAAAAGATCCTGGACGCCGCGCGGGAGGCCGGGGCGAACGCCGCGCTCTGCGTCACGCGGGAGACGGAAACCCGGGAATTCAACCTGTTCAACGGGGAATTCTCCCTGCTGCGGACGCTGTTCGACCGAAGCGTCCAGCTCTCCCTGATTAAGGACCGGCGCAAGGGGAGCGTCGAGATCAACAGCTTCGACGACGCGGCGATCCAGAAGGCCGTGACGGACTGCGTGGCCTCGGCGGAGAGCGCGGAGCCGGACGCGGCCTGGGAATTTGATTCCGAGGCGCGGGACGAAACAAACACGGCGGGGCCGCTGGTCTGCGATGCGGAGGCCCTGTTCGCGCGGACGAAGGAGCTGGCGGAGGAGGTCGCGAAGCGCCATCCGAAGATCGTCCTGGAGGAGTGCTACGCGAAGCACGTGGTTACCCGCGCGGTCTGCAGGACCAGCGGCGGCGTCACGAGCCGCAGCGCGGAGGGCTGCTACGAGCTCTCCCTGAGCTACTCCGCCCACGATGGGGACAAGAGCAGCAGCTTCTATTACGGGGGCGTGATGCTGCCCTCCCTGGACAAGCCCTTCCTCGACTGCGGTCTGATCGAGTGGGAGCTGTCCTCTGTGGAGCGGCAGGTCGACAACGCCCCGCTGGACGGGAAATTCACCGGGACTGTGATCCTGGCCCCGAACGCCCTGGCCGAACTGATCCTCAGCACGGTCCAGTGGAATTTCATCGCCGACGATCCGCTGATCGACGGGACCAGCATCTGGAAGGACAAGCTGGGGCAGCCCGTCGCGGACCCGCGGCTGAGCCTGTCCTTCGCGCCCCGCGCCGCGGATGTGGTGGCGGGGGACCGCTGGACCGGCGAGGGCTACCCCGCGGAGAACTGGGAGGTAATCCGAGACGGGCGGCTGGTGGGCTTCATGCTGAGCCAATACGGCGCGAACAAGACCGGCGGCGTCCGGGCGGCCTGCCCCGTCGACCGCTGGCTGCCCTGGCCCCATATCCCCGCCGGGAAGCAGACCCTGGACGAGATCATCGCCGGGATCGACCGCGGCGTACTGGTCATGCGCTTCTCCGGCGGAGAGCCCGCGCCCAACGGCGAGTTCTCCGGCGTGGCGAAGAACAGCTTCCTGATCGAGAACGGAAAGCTCTCTCACGCCCTGAGCGAGACGATGATCAGCGGCAGCGTGGCGGACATGCTGCAAAAGCTCCGCGCCCTCAGCCGCGAGACGCTGCGGGACGGCGGGTGCAGCCTGCCCTTCATCGCCTTCGACGGCGTGACGGTTTCGGGGAAATAATAATATTTTAAGAGAGAACAGCACTATGATCCATTTGGAAAAGATCGACGCGAAAAATATCTGGGACGTTCTGGACCTCAAGGTGAAGCGGGACCAGAAGAGCTTCGTCGCGTCCAACGAGATCAGCGTCGTACAGGCCTACGCCGCGCAAGGGACCGGCTGCAGCGCCTTCCCCTTCGCCATTTACAACGACAAGCGGGTCGTTGGCTTTTTGATGATCGGCCACAACGAGGCGGCGCTGTACGAGCTGGACGGCGAAACGCCCCCGGCGGCGCTGAAGCACAACTACAGCCTCTGGCGCCTGATGATCGACAAGCGCTATCAGGGCCGGGGCTACGGCAGAGAGGCGATCCGGCTGGCGCTGGACTTCATCCGCACCTGGCCTCGCGGGATCGAGGAGTATTGCGAGCTCTCCTACGAGCCGGAGAACGAGACCGCCCGCGAGCTGTACCGCTCCATGGGCTTCGTGGAGAACGGAGAAAAAGACGGGGACGAGATCGTCGCCGTTTTGAAGCTGTGATCGAAGGCATGAAAATGGACAAGAAAGCAAAAATTGAGGCGCTGGTCCGGGAGGCCAACGCGCAGGGCGCCTTCAACGGGGCCTGGCTGTACGCCGAAAACGGCGAGATCATTTCCAAGGGGGCGGTCGGCTGGAGCGACCTTGAAGACACGATCCCCCTGCGGGAGGACATGGTTTTCGATCTCGCGTCCGTGACCAAGCAGTTCACCGCCGCGGCGGTCCTGCTGCTGCGGCGCGAGGGCCTGCTCTCGCTGGACGACGAGATCACAAAATTCTACCCGGAGCTGCCCTATCCCGGCGTCACGCTCCGGCACCTGCTCCAACACACCGGCGGGCTGCCGGATTACATGGACTGGGTGGACAAAATCGCAAAAGAGGAGGGCACGATCCCCGGCAACGACGTGATCGTCCGCTTCCTCCGGGACTGCGGGGAAGAGCCGAGCTTCGCGCCGGGCGAACAGTGGGAGTATTCCAACACCGGCTACTGTCTGCTGGCGCAGATCGTGGAGCAGGTCGCGGGCCGGCCCTTTGAGGACTTCCTGCGAGAGCGCCTGTTCGAGCCCGCCGGGATGACCGCGACGCGCGTGTACCACCGCCGCAAAGACCGCGTCACGATCCCGAATCTGGCCTGGGGCCTGTCGCTCCCGCTGGGCGCGGAGCGCTACGCGCTGCCCGACGAGCTGCCGGAGGAGAGCGAGGCCGTCACCTGTGACGGCGCGAACGGCGACGGGCTGGTCCACTCCAACGTCCTCGACCTGTACGCCTGGGACCGGGCTCTGCGGGCCGGGTCCGTGCTCACAAAGGAAGAACAGCGCCTCATGGCCACGCCGGGGCTGCTCAACAGCGGAGTGCCGGCTGTCGAGGAGGACGACGGCGTCGCATACAACTACGGCTTTGGCTGGGACATTCTGGACCACCCGGACCTGGGCCTGATCCTCTGCCACAGCGGCGGCTGGCCCGGCTACAGTACCTGGTATGAGCGCTTTGTGGACGCGGACCGCGTCCTGATCCTGCTCCGCTGCCGCGACGTGCGGGACGAGCGGGCCAGCAAGTCCTTTTTCCGGGCGATGAAGGCTGTCGCCCGGGATGAAACGCCGGAGCGCGTCCGCGGCATTGAGGAGTTGGCCGTGATGGACCCGGACCGGAGCGGCTGGGACGCCATCGTCGGGAAATACGATTACAAGATCGGAGAGTTCCGAATCGAGGAGATCGTCCGGAAGGACGGCGAGCTGTACGCGAAGGCCGCCAATTCATCGCGCGGCTATGAGCTGCGGATGTACCCCTTGGGAGAGAACATCTTCGGGATCAAGGACCTGGACGGCGACCTCAGCTTTGACGAAAACGGCCTGAGCCTGTACGGACAGACGGGGCGGAAGCTCTGAGATTCAGAGTGACGGAGGAATGAAATGAACTGTGAAACGAAGCCCTTCGAGGAGGGCGACGAGAAATACATTGACGAGAAGCTGGAGGAGGACCAGTACCTCCACGCCCCGGCGGTGCCGGGGGCGGAGGAGGAAAAGCTGGTCTACAAGATCACCGACGCGGAGGGAAATATCATCGCCGGAAGCCTCCTGGGGATCGACCCCTGGAAGTGCGGGGACCTGGATATCCTCTGGGTGGACGAGCGCTACCGCCGCCTGGGCCTGGGCTCGCTGCTGATCCGCAACGCGGAACGGGTGTTCCGGGAGCGGGGCTGCTACGTCTCGACGCTGGGGACCTTTTCCTTTCAGGCCAGACCCCTCTACGAGAAGCACGGCTACGCGGTCTGGGGGACCATTGAGAACTGGCCGCGGGGCCACGCGAACTACTGCCTTTACAAGCGGCTGGACCGCCCGTCCGAGGACTACGTCCCGTCGAAGCCCCTGCCGGAGGCGGAGTACCCGGTGCAGCTCGGCAGCAAGGAGGACGGGGAGCTCATTGTCAAGGGCCTGGTTGCCCACAACAAGGCCTTCGCGCCCGGCGTGCGGGAGGAAGAGACGCTGAGCCGGAAGCTCGTCGACGAGGAGGGAAAGCTGGTCGCCGGGATCAGAGCGGATATCTGCGACTGGGACGACCTGTTCCTGGATATCTGGGTGGAGGAGCCTTACCGCGGTCAGGGCCTGGGAACGCGGCTCTTGCGGGAGGTCGAACGGGAGGCACGGGAAAAGGGCGCCTACCTCGCGCTGCTCTGGTGCTTCGACTGGCAGGCGGAGTTTTTTCGGAAGCGCGGCTATACCGTCTGTTCCGTCGCGGAGGACTTCCCGCGGGGGCACACGTTCTGCTGCTTGCGGAAGGATTTTTGAAAGGCGGGAAAAGCCCAAGGGGCGACCCTTGCGCGGGCACCCGAAATGTGACGGTTTACCCGACGGAACGACAAAAAGCGGAGACCAAACAATCATTTGTAGGGGCGCTTCACGAAGCGCCCGCAGCGTGTAGACAAATTGGGATTTGGCGAGGCGATGCGCCGCCGTAATATTGTGTTCGTAGGGGCGACCCTGTGTGGTCGCCCGAACGTGATGGTTTTACCAACGAAACGTCAAAGGCGCCAACCTCCAAGTCTGTCATTGCGAACCAGTGCCGCAGCACTGGTGTGGCAATCCCACCTTCAGGCTGATGCGTATATTGTGGGATTCCCACGCCAGTCTGTGGACTGGCTCGGAATGACAAATCTTTCCGTGTGCTTTTTTTCCTTTTCGCTGTCAATCATCGTTACGGACGGGCGACCACACAGGGTCGCCCCTACGAACATGATCTCGCCAAATCCCAATTTACATTGGAACGATATTTGTCTACAGTCTCGGGGCGCTTCGTGAAGCGCCCCTACGAAAAAACGATACCCAT
>JAFSRS010000059.1 GCA_017445985.1 Oscillospiraceae bacterium | reverse complement strand
TGATCGCGCCGCCGCCCCGCGCGATGCGCGGGGCGGAATGCGACGTCCGGGCATGGCGGAACGCGGAGCGATCAGGGGATCGCTCCCTACGGCGTGGGCGGGAATCGTTACGGCGGACGGCTGAGAGCCGTCCCTACAGATTCATTTGCACAAATCCCAATTTGCCACTACTAACAACTAATAACTAACCAACTAACAACTATCAACTATTCCGCAAGGCTTTCGCTGACGACGGCGGCGCCGATGATCAAAACGGCTCCGATCCATCCGGCGGGGCCCATGGCCTCCCGCAGAAAGAGGGCGGAGCAGAGGACGGAGACCACCGGCTCCAGATAGCCGAGGATCGCCACGGTCTGCACCGGCAGGCTGCCCATCCCGCTGAAATACCAGCAGTAGGCCAGCCCGGTGTGGAGCACGCCGAGGGTCAGGATAATCAGGACCGAGCGGGCGTCCAGGGTCAGGACGACGCCCCGGTTGTGGAACAGCACGTAGGGCAGGATCGTGAGGGCGGACAGGGCGAGCTGGACCACGGACCGGTCCAGCGCCGGGATATCCCGCAGCTTCCGGTTGCAGATCACGATGACCACGAAGCAGACCGCCGCCAGCAGGCCCATGATCACGCCGGACAGACTTCCGGCCCCGCCGTTCCACACGCCCGAAACCAATACGATCCCGAGAAATGCCGCTGCCACGCAGGGCATTTTTCGTTTGTCCAGGCGCTCCCGCAGCGCGAGGGGCGCGATCAGGATCACGATCAGCGGCGCCATGTAGTTGCACAGGCTGGCGATCGCCACCGTGGTCTGCATGTAGGCGGCGAAGAGGAAGATCCAGTTCAGGCCCAGACTGACGCCCGCCACCAGCAGCCACTTCCGGTTCCGCCGGATGGCCTCCCAGTCCAGCCGCCGCCCCTGAAGCCGCAGGACCAGCAGGATGAAGCCGGAGCCGAGCAAGCCCCGGCACATCGCCACCAGCTCGCTGGGCGCCGAGACGTAGCGCAGCAGCATCCCGATGGTCCCGTACAGGACCACCGCGAGGATATATTTGAACCGCTCCAACGCGATATTCACGCCGTCACCCTCTCCGTTTTTTGAACGATATAGAAGAGTGTATACGTTTTTATGGATTTGTAAAGAGCCGATATGCAGAGAACCGGATTGTTTGTCATTCTTGACAGACCGCCGGTTCCGGCGTATCATGGGAATTGTTGAAAAAACATTCGGATCACAGGAGGAACGGATATGAAGCCTGTCGTATATTTTTCCAGAACCATCACGCCCGAGCGGGTCGTGGAGCTCTACGAGGCGCTGGGCTTGGCCCTGCCTGGACGGGTGGCGGCGAAGGTCCACTCCGGCGAGAAGGGCAACCAGAACTTTCTGCGGCCCGATTTCTGGCGGCCGATGATCGAGACGGTCCGCGGCACCGTCGTGGAGTGTAACACCGCCTATGGCGACGCCTCCGGCGGCGTGCGGGACCACACGGAATCGCACCGGAAGCTGATCGAGTACCACGGCTGGAGCCGGGTCTTTGACGTGGATATCATGGACGCCGAGGGACCGGACCTGGTCTGGGAGATCCCGGACGGCAAGGTGCTCAAGCAGAACCTCGTGGGGCGGCATATCGTCAATTATGACTCGATGCTGGTCCTCGCCCATTTCAAGGGGCACCCGATGGGCGGCTTCGGCGGGGCGCTCAAGCAGCTCTCCATCGGCTGCGCTTCCGCCGCGGGCAAGGCCCTGATCCACTCCGGCGGCGTCACCGACAGCAACATCGAGACCTGGCAGAAGCACGCGGAGCAGGACGCCTTCTGCGAGGCGATGGCCGACGCCGCGGCCTCCGTGCACCGACATTTCGCGGGCCGGATCGCCTATCTCAACGTGATGAAGAACCTCTCCGTCGACTGCGACTGCTGCGCCGTGGCGGAGGACCCCTGCATGAAGGACATCGGCGTGCTCGCGTCCCTGGACCCCGTGGCTATCGACCAGGCCTGTCTGGACCTGGTCTACGCCGCCAAGGACGACCCCGGTCAGGCGCATTTCATCGAACGGGTGGAGAGCCGCCACGGCGTCCACACCGTCGAGGCCGCCGCGGCCCTGGGCTTCGGCAGCCGGGACTATGAGCTGGTGGAGCTGTGAGGGAGGCCGGTATGGACGCTTTTGAAGTGATGCGGGCGCGGCATTCCGTCCGCAGCTTTCTGGACAGGCCGCTGGACCCGGAGGCCGTCGCGGTCCTGCGGGCGGAGATCGACGCCTGCAACCGCGAGAGCGGGCTGCACATGCAGCTCATCACCGACGAGCCGGAGGCGTTCCAGGCCGGAAAGCCCAGCTACGGGCAGTTCCGGGGCTGCAGGAACTATCTCATGCTCGTGGGGCCGAAGGGGAAGGACCTGGAGGCCGGATATTACGGAGAACGCGTGGTCCTGAAGGCCCAGGAGCTGGGAATCAACTCCTGCTGGGTCGCCCTGACCTACCGGAAGGACAAGGCCCAGGGCGAGGAAGGCCCGGGAGAAAAGCGCTATCTGGTGATCGCCCTGGGCTACGGCGCGACGAACGGCGTGCCGCACAAGGGCAAGTCGATCACGGACGTCAGCGATTACAGGGAGGGCGACCCGGACTGGTACCGCCGCGGTCTGGAGGCGGCCATCCTGGCCCCCACCGCCGTCAACCAGCAGAAGTTCCGCTTCGAGCGGGATGGGGACCGGGTGACGCTGAAGGTCGCCGGGCTGGGCTTTTATACGAAGCTGGACCTGGGCATCGTGCAGTATCACTTCGAGCTGGGCTCGGGGCGGAGAATCGTTCATAGTTGACAGTTTATAGTTGTTAGTTGATAGGAAAGAGCTGAGGTATTGCCTGCGGCGATACCTCAACTCTTTCCTCCAGCGAGTGGATAAATTGGGATACTGGTTATCGGCTTAATTCAGCAAAAAGGCAAATCACTGAAAGCAAAAGATTTGATGTAGGGGCCGCCGCCCTCGGCGGCCCGTCTACCTTACCAATTGCGTCAACGTCGAATCCCGCTCTGCGCG
>JAFSRS010000058.1 GCA_017445985.1 Oscillospiraceae bacterium | reverse complement strand
GGACGCGCTGAGCGAGGGGCACTACGACCTGCTCTGCTCCGAGGCGCGATTGACCGCCTATCTGGCGGTGGCCCGGGGCGACGCGCCCCGGACCCTGTGGCGGCGCATGAGCCGGGCGCAGCTCGTCTGCGGGCGGCGGCGGGGCATGGCGAGCTGGACCGGGACCGCGTTCGAGTACCTGATGCCCGAGCTGCTGCTCCCCCTCCTGCCCCACAGCCTGCTGCACGAGAGTGCGCGCTTCTGCCTCTACGTCCAGCGGCGGCGGGGAAGGACGATGCGCGCCCCCTGGGGCTGCTCCGAGAGCGCTTACGGGGCGCTCGATCTCGCAATGTGCTACCGCTACAAGGCCCACGGCTGCGCGGCCCTGGCCCTGCGGCGGGACATGGACGAGGAATACGTCGTGTCGCCCTACAGCTCGTTCCTCGCGCTGGCCGTGAAGCCCAGGGCCGCGCTGCGGAACCTCCGGCGGCTCGAAGCGCTCGATCTACGCGGGCCCTGGGGCTTCTGGGAGGCCTACGATCTGACGCCCGCGCGCTGTCCGGAGGGCGAGGGGCTGCGGGTGCGCTGCGCGATGGCGCACCACCAGGGCATGAGCCTGCTGGCCGCGGCGAACCTGCTGAGCGGCGGCGCGATGATCCGGCGCTTCACCGCCGATCCCGCGATGGCGGCCTACCGTCTGCTCTTGGAGGAAAAGGCCCCGTGGTCGGCTCCCGCGCTGCGCCGCCCGCCGCAGCGTCCCCGGCCCCCGGCAAAACCGCGCGGCCCGGCGGAGGATTGGTCCCGGGCAGGCGTGGGAACGGATCTTCTGCGCCCCGCCTGCTGTCTGCTGGCCGGGGAGGACTATTCCCTGCTGGTCACGGAGACCGGGCTGACCCGGGCGCTCTGGGGACGGCTGAGCCCCTACGTGCCGGGCCGCAGCCCGCTGGATGCGGAGCACGGGATCGACCTGGCGCTGGAGCTGGACGGGCGGGCTCTGCCGCTGCTGCCCGCGCCGGACAACGACCACATCCCATTTCAATGGCGCTTCACCTCAGACCGCGCGGTGCTGGAAAGCGAGCAGGCGGGCGTGAAAAGCACCGTGGAGATCGCCGTCAGCCGCGCCGCCGTGGGTGAGCGGCGGGAAATTCGCCTGCGGAGCGAACGGGGCGCGGAGCACGCGGCAGTGGAGCTGCGCTTCCGGCCTATCCTCGCGGCGCTGCGGGACTACGACGCCCAGCCCGCCTTCTGCGCCCTGGGACTCTCGGCGCGCATGGAGGACGGGGCGCTGCTGCTCCGGCGGCTGGCGCGGGGGACGCAGCGGGAGCTGGTTCTCTGCCTTGCGGCGTCGGCACCCATATCCGTCTCCCTGTCGCCGTCCCGGAACGCCGGGCGGGCGGGCCTGCCCGTCCAGGCCGGACCGGAGGAACGCTTTCTGACCGATCCGCTGCTGGTCGTCCGCTGCCCGGTCTCCCTCCCGCCGCACGGGGAGTTTCCCCTGCGCTTCGCGCTGGCGCTTGGGCTCAGCGCGGAGGAGGCCCGCGCGGGCGCGCGGGTGATTTTGAACGAGACCGGCGCCGCCGCGCTGCCCGGGACCGCCGCCGCGGTGCTGGGGCTGGACCGGGCGGCGCGGGACGCGGCCTACGAGCTGCTCCCGGAGCTCTGCTTTCCGACGGCCCCGCGGGGGAGCTGCTCCCGCGCGGCGCTCTGGCGCTACGGGCTGTCCGGGGACCTGCCCATCGTCGTGTCCCGCTTCGGCGGGCCGGAGGATCTGGACCGCGCCGCGGCCCTGATGGACCGGCACCTGTATCTCTGCGGCTGCGGTCAGGACTTCGACCTGGTGTTTTTCACAAAGGGCGAGGGCTATCGCTCCGAGCTGCGGGAGGCTCTGGAACGGAGCCTCCGGCGGCGGGGCGGTGAGCTGCTGCGGGACCGGCTCGGCGGCATCCATCTGATCGAGGAGGGGGACGGCACGGAGGCGGTCGTCAACGCCGCCGCGGTCGTGGAGCCGGACGCCGCGCCGCGCCCGGTCAGGCAGACCGCCTATCGGACCCTGTCTCTCCCCCGCCCCGCGCCGTCCCGGACCGCGCCCGAGGGCCGCTGGGGACCGGACGGCAGCTTCGCCCTGGCGCTGCGGGGGACGCTCCCGCCGCGAGCCTGGCAAAACGTGCTGAGCAACGGGCGGCTGGGTTGCATCATGACCGAATGCGGCAGCGGGAACCTCTGGTACCGCAACGCCCGGGAACACCCGCTGACGCCCTGGAACGGGCGGGCCTACGCCGCGGAGGGCCCGGAACGGCTGCTGCTGGAAACGCCGGACGGAAGTTATGTCAACCTCTTTGCCGGAGCCTCCGGGGAGACCGCACTGCGCTGGCGCTTCGGCGCGGTGGAGTATCTGTCCCGGCGCGGGGCGCTGAGCGTACGCATGAGCGCCTTTGTGCCGCCTGATATCGACGCGCGGGTGCTGCTGCTCTCCTTTGAGGGCCCCACGGAGGGCTGCTATCTCTGTTGGCGGACGCTGCTGCAGCTCTGCCCGGAGAGGGCCGACGCGCGCTATACGCTGTGCCAGTCGGACGGGACCATGCTGCGGGCGGAAAACCCCTGCGCCACGGTGACGGCGGAGCCGTTCCGGTGCGCGGTCACCGGGGGCGTCGGGGAATATAGCTTCTCCCGCGCGGAGGCCGACGGAACGCTCTTTCAGTCACCGCCGCAGGCGACTGACGAGGGGTCGAACAGCAGCCGGGAGCAAAGCGTTTCCGAGCCCGCGTTCGCGCTGCGGACGCCGGTATCCAAGGAGACGGTCCTGGTCCTCGGCGTCGGGGACCCGGCGCGGCTGCGGGCGCTGACCGAGCCCGCCGCGGCGCGGGAGGCCCTGCAAAGGACGCTCTCACACTGGTCCGCCCTGCTGGGACGGCTGCGTTTGGAAAGCCCCGCGCCGTCGCTGGACCGCCTCGCCAACGGCTGGCTGGCGGATCAGGTCCTCGCCTGCCGTCTGCTGGGGCGCTGCTCCCTGTACCAGAACGGCGGAGCCTTCGGCTTCCGGGACCAGCTTCAGGACGCGGTGAACCTGATCCTGCTGGACGCCGCCCCGGCCCGGGCGCAGCTCCTGCGCTGCTGTGCCCACCAATACGCGGCGGGCGACGTGCAGCACTGGTGGCACGAGCTGGGCGGCGGCTCCCGCGGGGTGCGGACCCGCTGCGGCGACGATCTGCTGTGGCTGCCCTGGGCCGTCGCGGAATACGTGGCGAAAACCGGGGACCGGGCGCTGCTTGACGAGACGGTCCCCTATCTGGATTCCCCGCCCCTCGCGCCGGAGGAACGGGACCGCTACGAGGACGCGGTCCCCGGCGGCGAGGCGGGGACGGTGCTGGATCACTGCCGCCGCGCCCTCGCGCTGGTCCGGGCCCGGGGCTTCGGTCCCCACGGGCTGCTGCGCTTCGGCAGCGGGGACTGGAACGACGGCTTTGACCGCGTGGGCGGCGAGAGCGTCTGGCTGAGTTGGTTCTATCTGATCTGCGCGGACCGCTTCGCCGCGCTGGTGAAGCCGGACCCGGCGGCGGCGCAGTTCAGTGAACGGCTGACCGGGGCGCTGGACGCTGCCTGGGACGGCAAGTGGTATCTGCGCGGCTGGTATGCCGACGGGAAGCCCCTCGGGTCGTCCGCGAACCGGGAATGCCGGATCGATGCGCTGGCCCAGGCCTTTGCTGCCCTGAGCGGGCGGGCCGACCCGAAAAAGGTCCGCGTCGCGCTCTCCGAGGCCGTCAAGCTGCTCCACGACCCGGCGGCGCGGCTGGTGAAGCTCTTCGCCCCGCCCTTCGCGGGAGGAGAGGACCCCGGTTATCTGGTCAGCTACGGCCCCGGCTTCCGGGAGAACGGCGGGCAGTACACCCACGGCGCGGTCTGGCTGGTCCTGGCTCTGCTGCGCTTTGGCGAGGTCGAGACCGCCTGGACCCTGCTCCGGGACCTGCTCCCCGGCGGGCGGGAGCCGCTGACCTACGGCGCGGAGCCCTTCGTCCTGGCGGCAGACGTGTCTACGGCTGACGGACATGCCGGGGAAGCGGGCTGGAGCTGGTACACCGGCGCGGCAGGCTGGCTGCTGCGCGTGGTCTACGAGGAGCTGTACGGCCTGAAGCTGGAAGGTGGCCTGCTGTTCCTGCGGCCCCGGCTCCCTGCCGCCCTCTCGAACGGGTCGGTCACGGTCCGGGGGCGGCGGATCGAATACCGGGACGGGGCCGTGCTGGTAGACGGGCAACCATGGGACGATGCGGGAATTGCCCTCTGAGTGGGGGACGAGCGTCATTCCACGCCATAATGCGTCGGGCAGGTGGGAGAAACCCCGCCTGCCCGGAGGATACAAGTTTACATAACGCCATTATCAGCGCCGGATTTCCGCGCGTTTTTCGTCAAAAAAGCGGTTTTTTGAAATTTTTTGTCATTATTTGCAAACGGACTGACACTAGATATGCGGCGGACCGGCGCGCTTATTCCGCATATTTTCGCAACATCTTGTGGCTTTGTAGGCTTGTCAGAAAACGATCCGGCGCTTTTGTGGACTCTGCGGATTGCTTTAGCGCCTGCCGATTGGTTATAATACTGTTACAAAGAGTAACAGAGTAATGAGACGACGGGCCTGAAACCGGAAAGGAGTCCGACCATGAACAAACCGATCAAGCTGTTTTTGGCGCTGCTGTGTATCGCCCTGCTGTTCCTGTCCCCGAACTTCCGGGTCAGTGCGGACGAGAGTCCCCGCGCGGCCGTGGAGCTGGCTGAGCAGATCGAGGCGGAGGCTCCGGCCTTCGCGTTGGAATGGTCCACGGCACGGAACTGACGCTTTTCTCATTCAGAGCAACGGCGGACGGCGGTGCGCCGTCCCTACGGGGCGATCGTTCGGATCGTCCGGCAGGTAGGGACGGCTCCCAGCCGACCGCCGCTTTTTCCCTCCCGCCCCTGACCCTATTCCCTGATCCCTGATCCCTTGTCCCTTATCCCTTATCCCTTATCCCTCCCCCCTCATTTCTTTATCTTGCAACCGTTTCATTGCTGTGGTATAATGGTATGATAATTCGTTGAAAGGCGGGGGATCGCCATGCTGGAGGATACGCTGCGGGAGGGCTTCGCCGCGATGGGTCTGGCCTCGGACGAACGGGCGCTTGCCCGGTTCCGCGACTACTACGAGGCCCTGGAGGAGACCGGCAAGATCATGAACCTGACCGCGATCCACGGGGAGGACGCCGTCGCGCGGCTGCACTTCCTCGATTCCTGCGCCCCCCTGACACGCTTCGACCTGTCCGGCAGGCGCGTGATCGACGTGGGCACCGGCGCGGGCTTTCCCGGCCTGCCCCTGAAGCTGCTGTGCCCGGACGTGGAGCTGACGCTCCTGGACTCGCTGAACAAGCGGCTGGACTTTCTGCGCGGCCTGTGCGCGCGCTGGGAGCTGGACGGCGTGGAATGCGTCCACGGGCGGGCCGAGGAGCCGGGAGCGCGGCGGGAGCAATTCGACTTCGCCCTCAGCCGGGCGGTGGCGCGGCTGGGCCTGCTTTGCGAGCTCTGCCTTCCCTACGTCCGCGTGGGCGGAACCTTTCTCGCCCTGAAGGGCCCCGGCGCGGCGGAAGAGCTGGACGAGGCGCGGCGGGCCGTCTCGCTGCTGGGCGGCGGGGACGCCGAGATCCTCGACTACGCCCTTCCCGGCGAGGACGCGGACCACAAGCTGGTGGTCGTCCGCAAGCTGCGCCCCACCCCGCCGCGCTATCCGCGCAAGTTCGCGATCATGAAAAAATGCCCGCTGTGACAGTTCCCTGACACAGACGGACCCGGAAACCCGAACGGAGGTGCCCCTATGACCAATCTGACGGAGGAATTCGGCTGCATGGTGTTCAACGACAAGGCCATGCGCCGCTATCTGCGCCCCGAGGACTACGCCCGGCTGCGCCGGGCCACGGACAACGGCGCGCAGATGGACCCGCAGACCGCCGACGCGGTGGCCTCCGCGATGAAGACCTGGGCTGTCGAGCGGGGCGCGACCCATTACGCCCACTGGTTCCAGCCCCACACCGGCTTCACCGCCGAAAAGCACGAGGGCTTTTTGACGCCCGACGGCGAGGGCGGGGCCCTGCTGGAATTCTCCGGCAAGGAGCTGATCCGCGGCGAGGCCGACGGGTCGAGCTTCCCCACCGGCGGGCTGCGGGCCACCTTCGAGGCCCGGGGCTATACGGCCTGGGACCCCACGAGCTACGCCTTTCTGAAGGACGGGGTGCTCTGCATCCCCACGGCCTTCTGCTCCTACGGCGGGCACGCGCTGGACAAACGCACGCCCCTGCTGCGCAGCATGGAGGCGCTGAACCGCGAGGGGCGCCGCCTGCTGAAATGCTTCGGCATGTCCGTCGGCGGCGTGTGGAGCACGGTGGGCCTGGAGCAGGAATACTTCCTGGTGGACCGGGACCGCTACAACCGCCGCAAGGATCTGATCTACACGGGTCACACCCTGCTGGGAGCCCGCCCCCCCAAGGGGCAGGAGCTGGACGACCACTACTACGGCGCGCTGAAGATCCGCGTGGCCGATTTCATGCACGACCTCAACGAAGAGCTGTGGCGGCTGGGCATCCCCGCCAAGACCGAGCACAACGAGGTCGCCCCGGCCCAGCACGAGCTGGCCCCGGTCTACGCGAGGTGCAACGTGGCGGTGGACCAGAACCAGCTCACGATGGAGGTCATGAAGAAGGTCGCCCGCCGGCACGGGCTGACCTGCCTGCTGCACGAGAAGCCCTTCGCGGGCATCAACGGCAGCGGCAAGCACAACAACTGGGGCCTGTGCACCGACGGCGGCGTGAACCTGCTCTCCCCCGGCGAGACGCCGGAGGAGGCGCTGCGCTTCCTGGTGCTGGTCTGCGCGGTGATGCAGGCGGTGGACGACTATCAGGACCTGCTGCGCTTCTCGGTGTCCTGCGCCAGCAACGACAAGCGCCTCGGCGGCTTCGAGGCCCCGCCCGCGATCATCTCCATGTTCCTCGGTGAGGATCTGGAGCGCGTGCTCCGGGGCTACGCCGACGGCGAGAGCTACGACAGCCGCACGGGCGAGGTGCTGCGCCTCGGCGCGGGGGCCGTGCTGGACATCCCGAAGGACAACACGGACCGCAACCGCACCAGCCCCTTCGCCTTCACCGGCAACAAGTTCGAGTTCCGCTCCCTGGGCAGCAGCATGTCCGCTGCGGACTGCAACACGGTGCTGAACACCATCGTGGCGGAGTCCTTCCGGCAGTTCGCCGACCGTCTCGAGGCCGCGCCGGACCGGACGCTGGAGTGCGGCGCGATCATCCGCGACACGGTGCGGGCCCATGCCCGCATCCTGTTCTCCGGCAACGGCTACAGCCCGGAATGGGTGGAGGAGGCCGCGCGGCGGGGGCTGAGCAACTATCCGTCCAGCGCCGAGGCGATCCCCCACCTGACGGACGACGCGAACGTCGCCCTGTTCGAGCGCCACAAAATCATGAGCCGCCGGGAGCTCGACGCCGTGGCGGAGGTCCTGTTGGAAAACTACTGCAAGCAGATCCATATCGACGCCGGGGTCATGAGCGAGATGGTCCGGCGGGACGTGCTGCCCGCGGTGTTCCGTTTTGAACGGGAGCTGGCGGAGACGCTGGACGCGAAGGCCCGGGCCGGGGCGCAGCGGCGCTTCGCCTGCCGCGCCGAAACGGAGCTGCTGGACCGGATCGCGGCGCTGAACGACGAGCTGAGCCTCCGCCGCGCGGCCCTGGACCGCACCGCGGAGAAGGTCGCCGGGATCGGGGACGTGCAGGAGCACGCCCTCGCCTGCCGCAGGCAGCTCATGCCGCAGCTGGCCCGGGTCCGCGAGACCTGCGACGCCCTGGAGGAGCTGGTCAGCAAGGACGTCTGGCCCTATCCGAGCTATGGGAATCTGCTGTATCGGATCTGATCGTACGTACGGATGGAAAAGCCGGCAGGCATGAGGGAGGCACTTCGTAAGGAAGTGCTTCAGATTGTAGACAAATATCGTTCCAATGTAAATTAGGATTTGGTGAGATCATGTTCGTAGGGGCGACCCTGTGTGGTCGCCCGCAGGTTACGACGATTGCCACGTCGTAGGGAGCGATCCCCTGATCGCTCCGCGT
>JAFSRS010000057.1 GCA_017445985.1 Oscillospiraceae bacterium | reverse complement strand
TAAGGGGGACGGGAGTCCCCCTTGACGTTCAAATCATTCGAGACTGTCGACTTTGTCGACAGTCTCAGTCCCCGCCGGAAGGTGGGGACTCTCCGACTGTAAACAAATGGTTTTTCCAAGTGAAAAACTCGCAAGGGGGATTGTTAAGGGGGACGGGAGTCCCCCTTGACGTTCAAATCATTCGAGACTGTCGACTTTGTCGACAGTCTCAGTCCCCGCCGGAAGGTGGGGACTCTCCTTTTTCGCGCTTAGCGGGATTACGCGCTTTTCTCTTGCGTTAACGGACGATTCCATGTATAATACCCCCATAATCTGACAGGAAACGAGGTCGTATCCATGGCAAGACAAGGCGCGCGGCTGGATTCGTCGCGCATGGGGGAAATGCACGAAGGCAGGCTCCTGCTGACGATGGCGGTGCCGATGATGCTCTCCATGCTGGTCCAGGCGCTCTACAACGTGGTGGACAGCATCTACGTGGCCCAGGTGTCGGAGGACTGCCTCTCCGCGCTGAGCCTGGCCTTCCCCGCGCAGAACATCCTGATCGGCCTCGGCACCGGCACCGGCGTCGGCATCAGCACCCTGATCTCCCGCGCCCTGGGCAGCGGGGACCCGAAGCGCGCCGGAAAAGTGGCGGGCAACGGGCTCTTCCTCAGCTTCTGCTGCTGGGCGCTGATGGCGGTCTTTGGGATCTTCTTCACCGACGCCTTCGTCAGCTCCCAGACCGACAGCGCCGCGATCCGCGGCTACGCCGACAGCTATCTGTCCATCGTGACGACGGCCTCGCTGTTCATCTATCTGGAATTCGCCGCCGAACGCTTCCTGCAGTCCACCGGGCGGACCCGCTACTCCATGTGGACCCAGATGATCGGCGCGGTGGTCAACATCGTGTTGGACCCGATCTTCATCCTGAACCCGGGGGACAAGCTCTTCGGCCTGATCACGATGCCCTTCGGCTTCGGCATGGCCACCGCGGGCGCGGCCACCGCCACGGTCATCGGCCAGGCCTGCGCTGCCGCCGCGGGCTTCTGGTTCCACGCCCGCAAGAACCAGGAGCTGCGCTTCTCCCTCCGGGACGTGAAGCCCGACTGGTTCCTGATCCGCAGCGTCTACCGTATCGGCTTCCCCTCCATCCTGATGATGGGCGTCAGCTCGGTGACGAACTACAGCCTGAATATGATCCTGATGGGCTTCCAGTCCACCGCCGTCGCGGTGCTGGGCGCGTATTTCAAGCTGCAAAGCTTCTTCTTCATGCCGGTATTCGGCCTGAACAACGGCATGATCCCCATCGTCGGCTACAACTTCGGCGCGCGGAAGCGGGACCGCATCATGCGGACCTACCGCTGGGGCGTGCTCTATGCCTGCGTGTTGATGGTGACGGGCTTCGCGGTGTTTCAGCTCGTGCCGGGGCTGCTGCTGGGCATGTTCAACGCCTCGGAGCAGATGCTGGCCATCGGCGTGCCCGCCCTGCGGATCATCTCCATCAGCTTCCTCTTCGCGGGCTTCTGCATCGTCACGGTCTCGCTCTGCCAGGCCCTGGGCCGCAGCCTTTCGGCCTTCTTCATCTCCGTGCTGCGCCAGCTCGTCGCCCTGATCCCCGCGGCGCTGCTGCTGGCCCGGACCGGAAACGTCGTCAACGTGTTCTGGTCCTTCCCCATCGCGGAGCTGGTCGCGGCGGTCTGCTGCGTGATCTTCCTCCGCGCCGCGATCCGCTATCTGGACCGCCAGCTCGCCGCCCCGCAGGAGAGCTGAGGCAAGTGACCGAGCCGGACCGGCCGCAGATCGGGGCGTCCCGATCTGCGGCCGATCCATTTATATATATATATATATACAGCTTGCCATGATCGGAGGATCAGATATGAAGCTGCTGCACCTGTCGGACCTGCACGTCGGAAAGCGGGTCCACGAAGCGAACCTGCTGGAGGATCAGGCGTACATCCTTCAGAAAATTCTCGAGATCGTCGACGCGGAAGCGCCCGACGCGGTGCTCCTCGCCGGGGACCTCTACGACCGGACCACGCCCTCCGCGGAGGCGGTGGCGCTCTTCGACGAGTTCCTCTGCCGGCTCGCGGCGCGGCCTACCAGGGTCCTCGCGATCAGCGGCAACCACGACTCCCCGGAGCGCGTCGCCTTCGCTTCGCGGCTGCTGACCGCCAGGGACGTGTATCTGTCCCCGGTATTCGACGGGACCATCCGGCCCGTCACGCTCTCCGACGAATTCGGGCCGGCGCGTTTCTGGCTGCTGCCCTTTTTGAAGCCCGCGACGGTCCGGCGCTTTTACCCCGACCGGGAGCTCGAGACCTGGACCGACGCGCTGCGGACGGTGATCGACGCGCTGCCGCTGGACCGGAGCGAGCGGAACGTGCTGCTGGCGCACCAGTTCATCACCGGCGCGGTCCGGAGCGAATCCGAGGAGCTCAGCGTCGGCGGCGCGGACAACGTGGACGCGGAGGTCTTCGCGGCCTTCGATTACGCGGCCCTGGGCCATCTCCACGGACCGCAGAGCGTGGGGCCGAACGCCCGCTACTGCGGCAGCCCGCTGAAATACTCCTTTTCGGAGGCGCGGCAGGAGAAGAGCGTCACCGTCGTCGAGCTGGGGGAGAAGGGGCGCGTAGAGATCCGCACGGTCCCGCTGACGCCGCTGCGCGACCTGCGGGAGCTGAGGGGCGGCTTTCTGGAGCTTTGCCGGGGGCCGGAGACCGACGACTATCTGCGGATCGTCCTGACGGACGAGCAGGAGCTGCCCGACGCCTTCGGGCGGCTGCGGCTGAGTTATCCGAATCTGCTGAAGCTGGACTACGACAACCGGCGCAGCCGGGCGGAGGGGACGCCGGAGGAGCCGGGCGAGGCGGAGCGGCTGGGGCCGCTGGAGCTGTTCGAGGCGCTCTACGAGACGCAGAACGGCCAGCCCATGAGCGAGGAGCAGCGCGCGTTCAGTCTTGCGCTGATGGAAGAGATCTGGGAGGGAATGCTGTGAGACCGCTTTATCTGATGATGTCCGCCTTCGGACCCTACGCCGACAGGACCGAGATCGACTTCTCCCGGCTGGGGGAGTCCGGGCTTTACCTGATCTGCGGCGACACCGGAGCCGGAAAGACCACGATCTTCGACGCGATCACCTTCGCGCTCTTCGGCGAGCCCAGCGGGAACAGCCGCGCCCCGTCGATGCTGCGCTCCAAGTACGCCCTGCCGGAGACGCCCACGGAGGTACTGCTGCGCTTTGCCTGCAAGGGCCGGGAATACGCGATCCGGCGCTGCCCGGAGTATCTGCGCCCGAAAAAGCGCGGCGAGGGCTATACGAAGCAGGACGCGGAGGCGGAGCTGAGCCTGCCGGACGGCAGAGTGCTGACAAAGACCGCCGAGGTCAACGACGCGATCCGGGAGACCCTGGGCGTGGACCGGGGGCAGTTCATGCAGATCGCGATGATCGCGCAGGGCGACTTTTTGAAGCTGCTCCTGGCGGGCACGGAGGAGCGCAGGGCGATCTTTCGCGCCCTGTTCCGGACCGGCGCGTACCTGCGCTTCCAGGAGCGGCTGAAGGAGGAGCTTCGGACGCTGGAGGAGCGGCGCCGGGAGGCCGCGCGCAGCATCGCCCAGGCGATGCAGGCCGTGCGCTGCGCGGAGGACGATCCCCTGGCGCCGGAGCTGGCCCGGGCGAAGGACGGCCTCCTGCCCACGGACGGGCTGGAGCCGCTGTTGGAGCGGCTGACGGAGGCGGACGAGACCCGCGCGGCGGAGACGGACGGACGGCTGGCGGAGCTGGAGGGACGCCTCGCCCGCGTGAACGCCGCGCTGGGCCAGGCGGAGGAGCTGGAAAAGGCCATCCGCGAGCTGCAGGAGACGGAGGCGCGCCGGACGGAGGCGCTTTCGGCCTGCGCGGAGGCGGAAGCCGCCCTGGACGCGGCCCGAGCGCGGGAGCCGGAGGCCGCGCGGCTGGGGGACGAGGCGGCGGCGCTGGACGCGCTGCTGCCGGAGTACGACGCCCACGAGC
>JAFSRS010000056.1 GCA_017445985.1 Oscillospiraceae bacterium | reverse complement strand
GCACATTCCGCTCGCATGTGCCATAATCTTTTTGCGGTAAGTCTTTTTTCACACATTGATTTTACCACAAACAAGGAACCGAGGCGACTGTTTTCAGCCACCTCGGTTTCTTATTTTTTCGGGCTGTTTTGCTACAGCCCCATCGACTTCAACATTGATTTCGATCAGTTTCAATTCGGGCTGGATTTCAAAGCAAAAACAGCCTGATATGACAAACGACCCGTTCCTTAATCGGAACGGGTCGCCATTTCAATCTCCTCGATTGATGGTGGAGATAAGCGGGATCGAACCGCTGACCTCTTGAATGCCATTCAAGCGCTCTCCCAGCTGAGCTATACCCCCAGATGGTGAGGAGACGAAATATCAAATTGTAAGAGGGGTGCGTGACCGGTTTGTTTGGGCTCCCAGCTGAGCTATACCCCCATGTTTACGTTCGTTTCCGAACTGCAAGAGATAATATAGCAAAGTCAGAGCGAAATGTCAATCCTTTTTTTCAAATTCCTATATATTTTTGCTTTCGGTTTTTGCTTCTCACTTTTGCTTTGCTTTTGCCGGAAAAGAGGGCAGAGGGGCTTGGACCCCTCTGCCTAAGAAGCGGGAGGAGGGGCTTATTCCTCCTCGTCCTCGTCTCCGCCGTGGGAGCTTTTTTTGAAGTTCAGCTTATTTTCGGTGCCGCCGATCAGGCGGACGATGTTCTCCGCGTGCTTGACGATGACCAGCAGGGCGCAGAGCAGGCCGAGGACGCCCTCCAGCGTGCCGTAGTTGAAGCTCCACAGCAGGATCGGAAAGCTGAGGGCGGCGAGCATACTGCCCAGGGATACGTACCTTGTGAAGATGATGACCAGCACGAAGATCACGATCATCAGCAGGCCCACGCGCCAGTCCACCATGAAGGCCAGGACCGCGCCGCTGAGGGCACCCTTGCCGCCCTTGAAGCGGTGGAAGGCGGGGAACATGTGGCCCAGGATCAGGCAGAAGCCCGCGAAGAGCTTGCCGACGACGGGGGCGCCGACGATACCCAGCAGGGCGCGGCCGATCAGGACGGCGATGACGGCCTTGACGATGTCGATGCCGATGACGACGGCGACGCCCGCGGCCCCGAAGGTGCGGTAATAGTTCGTCAGCCCGGCGTTGTGGCTGCCGTAGTTGCGGATGTCCTTTTTGTGCAGCACCCAGGACGCGACGATGGCGCCGTTGATGCCGCCGAGGCCGTAGGCGATGGCGGCAATGAGGATCAGCAGCAGAACAGTCATGCTTCCTTGTCCCCTTTCTGTCGAATGACCAGGCGGATGGGCGTGCCCTCGAGGCCGAAGGTGGCGCGGAGCTGGTTTTCCAGATAGCGCTGATAGGAGAAGTGGAAGAGCTCGGCGCGGTTGCAGAAGACCACGAAGTTGGGCGGCTTCACGCCGGTCTGGGTCATGTAGTAGATCTTCAGGCGCTTGCCCTTGTCGGAGGGCGGCTGGACGCGGGCCTGGGCGTCGGCCAGAACGTTGTTCAGCATACCGGTGGAGATGCGCATGGCGGACTGGTCGTTGACGAAGTTCACCAGCTCGAAGAGCCGCTCGACCCGCTGGCCGGTGACGGCGGAGATGAACAGCACGGGCGCGTAGCTCATGAAGCTGAGGTCGCGTATCACGTCCTTGCGCATCTTCTCCATGGTCCCGGTCTCTTTTTCCACCAGGTCCCACTTGTTGACGACGATGATGCTGGCCTTGCCCGCCTCGTGGGCCAGCCCGGCGATCTTGGTGTCCTGCTCGGTGACGCCGTCGCGGGCGTCGAGCATGATGAGGCAGACGTCGGCGCGGTCGATGGCGAGCTGGGCGCGGAGAACGGAGAATTTCTCAATGCGGTCCTCCACCTTGCTCTTGCGGCGGAGCCCGGCGGTGTCGATGAAGGTATATTTGCCGTAGTCGTTGTCGATCTGGGTGTCCACGGCGTCGCGGGTGGTCCCGGCGACGTCGCTGACGATCACGCGCTGCTCGCCCGCGATCATGTTCGTCAGGCTGCTCTTGCCGACGTTGGGCTTGCCGATGATGGCGACCTTGATCCGGTCGTCGGCGGGCGCGGTCTCCTCTTCCGCCGGGAAATACTGCATGCAGGCGTCCAGCATGTCGCCGGTGCCGTGACCGTGGACGGCGGAGATCGGGATCGGGTCGCCGAGGCCGAGGGAGTAGAACTCGTAGAGGGTCGGGTCCACGCGGCTGGGGTTGTCCACCTTGTTGACGACCAGCACCACGGGCTTGTGGGAGCGCAGCAGCATGCTGGCCACGTCCTCGTCCGCGGCGGTGACGCCGGTGCCGATCTCGGTCACAAGGACGATCACGTCCGCAGCGCGGATGGCCAGCTCGGCCTGCTCGCGCATGAATTGGAGAATTTCGTTGTCGGTGTTCGGCTCAATGCCGCCGGTGTCCACGATGTCGAAGGTCCGGCCCGCCCACTCGCATTCGGCGTAAAGCCGGTCGCGGGTGACGCCGGGGACGTCCTCGACGATGCTGAGCCGCTGTCCGCAGAGCCGGTTGAACAGCAGCGATTTGCCGACGTTCGGACGGCCCACGATGGCGACGAGGGGCTTGGACATGGGAATCACTCCTTTCGGGAGAGAGGGGGATGGGTAGGTAAAAGTGAATAGTTAATAGTGAATAGTTGGGGTGTCGCTGCGCGACATTTGATTTGCAGCCAGAGTGCCGGTTTTGCGTAGGGGCCGCCGCCCACGGCGGCCCGTTTTCCCCGACCGCCGTGGGCGGTCGGGGCGGGCGGCTCAGGGGAGCCGCCCCTACGGCAAGATCGTAATGTTGGCGGAACGCGGCGCCATCAGGGGATGGCGTCCTACGGGCTGGCGGTGATCGTCACGGCGGGCGACCACATAGGGTCGCCCCTACAGGCGAAAATTTGACCGCGCCGCGGTGTAGCGGAGGCTTTGGCCGGAGGCTGTCTCGCCGGCGGAGCGCAGGCCCAGGCGTTCTGCCAGACGCCGGGAGCGGCGGTTGTCCTTGTGGATGTATGCCGTAACGGTCTGAACGCCGTCCGGCAGCAGTTCGGGCAGGGCACGGAGCAGGCTGCGCAGCGCGACGCCGTTCTGCCAGCCCGGCGCGATTTCCAGCTCCTCCACGGTCAGGACCCCGCCGGAGACGGAGTATTGCACATACCCCGCCAGCGTTTCACCCGTTTCCAACACAACAAAGCGTTTCTCGGAAAGATGCGCGGTCTGGTAGTCCAGCCAGGCGCGATGATCCGCCTCCGTGACTGCTTCCCCAGGATGCAGCCGCCGCATATTTTCGGATAGAATGGCAAACAGCTTCGGAGCATAAACAGTGAACGCTTCGGATGAAAGTTTCGTAATCGTCATGATTCAATGATCGGCGAAGCCGATCCCTCAACTATTCACTATTCACTGTTCACTGTTCACTGAGAAAGCTCTTCCGCGAGGATGGAATACACGCACATGTCCCCGCGGCCCGCGTTGCAGACCCCGGCAGCGCGGAGGGTGCCCTCATAGGTCATCCCGATCTTCTGCATCACCCGGCCGGACTTGGGGTTCCGGGCGTCGTGCTCGGCGCGGACGCAGTGGAAGCCGACCTCCCGCAGGAGATAGACGAGCAGGGCGCGGGCGGCCTCTGGCATATAGCCCCGGCCCCACCAGTTCCGTCCGATGCACCAGCCCAGCTCGGCGGTCTCGGTGCGCTCGTCCATGCGGACGACGCTCAGGCTGCCGATGGGCTCCCCCAGCTCCTTGGGAACGACGGCCCACTGGTAGAACTTCGGGTCCTCCACGGCCTGCCGCGCCCAGCGCTCCGCCAGCGCCCGCGTCGCCGCGCTTTCCGCGTGGGGCTGCCAGGTGAGATAGCGCGTCACCTCGGCGTCCGTGACCCAGTTGCGCCGCATGGCGTCCACGTCGTCGGGCATGAAGGCGCGGAGGATCAGGCGGGGGGTCTCGATCGTTTTGGTACCGGCGTGGTTCATATCAGTATACCTCTAATTATATTTGTTGTAAACCGTCTCCTCCGCGTCGGCCTTTGTCTCCGGGCGCTCGGGCAGCGTGCCCAGCATCGCGTCGCAGAGGGCGCCGCCGTCCTGGGGGACGGGGTAGATCGGGACGCCGAGGATCATTTCCGCCTCGGCGCGGCTCAGGCCGTCGAGGAAATCCTGCTCCTCCCGGCGGAGCATGTGTTCGCTGATGAGCAGGCGTTCGCCGAGGGCCCGGCCCTTGAGCTGCGCCGTCAGGTCCCGCCCGGTGATGAGCCCCGCGACGGTGACGCTGGGGCCGAAGAAGTCGTTGCGGATCGTGTAGACCCGCCCATCCAGCTTCGGGAACCGCGCCTTCGCCTCGTCCAGCAGCCGCGTAATCAGCGGCGCGGCGGCCTCGCCGGTGGCGATGGAGAAGGGCACGCCGTCCGCGGCCTCCGCCGTTCGCAGCGCCAGCCGGAACTCCGCCTCCAGCAGCCGGAGCATCCCCACGCCGTTGTCGAGCTGGGTGTGCTCCTCATAGAACTCGTCCGGCGGCAGCTCCAGCCCGGCCTGCAAATAGAGCTCGTCGCTGCAGAAGGCCAGCCGGGTGCCCAGCTCGCGCAGGCATGCGTCCCCGAAGGCCGTCACCAGGTCGATGGTCTCCGCCGCCGTCTCTTTCGTAAAAGGCCGCAGCTCCGGCAGCCCCGCCCGGTGGCAGGTCAGGCCCACCGGCACGACGGAAACGCTGTGGACGGCGGGCCATAGGGCCTTCAAATCCTCCAAGGACCGCCGCAGCGCCGCGCCGTCGTTCCAGCCGGGACAGCAGACGATCTGGCAGTTCATCGTGATATGGGCCTCGGCGAAGCGGCGCATCACGTCCAGCAGCTCCCCCGCCCGCCGGTTGCCCAGCATGCGCTGTCGCAGCGCCGGGTCGGTGGCGTGGACGGAGATGTTGACCGGGGAGACGCGCAGGTCGCAGACCCTTTGAATTTCGCGCGGGCTGAGGTTCGTCAGGGTGATATAGCAGCCCATCAGAAAGCTGAGCCGCGCGTCGTCGTCCTTGAAATAGATGCTCTTCCGCATCCCCGGCGGGTTCTGGTCGATGAAGCAGAAGACGCAGCGGTTCGCGCAGGACCGGGGCGCGTCCATCAGGTAGGTCTCGAATTCCAGGCCGGGGTCCAGGCCCTCCGGCTTTTTGAGGCGGACCAGCTTGATCCTGCCCTCCGGCGTGCGGAGCTCCAGCAGCAGGCGCGCGTCGTAGGAGTAGAACTTGTAGTCCAGCACGTCCACGATGCGCTTGCCGTTGATGCTGAGCAGTTCCCAACCGGGGAGAACCTTCCCGCGCAGCGGCCCGGCGGGGTCGGCGCGCTTGATGATGTTTTTCACGGCGACACTTTCCTCCGAATGAGACAAAATGGCATGGCTGCACCGTCCCAGGTGCGCGGATCGCGCAGTCAGAATTTTCGTCAGATCGTCTCAAAACCGCAGGCAATACTTTGTGTATTACCGAGGATTTTGGGGCGATATGACGGAATATTATGCAAGCGAGACGTGTGCCTGGAACGGTGCTGCCGTGCCAAGAAGAATAAAACCGGAGGCATCCTGCGCCTCCGGTTTTATTGTTCCTTTACTTGTCCTCGCCGACGACCAGGACCTGGCGGCCCTTGTACATACCGCAGGCCTTGCAGGCACGGTGGGGCAGATGATAGGCGCCGCAGTTGGGGCAGGCGACGATGTTGGGCGTCTCCAGCTTCCAGACGTTGCTTCTGCGCTTGTCGCGTCTCGCTTTGGAGACCTTTCTCTTAGGAACTGCCATGTTTGTTTACCTCCTACTTCCGTTGCTGAACAGAACAGCATCACATTCGAATTACTCTCTATCCAAAAGCTGTTCCAGAACAGCAAATCTTGGATCTTTTGGGGCTTCACAGCCGCAGGGGCCGTCATTCAGGTTTTTGCCGCAGCGCGGGCAGAGGCCCTTGCAGTCCTCCCGGCACAGGGTCTTGGGGTCCGTGTCCAGGATGAAGCAGGTCTCCAGCAGCTCGCTCACGTCCACGCCGTCGTCCGTCAGGGGGAAGACCTCCCCGTCGGAATCCTCGTCCACGTCGGCGGCCAGCTCGGCGTCCACGTCCTGGATCCGCTCCCGCTCGAACTCGGCGCCGCAGCGGTCGCAGACGCAGCGCATCCGCGCCCGGATCACGGCGTGCAGGTCCAGCAGCCCGGCGGTGTTCACGACGACGCCCTCCGCCGCCGGCGGCGCGTCAAAGGACAGGATCGCCGGGGTCAGAAGCTGCTCGGGGTCCAGCGTCGTTTCGAACGGAGCCGACGCGCCGGGGACCTCAATGATGTTCCGCAGATCGAGCCACATAAGCTACCCTCAAGCAATCTACCCAAACGGATCAGGCCGCGACAAAACCACGGCTTGCAGATTAGTCGCTCAGACATTATAAGGGAAGCGGGGGAGAATGTCAATAAGTATTTTCAAGTTTTCCGCGGGACGCTTGCAAGGGACGCTTGCAATCCGCCGTCCTTGTGCGTATAATGCAGGCATACCGTATCCGCCCGGGGAGGGGACCGACGATGAAAGAGCTCACCATCCGACCGAACGACGCCAACCAGCGCCTGGACCGCTTTGTCGGCAAGGCCGTGCCGCTGCTGCCGGAGTCGCTTTTACAAAAATATATTCGTTTGAAACGCATCAAGCTCAACGGCAAGGGCGCGAAGCGGGACACGCGGCTGGCCGCGGGGGACGTCGTGCAGCTCTACGTCAACGACGAGTTTTTCGAGCCGCCCCGGGAGGAGAACAGCTATTTGAAGGTCTCCACGCCCCGGCTGGAGATCGTCTACGAGGATGAGAACGTCCTGCTGGCGGACAAGAAGCCCGGCGTGCTCTGCCACAGCGCGGGCAAGTGGGACTACAACACCCTGATCGCGAACATCCAGGCCTACGCCTGCCAGAAGGGCGAGTGGAGACCCAGAGAAGAAAATGCCTTCGCGCCCGCCCTCTGCAACCGGATCGACCGCAATACCGGCGGCATCGTGATCGCGGCGAAGAACGCCGAGGCGCTGCGCATTCTCAACGAAAAAATAAGGGACCGCGAGATCGAAAAGCGCTATCTCTGCGTGGTCCATGGGCGCCCGAGGCCCCCGGCGGGGCGGCTGGAGGGCTACTTATTCAAGGACGCGAAGAAAAACCAGGTCTACGTGAAGGACCGCCCGGAGCCGGGAGCGCGGAGCGCGGTCACCGACTACCGCCTGCTGACCAGCCGGAACGGGCTGAGCCTGGTGGAGTGCACCCTCCACACGGGCCGCACCCATCAGATCCGGGCGCAGATGGCCCACGCGGGCTGGCCGCTGCTGGGCGACGGGAAGTACGGCAGCGAACGGGCGAACAAGCGCTACGACGAGACCGAGGGCCAGGCGCTCTATTCCTACAAGCTGCGCTTCGCTTTTCCGACGGACGCGGGGGTCTTGAACTATCTGCGCGGGCGGGAGTTCCGCGCCGCACAGGTGGATTTCGTGGACAAGTATTTTGAGGGGTATCAATGGACAGATTAGAGGATTTCGTCCGCTGGATGGGCGATTACAGCTTTTCCCAGACCGGCTTTCTGGACGCGGACGCGCTGGTGCTGGCGGCGCTGGCCTACGTGGACTTCGGACCGGTGTTTTGTGAAACGGGATCGCCCCGGCTGCGGGACTGCCTGGGAATGCTGGAACGGCGGGAGGCGAAGGTCCTGATCGTCGGCAGCGACGCGGACTATCTGAAGCTGCTTGCCCTGGCGGCGGAGTCGAAGCGCTACGGCGATCTCCGGCTGGAGGGCCGCGCGGACGTGACCCGCGTTGAGCCGCCCCTCCAATTCGCCGCGATCTGCTACGTCGACGAGAATGGGCCGGGCGTCCTGGCCTACCGGGGGACCGACAGCTCTCTGGCGGGCTGGGAGGAGGATTTCATGATCTCCTTCACCCGGACCGAGGCCCAGGAGCTGGCCCGCGTCTACGCGGAGGAGCATCTTGACACGTCCCGCCGCTGGTACGTCGCCGGACACTCCAAGGGCGGCAACCTGGCGCTCTACGCCGCCTGCACGCTCTCGGACCGGGCGCTGGGGAACGCGGAACGCTTCTGGCTGCTGGACGGCCCCGGCCTCTGCCCGGAGGTCATGGACCTGGGCTGCATGGCGCGGCTGGACGGGCGGGCGACGCAGATCCTCCCGCGCTTCTCCATCGTCGGGCGGCTCTTCGCGCCGGAGCTGGCGGACACGCGAATCATCCGCTCCGCCGCCAAGGGCTTCCGCCAGCACGGGATCAGCAGCTGGGGCGTGGACCACGGGAAGCTGGCTCTGGCGGAGAGCTTCGACCCGGTCAGCCTGTGGTTCAATTCCGTCGTGAACGCCTGGATCGGCGGCATCTCTCAGGCCGACCGGATCGCGCTGGTGGGCGAGCTCTTCGACGCGCTGTCCGCGGGCGGGGCGGAGAGCCTGGGCGAGCTGTCCGCCGGCGGCGCGGAGGGCGTGGAAACGGTCCTCCGCAAGCTGCGCGAGTCCAGCCCCGTCGCCCGGCGGCTGATCTCCGAACTGCCGAAGTACGCGGTCAAGACGGGGATTCACATTCGGCGGAATGAGTAAGGCGGCGGGAAACGCGCAAAGCAAATCGGGATTGATCGAGGTAGGAGTTATGAGTTAGGAGTTAGGAGTTTTTCCTCGCCGTGCGTTGTATCAAAAAAACTCTTTGATTTCGTATGTCTGACGTTCTCCCTCTCCTGCCCTTCGGGCACCCTCCCCCGCTGGGGGAGGGAACCGTGTCGTTACCCTGGTGCGTCGATTTAGAGGCTGGTGGTAACGTCACCGCCTCCCCTCCCTCCCCCAGCGGGGGAGGGTGCCGCCGCAGCG
>JAFSRS010000055.1 GCA_017445985.1 Oscillospiraceae bacterium | reverse complement strand
CACGCTGTACAGCGTGGAGGAGCCGGTCGTGCCGGAGGGCTATACCCTGCAGGGGATCACCTACAGCGCCACGGAAAACGGCGTCCACCCGGCTCGGAACCATCAGAGCAACGAGGCCGTCGTCGTCAATCAGCTCGGCGGCCCCCAGGGGCCGACCCACCCGCTCCGCATCATCACCGTCGACAGCTACGACCAGCCGCTGCGGCTGGCGGTGCTGGAGCTGGAGCAGCTCGACGGGACCTTCCAAGAAAACTTCACGACCTGGCGGCCCGACGCCGCGCACACGATCCCCGAGGTCCCGAACGGCTTCTACCGCCTGACCGAGCACATCGCGCCGGAGGGCTATTACCTCTATCTCAGCACGACCTATTTCACCTTCACGGACGGCGTCATCACCTTCACCGACGAGAACGGCGTCCCGCTCACCGACGACGAGGGCAATCCGATCGAAGCGCCCAGACCCTACCGAAAGACGGACGAGCTCGCCGGCGACCCGGTGACCCCGGCGACGATCATCATCCCCCATTACCGCTACAAGAACATCCTCCCCGGCGCGGGCGGCGCGGGCGCGACCCGCCTGAGCTGGGCCGGCTTCGCCCTGCTATGCGTCAGCGCGGTCGTCCTGATCTTGCTGCTGCGGAGGCGGTCCGGGCGGAAGTAAAACGGGGCGTGAAGGGATGTTCTCTGCAGTACGGTGTTTCGCTTGATTCTTTCTGTTTCTGCTCGCGTTACGCTCTCCCTCTCCTCCGCCTGCGGGCGGACCCTCCATGCGCTGGGGGAGGGAAGGGACCGTAGACATTGCCGCCAGCTTCAAACCTGGAGTGGCCATAGATCCGACCCGGCAGGGCCGCCGCCCGCTGGGCGGGCTGCTGATCCTCTCCCTCCCCCAGCGGGGGAGGGTGCCGCCGCAGCGGCAGGTGAGGGAGAACGCAGCGGTTTTTGCTTTATAACGTATGAAGCGAAACACCGTAGTAGTGGCGGTCCCTCCCCTTCCGAGAAAACCGACGCCGGGAAATCGAATATCGCCGGGCTGGATATACCATTTCAATGGTATATCCAGCCCGGCTGATTTTCTCTTTTTTCCCGGCTTTTTCAAATTCTTCTTGAAAAACTCTCCCGCCGCGGTTACAATAAATGCGGATTGGACAAGCTGGACATAGAGTCATTTTTTCCGAACCGAAAGGAGCATCTGTATGGCACAACTGACCCGGAAAAGCGCGACGGACGCCGAGCTGGCGCTGATCGATCAATACTGGCGCGCGGCGAACTATCTGACGGCCTGTCAGCTCTATCTGCTGGACAACCCGCTGCTGGAGCGTCCCCTGACCGCGGAGCACATCAAGAAGAAGATCGTCGGCCACTGGGGGACCTGCCCCGGCCAGAACTTCGTCTACACCCATCTCAACCGCGTCATCAAGGAATTCGACCTCGACATGATCTACCTCTCCGGCCCCGGCCACGGCGGCAACGCGATGGTGGCCCAGGACTGGCTCGACGGCAGCTATCAGGAGGTCTACCCCGATATCAGCCAGGACCGCGAGGGCATGCAGAAGCTGTTCAAGCGCTTCTCCTTCCCCGGCGGCATCCCCTCCCACGTCGCGCCGGAGACCCCCGGCTCCATCAACGAGGGCGGCGAGCTGGGCTACTCCCTGGCCCACGCCTTTGGCGCGGTGATCGACAACCCGACCCTGATCGCCGCGACGGTGGTGGGCGACGGAGAGGCCGAGACGGGGCCGCTGGCGACGAGCTGGCAGCTGAATAAATTCCTCTCCGCCGAGACCGACGGCGCGGTGCTGCCGATCCTGCACCTGAACGGCTATAAGATCGCGAACCCCACGGTCCTGGCCCGCATCCCGCACGAGGAGCTGGAGAGCTTCTTCATCGGCTGCGGCTGGCAGCCGTTCTTCGTCGAGGGCAGCGACCCGGCGGAGATGCACCGCAAGATGGCGGACGCGCTGGACGAGTGCGTGGAGCTGATCCTGAAATACCAGAAGGCCGCTCGGGAGGACGGTGACAAGGAGCGCCCCCGCTGGCCGATGATCGTGCTCCGCACCCCCAAGGGCTGGACCGGGCCGGATTACGTGGACGGCCTGCAGGTCGAGGGCTACTGGCGCGCGCACCAGGTCCCCATCCAGCCGGACAGCCCGGAGCACATCCGGCAGATCGAGACCTGGCTGAAAAGCTATCACCCGGAGGAGCTCTTCGACAAGGACGGACGCCCCATCGAGGCGCTGCGGGAGCTGCCCCCCAAGGGCAAGTCCCGCATGGGCGCGAATCCCCACGCCAACGGCGGCCTGCTGCTCCGCGACCTGCGGATGCCGGACTTCCGCAAATACGGCGTGGAGCTCCCCTTCCCCGGCAGCGTCGAGGCGCAGGACATGGCCGTGCTGGGCTCCTTCGTCCGGGATATCTACAAGCTGAACGCGGACGCGCGGAACTTCCGCGCCTTCGGCCCCGACGAGACGGCCTCCAACCGCCTCTCCCCCGTCTTTGAGGTCACGGACCGGGCCTGGAACGGCGACGTGTACGACACCGACGACCACCTCGACGAGAACGGCCGGGTCATGGACTCCATGCTCTCCGAGCACGTCTGCCAGGGCATGCTGGAGGGCTACCTCCTCACCGGACGCCACGGCTTCTTCAACTCCTACGAGGCCTTCATCCGCATCGTCGATTCCATGTTCTCCCAGCACGCGAAGTGGCTCAAGGTCTGCGCCCAGCTCCCCTGGCGCCAGAAGATCGCCTCGCTGAACTACGTCCTGGCCTCCAACGTCTGGCAGCAGGACCACAACGGCTTCACGCACCAGGACCCCGGCTTCCTGGATCACATGGTCAACAAGAAGGCCGACGTGGTACGGCTCTACCTGCCGCCGGACGCGAACTGCCTGCTGAGCTGCTTTGACCACTGCGTCCGCAGCCGGAATTATGTAAACTGTATCGTCGCCTCCAAGCACCCCCGTCCCCAGTGGCTGACGATGGAGCAGGCGGTCAAGCACTGCACCCAGGGCGTCGGCATCTGGCAGTGGGCCAGCACCGACGAGGGCGCGGAGCCTGACATCGTGATGGCATGCTGCGGCGACACCCCGACGCTGGAGACCCTGGCGGCGGTGACGATCCTGCGGGAGGCTTTCCCGGAGCTGAAGATCCGCGTCGTGAACGTCGTGGATCTGATGCGGCTCCAGGATCAGAGCCAGCACCCCCACGGGCTGAGCCAGCAGGACTATGACCTGCTCTTCACGAAGGACCGCCCCATCCTGTTCGCCTATCACGGCTATCCCAGCCTGATCCACGAGCTGACCTACAAGCGGGTCAACAAGAACCTGCACGTCCACGGCTATTTCGAGGAGGGCACGATCACCACGCCCTTCGACATGCGCGTACTGAACGAGCTCGACCGCTTCCATCTGGTGATCTCCGCCGTGAACCTTCTGCCCCAGCTCGGCAACCGCGGGGCCTACCTGGTCCAGCGGATGAAGGACAAGCTGGTGGAGCACCGTCAGTATATCGCGGAGTACGGCGTGGACATGCCCGAGATCGCGGAGTGGAAATGGACGGGCCGGAAGTAAGCAGTTGTTCGTTGTTCGTTGTTCGTTGATAGTTGTCAGTGGTTAGTGATT
>JAFSRS010000054.1 GCA_017445985.1 Oscillospiraceae bacterium | reverse complement strand
TCCCTGTTACTTGTTCCCTGTTACTTGTTACTTATCTTCTCCCTTACGTACGCGATCTGCGCCTCGACGCTGCCCGCGCCAGTGCCGCCGAGGCTGGTCCGCCGCGCGACGCAGTTGGCAAGGCTCACCGCCTCGTACACGTCCGCGCCGATCAGCTCCGACGCCGCCTGATAGGCCTCCAGAGGCAGGGTCTCCAGCACGCAGCCGCGGCGGGCGCATTCCGCCACCAGTGCCCCTGAAACTTTATAGGCGCTGCGGAAGGGCAGGCCCTTTTCCACCAGATAGTCCGCCAGATCGGTGGCGTTGATAAAACCCTCCTGCGCGGCCTGCAGCATCTTGTCCGCCCGGACCTTCATGCCGCCCAGCATCGGGGTCATGATGCCGAGGCAGGCGCGGACCGTGTCGCAGGCGTCAAAGACGGCCTCCTTGTCCTCCTGCAGGTCCTTGTTGTAGGCCAGCGGGAGGCCCTTCAAGACCGTCAGCAGCCCGATCAGATCGCCGTAGACCCGCCCGGTCTTGCCGCGGCAGAGCTCCGCCATGTCGGGGTTCTTCTTCTGCGGCATGATGCTGGACCCGGTGGTATAGGCCTCCGGCAGCTCCACGAAGCGGAACTCCCAACTGCTCCACAGGATCAGCTCCTCGCTCAAACGGCTCAGGTGCGCCATCACGAGGCTGAGGTCGGCCAGCAGCTCCACGCAGAAGTCCCGGTCGCTGACCCCGTCCAGGCTGTTGCGGGCCACGCCGGCGAAGCCCAGCGCCTCCGCCTCCATCCGGCGGTCGATGGGAAAGCTCGTCCCCGCCAGGGCGCAGCAGCCGATTGGACTGACGTTGATCCGCTTGCGGCAATCCGCCAGCCGGTCCAGATCCCGCAGCAGCATCATCGCGTAGGCCAGCAGGTGGTGCCCGAAGGTGATGGGCTGGGCCCGCTGCAGATGCGTATAGCCCGGCAGGATCACGCTCTTGTGCTCCTCCGCCAGCGTACACAGCGTCTCCGTCAGCTCCCGCAGCAGCGCGGAGATCGCGTCGCACTCGCCGCGCAGATACATCCGCAGGTCCAGCGCCACCTGATCGTTCCGGGACCGGGCCGTATGCAGCCGCCTCCCCGCGTCGCCCAGGCGCTCGGTCAGGACCTGCTCCACGAACATGTGGATATCCTCCGCCTCCGGGTCCACGCGCAGCGTACCGGCCTCCAGCTCGCCCAGGATCGTTTCCAGCTCCGCGATGATCGCGTCGGCCTCCGTCCGCGGGATGATCCCCTGCGCCCCCAGCATCATCGCGTGGGCCATGCTGCCCCGGATATCCTCCCGGAACATGCGGGAATCAAAGCGGATCGAGGAATTGAAATCGTCCGCGGCCCGCGCGGTCTCGCCGGACGCCCGCCCGGCCCAAAGCTTAGCCATGATTCTGCTCCCGGACGCCGACCACCTTGAGCGGCAGGCCCCAGAGGTTGATGAAGCCCGCGCTCTGCTTCTGGTCGTAGTCGCTCTCGCCGAAGGTGACGAGGCTTTCCGAATACAGCGAATAGGGCGAGGTAGTGCCCGCGGGGATGACGTTGCCCTTGTAGAGCTTCAGCTTCACGTCGCCGGTGACGTATTCGTTCGCTTTGTCCGCGAAGGCGCTGATCGCCTCGCGCAGCGGGGAGAACCACTTGCCGTTGTAGACCAGCTCGCCCAGCGTGAGGGCCAGCCGGGCCTTCTCGTGCATCGTGTCCTTGTCCACGGTCAGCATTTCGAGCTGCTTGTGGGCGAAGTAGAGGATCGTGCCGCCGGGGGTCTCGTAGACGCCGC
>JAFSRS010000053.1 GCA_017445985.1 Oscillospiraceae bacterium | reverse complement strand
CTTGATGAAATCCAGGTCCTCGTCGTTCAGCTCGCCGCCCGCCGCCGCGACGCGGAAGCTGCGGACGACCTCCTCGGCCTGACGCCTGCCGCGTCTGCCGAATTGCTCCCCGGCGGCGATCAGGAAATTGGAGTTTTCGTCTTTGAGCGACTCCGCCGTGACGCCCAGGGCGAGGGCCAGGGCGGAATAGGTCTCCTCTTTCTTCGGCAGCCGTTCGCCGCTCTCATAGTTGGCGATGGTCCGCAGCGCGAGGCGGCTGGCCTCCGCCAGCTCCCTTTGCGTCATGCCCGCCTGAGAACGGGCCATCCGCAGCTTCTCCGCAAACGTCATGATATGCGCTCCCTTCGTTTCCGCCTTGCAAGCTGATTGTGCAAGTTGCATGTTTTCTGTGCATAATATAGCACGACCTCCGCGTCCTGTCAAGAGGGGTGGAATAAGAAGCCGAATCAGAAGCAGAATAATTATTCCTTTACAAATCCGCCGTCGGCGTGATATAATGCGTCCCATATTTTTCAAAAAACGAATCGCGCCCATTGCGGGAGCGGAAGGAGAAGGCCATGGAAGAGCGCCTGTTCGGCAATTCCCACGTGCTGGCGTGGCTGGAATATTACGCCCAGAACGCGCCGGTGGATCTGGAAAAGATCAAGATCCTGGACATCACCCGGAAGAACAAGAACCTGATCCCCACGGTGGAATCCCATTCCGCCGTGCTGGTGTTCACGGACACCGGCCACGACGACATTTTCTATCGGATGTGGGACGCCGGGCTGGGGGAGTGCGAGGTCTGGTACAACGAGGGCTCTGAGCCCGCCGGGCCCATCCTGCACAAGCCGGTGAAGCAGATGATCGACCGGGGCATCAACGCCTCCGCCGCCATGCTGATCCTGAACCCGAAGGCCCGCAGCACCACGCGCATCGGGATGCGCAATTCCAGCTTTTCCCGCGGCTCCGTGCGCTACGTGGGCAGCGAGATCCGGGGCATGATCCTGAATAAAATGCACCTCTCCCTGGCGGACACGGTCTGCGTCATCAGCGGCGCGTCCATCGCGGTGGAGGCTGCCCTGCTGGCCCCGGAGGGCACCGTCGTAGCGGTGGAGTACAGCGCCAGCGACCGCCGCACCCTGGAGGAAAACGCGCTCAAATTCGGCATCCACAACATCTCCATCATCGACCACGTGGACGATCACAGCCTCGCGTCCCAGCCCCAGCCGCAGCTGGCGTTCCTGGTGGCCTCGGCCAGCATGGAGCAGGAGCTGGAATGCCTGCTGCGCCGGAACCCGCACATGGAGTTTTTGATCTACACCCTGGACTTCCGCTGCGCCGGGTCCCTCCCCGCCCTGTTCGAGCGGCTGGGCATCGGCGAGATCGAGGTCATCCAGGTGGCGGTCTCCCGCATGGACGCCCGGAACAACCTGGTGGCCGAGCCCGCGCCCTGGCTGATCAGTGGAAGGGCATAACGGGGGGGAGAATATTATGGCAAGAAGCATGACTGAAATCCGCTGGCACGGACGCGGCGGACAGGGGGCCAAGACGGCCTGCCTGCTGCTGGCGGACGCCGCCTTTGCCTCCGGGAAATACGTGCAGGGCTTCCCGGAGTACGGCCCGGAGCGGATGGGCGCGCCCATCACCGCCTACAACCGGATCAGCGACGCGCCCTGCACGATCCATTCCAACATCTACGAGCCGGACTTCGTGGTGGTGGTGGACGAGAGCCTGCTGGACACGGTGGACGTGACGGCGGGACTGAAGCCGGACGGCGCGGTGATCGTCAACTCCCCGCGCGGCGCGGCGGAGGTGAGAGCCCGGCTGCGCGGCTGGACCGGCGGCGTCTACGCCATCGACGCGCGGGCCATCTCGGAGGAGTACCTGGGGGGCTATTTCCCCAACGTGCCCATGCTCTCCGCGCTGGTGCAGGTCAGCGGCGTTTTGGAGCCGGGCCGCTTCATCGCGGACATGGAGGACTCCTTCCGCCACAAGTTCGCCACCAAGCCGGAGGTCATCCGGGGCAATATGAAATGCCTGATCCATTCCATGA
The DNA here is from genome assembly GCA_017445985.1 of Oscillospiraceae bacterium. Lineage (GTDB taxonomy): Bacteria > Bacillota > Clostridia > Oscillospirales > Oscillospiraceae > RGIG7114. The sequence goes on along the minus strand of JAFSRS010000053.1, from coordinate 2,743 downwards.
GGGAGGTGCGCGGCGAATGAGCGTTTCCGCGAAGGACATCAACGAACAGACCCCCTGGCAGCTTCTGACGCCGGGCGGCGAAATTTACGAGGGCGGCACGGCCCGGCTGACCCTGACGGGACAGTGGCGCTCCGACCGGCCGGTCTGGGACCCGGCGGCCTGCAAGCAATGCCTGCTCTGCGTGCCGTTCTGCCCGGACTCCTCCATCCCCGTGACGGACAAGCGGCGGGCCGACTTCGACTATGACCACTGCAAGGGCTGCGGCATCTGCTGGAAGGTCTGTCCCTTCCAGGCCATCCGCATGGAGAAGGAGGGACGCCCATGAGCATCCGCGAACGACTGAGCGGCAACGAGGCCGTCGCCACCGCCATGCGGCAGATCGACCCCGACGTGTTCGCCGCCTTCCCCATCACCCCCAGCACGGAAATTCCTCAGTATTTCGCCCAGTACGTGGCCGACGGGCGCGTGGGGACCGAATACGTCACCGTGGAGAGTGAGCATTCCTCCATGTCCACCTGCGTCGGCGCGGCGGCGGCGGGGGCGCGGGCCGTGACCGCGACCAGCTCCTGCGGTCTGGCGCTGATGTATGAGATGCTGTACGTGGCGGCCTCAGCCCGCCTGCCCATCACCCTGGCCTGCGTCAACCGCACGCTCACCGGCCCCATCAACATCAACAACGACCACTCCGACTCCATGGGCGCCCGGGACGCGGGCTGGATCCAGCTCTACGCGGAGAACAACCAGGAGGCCTACGACAACTTCCTCCAGGCCATGCGCATCGCGGAGACGCCGGACGTGCGCCTGCCCATCATGATCTGTCAGGACGGCTTCATCACCTCCCACGCGGTGGAGAACATCCTTTTGGAATCCGACGAGGACGTGAAGCGCTTCGTCGGGGAGTACCGCCCGGAGCACGCCCTGATCGGGCGGGACACGCCTCTGGCCGTGGGGCCCTACGACACCTGCCCCTTCTGCATGGAGCACAAGGTCATGCTGGCCGAGGCCATGAAGAACGCCAAGCGCGCCGTGCTGGACGTGGCGGCGGACTTCGAGCGCAGCTTCGGCAGGAAATACGGCTTCTTTGAGGAATACCGGCTCTCCGACGCCGAGGTCGCTTTGGTATTGATCGGCTCCACCGCGGGCACCGCGAAGGCCTGCGTGGACGCGCTGCGCGCCCAGGGCGTCCGGGCCGGATTGTTGAAGCTGCGGGTCTTCCGCCCCTTCCCGGCGGAGGAGCTGGCCGCGGCGCTCTCCGGCGTGAAGGCCGTGGCGGTCATGGACAAGAGCGAGGGCAACTCCGCCTGCGGCGGGCCGCTCTTCGCCGAGGTCAGCGCCGCCTGCTACGAGCTGGAGCGGCGCCCGAAGCTGATCGACGTGGTCTACGGCCTCGCGGGCCGCGACTGCACCACGGCGGATATCGAGCGCGTGTTCCGCCGCCTGCTGCGCATCGCGGAGACCGGGGAGACCGGCGCGCGCTACGTCCACATGGGCCAGCGCAGCAATCGAGAGGAGGCGCTTTGAGATGGCGTACAATCACAAGGTAGAGCTTTCCAAGCCCGAACGCTTCACCGGCGGGCACCGGCTCTGCGCGGGCTGCGGCGCGGGCATCGTCTGCCGCGCCATGCTCCGCGCCCTGGACGAGGACGACAAGGCTGTGGTCTGCAACGCCACCGGCTGTCTGGAGGTCTCCTCCTTCCTCTATCCCTACACCGCCTGGGAGGACAGCTACATCCACTCCGCCTTTGAGAACGCCGCGGCCACCTGCGGCGGCGTGGAGGCGGCCTACCGCGCCCTGAAGCGGCGCGGCAAGCTGGACGAGACTTATAAGTTCCTGACCATCGGCGGCGACGGCGGCACCTATGACATCGGCTTCCAGTCCCTGTCCGGCGCGATGGAGCGCGGGCACGACATGACCTATTTCTGCTACGACAACGAGGCCTACATGAACACCGGCATCCAGCGCAGCAGCTCCACGCCGCGCTTCGCCAATGCCACCACCGCGCCCACGGGCACGGAGAGCGTCGGCAAACGGCAGACCAAAAAGGACCTGACCCAGATCATGGCCGCCCACGGCATCCCCTACGTGGCCCAGACCACCTTCATCGGCAACTTCAAGGACTTCCACCAGAAGGCCCACCGCGCGATCTACACCGAGGGCCCCGCCTTCGTCAACGTGATGGCCCCCTGTCCCCGCGGCTGGCAGTACTCCCCGGAGCTGCTGCCGGAGATCTGCAGGATGGCGGTGGAGACCTGCGTCTGGCCGCTCTACGAGGTGGTGGACGGCAAGTGGTACCTGAGCTACGAGCCGCGAAAGAAGCTTCCGGTGACCGAGTTCATGAAGCTCCAGGGCCGCTTCCGCCACTGCTTCCAGCCCGGCAACGAGTGGACCCTGGAGGCCGCCCAGAAGGACGTGGACGAGCGCTGGGAAAAGCTGAAGGAGCGCTGCGGGTGACGCCACAGATCGCCGGATATCGTATCACGCAAATACAGCCGCACCGTCAGATGACGGTGCGGCTGTCGCGCGGAACAATTGGAAACCGTGCGGGAGCTGCCTGTAGGGACGGCTGCGAGCCGTCCCTACGAAAACCGTTATCCCGCTTTTAAGGCAACACCGCACAATTCTGGTGCGCGGATCGCGCAGTCAGAATTTTCGTCAGATCGGCTAAAAACCGCAGGCAATACTTTGTGTATTGCCGAGGATTTTTGGGCGATATGACGGAATATTATGCAAGCGAGACGTGTG
>JAFSRS010000052.1 GCA_017445985.1 Oscillospiraceae bacterium | reverse complement strand
TTGGGCGCGTCCAGTCCCTTCGGCAGGATGAGCCGCGCGGACATCCAGAGCAGGACCCCGATCATCGTGAAATCCGAGGCGATCCAGAGGGCCGCGACCAGCGGCTCGACGCGCTCCACCGCGCCCAGGACGGTCACGTCCCGGGCCAGCATGAAGAAGGGATAGTGCATCCGGGCCGTCAGCGCCGGGCCGAACATCGCGAAGCAGCAGACCGCCGCGGCGAGGCAAAGGCCCAGCAGCGCCCCGCCCCATCCAAATAGCTGCCATTTGGATGGGAACGCGTCGCTTTTGGCGCAGAGGAAGGCCAGCGGAAAGGCCGCGCCGAGGGCGTTCGCCAGTTCCGCGGCGGCGGGCGCGGCCTCCAGGATGCCCATTCCCGTGACGGGGAACAGCAGGCCCGGGTCCAGACTGTCCGCGGACAGCGCCAGCACCAGCCCGATCACCGCCAGCAGCAGGGGCCGCAGCAGCATGGCCGAACGGGCCAGCGCTCGGAGGGAGCCGGAGGCCGCGAGGGCGCAGAGCAGCGCCATGCCCAGCACGAACACCGCCGGGCCTGCCGCCGGGTAGACCGTGCTCAGCAGACGGACCGCCCCGGCGCGAAGCAGGAACCCGGCGTAGCATATCATCCAGATGGGATATAGATAAAAGAGAACGGGACCGAGCCCGCTTCGCAGCGCGGCGCGGAGATCGGCGGGTTTCGCGGTCTCTCCGCCGCGCCGCCGCAGCAAGGCGCGGTAGAGCAGCGGCCAGGGCAGCAGGGGCAGCGCCGCCAGCGGGGCCGCCAGCCAGCCGTTTCGCCCCGCGGCGGCCAGCGCCTGCGGAAAGCGCCGCACCAGCGGGCTCAGCAGGCCGACGACCCCCAGCGCGACGAGCTGGCGCGGGGTGATGGTGTCGGTAGGATGGGAGTATCGCATAGTTATTAGTTGATAGTTGTTAGTTGATAGTGGTTAGTGGTTATTGATCAGTAGTTAGTGAGGGGCGCACGTGAAGCAGACGCCGATCATGCGGAACGATGATCGTCAACGCCGTAGGGGCGACCCTGTGTGGTCGCCCGCCGTGACGATCACAACCAGCCCGTAGGGAGCGATCCCTGTGATCGCTCCGCGTTCCGCCGATGTGACGACCCGCGCCGGGCTTTGGCTCCCCTGAAAGGGGAGCTGTCGGCCACAAGGCCGACTGAGGGGTCTCCCGCGCTCTGCGCGCTTCGGCAGCGCGATGTGGGCATCGCGCCCTGCGGGATCGGCGGTGATTTCGGCGTGGGCGACCACGCGGGATCGCCCCTACGATTTCTTTAAAAGCTCCGTGTCAAAGCTGCGATCGATCGTGACGTCGACCTTCACCGCAAAGGCGGAGCGTTCCAGCCAGCCCTCCCCCGCCTCGACGCCCGCGTTCCGCAGCAGGCGGGCGAGGCCGGGGAGGTCGGCGGCGAGGGCCTGCAAGCGGGCGAACAGCGCCTCCGCGTCTGTTTGGAACGCCGCTTCCAGTTCCCGCGCCAGTGTCTCCGGCTCCGGCGCTTCCGCTATATCGCCCATCCCGGCGACGGCGGCGCTCAGGCGCAGCGACACCTGAAAGCGCGGGGCGGCGGGATCTGCGTTCGTCAATTCGACCTCTCCCCCGCCCCGGCAGAACAGCGTCGCGCCGTCCGCCTCCCGCGTCAGGGTCCCGGCGCAGCCCAGCAGCAGCCCCAGCGTTTCCGCGCAGCGCCGGTCCAGCGTGCCGACCAGCCGGGGCGCGCCCGCGCCGTCGGTCCGCAGCACCCCGCAGCCCGCGGCCTGGACCGAAGGCGTTTCCCCTTCCGGCGCCTCACAGTGGAGCAGCAGCACCGGGGCCGCGCCGTACTCGTCCAGCGCGACGACGGTCTCCCGGAGATCCAGGACCAGCCCGTTCCCCTGCCGTTCCGCCTCGCGCTTCGCCGCGTCGACGGCCTCGCTGACGTCGAGATCCGTCCCCTCCGCGCAGACGAACTCCTCCGCCGGACGGTCCAGCAAGACCAGCTCCGTGTCCAGCCGCATCTCCACGTCCCGCTCCATGTAGTCCAGCAGCGGCGCGAGCCCCTCCCGCGCGGCCTCCGGCCCGAGCAGCACGTAACGCAGGTGGCCGAGGAACAGCGTTCCGCTGTCACATTCCTCCCGCAGCGCGTCCACGGCGGCGGGGAGGCTCCCGGCCCGCGCGGAGAGGGCGAGGGCGGCCTCCGTCTCCGTTTTCGCGACGGCGGCGGAGAGGGTCGGCCCCGCGTCCAGCCCCAGCGTTTCCGCGAGGCGCAGCGATTCCAGAGGCCGGACGTTCGCGGCGATCCCGCCCCGCGCCCCGCAGCCGCTCAGCAGGACGCATAATATTATATATAGTATACAGACAGGAAAAGCATTTCGGGCGCAGGCGCGTTTCTTCACTTCTGGTTCCTCCGGTCCTCCGGGCTCAGGCCGTCCGGGCGCAGCTTGTCTTTTGGCAGCGGCGGGCGCAGCAGGACGCGCAATCCGGCGATGAAACCGCCCTCCGACAGCGGTGAGAGATAGGGCAGGCCGAAGCTCTCCAGCCCCGCCAGATGCCAGAGCAGCAGGCACAGACCCAGCGCCGGGCCGAAGAGCCCCAGGAACACCGCCAGCAGCGTCAGCCCCAACCGCCCCAACCGCAGCGCCGCGCCCAGGTCCCGCGAGGGCATCAGGAAGCCGCAGATCGCCGCGGCGGCGACCACGATCACCGCGATGGGCGAGACGATCCGCGCCTCCACCGCGCTCTGGCCCACGATCAGCGCCCCGATGATGCTGACCGTGTCCCCCACCGGGTCCGGGAGCCGGATGCCCGCCTCCATCAGCAGCTCGAAGGCCGCCAGCATCGTCAGCACCTCCACCGCAACGGAGAAGGGCACGTCCTGCTTCGCCGCGATCATGCTCTGCAGCAGCCGCGTCGGGATCATCTCCTGATGGTACATGGCCACCGCCACGAAGAGCGCCGGGAAGATCAGGCTGAGCGCAAGCGCGGCCCAGCGCAGCAGCCGCAGGCCGCTGGCGATCAGGAAGTGCTGGTTTTTGTCCTCCGCCACCTGCAGGAAGGCCGGGAGCGCCGCGGGCAGCAGAAAGCCCAGGGGCAGCCCATCCGCCAGCAGGCCGACCCGCCCGTTCAGCAGCTCCTCGGCGAACTTGTCCGGGCGCTCGGTGTGGAGCAGCTGCGGGAAGGGCGAGGCGGGGGCGTCGGTCAGGTACTGTTCGAGCTGCCCCGCCGCGGTCAGGCCGTCGATGTCCAGGGCGTCCAGGCGGCGGCGGAGTTCTATTATAATAGTATCGTCCGCGAGGCCGTCCAGGGACAGGATCGCCAGGTCCGTGCCGCTTCGCCTGCCGACGGCGCGCTGCTCGACGCGGAGCGCCGGGGTGCGGAGGCGGCGGCGGACCAGGGCCGTGTTGGCGCGCAGCGTTTCGACGAAGGCCTCCTTGCCGCCCTTCACCGACTTCTCGACGGTGGGAGCGCCGACGGAGCGGACCGCGGCGCTCTTGACCTCAAAGCTCAGGGCGCTGCCCAGCCGGTCAAAGACCACCGCGCAGCAGCCGTGGAGCAGATCGTCCGCCGTCTCCCCCACCGTCTGCCGCTCCTGCATCGCGCAGGCAAAGACCGCGCCGTGGGCGAGCAGGCGGAAGCGCTCCCCGTCGCCGTTCGCGCCCGCCAGCCGCCGCGCTTCGGTCAGAGGGCGCAAAACGTCTTCCGCGATCTGTGAGGAGTCGGTCAGGCCGTCGATCCAGCAGAGATAAATATTTGGGACGCGCTCCCCGCCCGGCCAGACCGCGCGGAGCTGAAAATCTCCACCGCCGGAGAAGATCTCTTTTAAAAAAATCGAGCTCACCCGCCGCGCGTCGGGCGGCCCGGGCGGATGAAACGGGGGTATTTCCCGCCCGCTGTGAAAAGCGAAAATAGACATATAGACAGTTTTTCCGGGCAAAACCGCAATATGTAGCGATCCAAAAATTTCTTACAGGATAATGAAGAAAACTGTTGACAAACAGCGTTTCATGTGTTATTTTATCAAAGCTGCCGCTGAACAAGAGCGCCGCGCCGAACTGAAAATCAAGAAAAATTCGAGGGATTCGAAAAAAGTTCTTGACAACCTGGTTCAAACGTGGTAATCTAATAAAGCTGACCCAAACGGAAGCAGCACGGTGTACCTTGAAAATTAAACATTGTAAGAAAGCTTAAATGAACTTTAAGCACCAGCAGAAAAGGGCTTTACCAGTTTGGAAACAAACTGAAAAATTCTTTTGATTTTTGAAGCTAAGATAAGCTTTGATAAATCGGTTTTAGCCATCTGGCGATGGTTAAGATACAATTTATTGAGAGTTTGATCCTGGCTCAGGACAAACGCTGGCGGCGTGCCTAACACATGCAAGTCGAACGAAGCACATCGGAAAGAGACTTCGGTCAATGGATGGTGTGACTTAGTGGCGGACGGGTGAGTAATGCATGAGCAACCTGCCTTGGAGTGGGGGACAACAGCTGGAAACGGCTGCTAATACCGCATGATGCGTTGGTATCGCATGGTACTGACGCCAAAGATTTATCGCTCTGAGATGGCCTCGCGTCTGATTAGATAGTTGGCGGGGTAACGGCCCACCAAGTCTGCGATCAGTAGCCGGACTGAGAGGTTGAACGGCCACATAGGAACTGAGATACGGTCCAGACTCCTACGGGAGGCA
>JAFSRS010000051.1 GCA_017445985.1 Oscillospiraceae bacterium | reverse complement strand
CCTCCTACCTCCTCCCTCCCACCTCCTCTCCTACCTAATCCCTAATCCCTAGTCCCTTGTCCCTTATCCCTTATCCCTTGTCCCTCAAACCCTGTTGATTCCTGCCTCAAAACGTGGGATAATGGGAAAAACGGCGCGGGAGGGCTTTGGCATGAAGCAGCAAGGCAAAACGCAGAGACTCTATACGGCGGAGGGGCGGGCGCTGGGCGAGCTGCCCTGGGAGCGCTATCCGCGGCCCCAGCTCCGGCGGGCGGACTGGCTCTGCCTGAACGGGGACTGGAAGCTCAGCTATGGCAAGACCGAGGCCCATATCCGCGTCCCCTTCTGCCCGGAGAGCCTGCTCTCCGGCGTCGAGCGCCCGCCGAAGATCGGGGAGCCGATGGTCTACCGCCGCGCCTTCACCGTCCCGAAGTCCTGGCAGGGGCGGCGCGTCCATTTGCATTTCGGCGCGGTCATGCGGGAGGCGGAGATCGCCCTCAACGGGCAAAGCCTCTGCCGCCACGAAAACGGCTACCTGCCCTTTTCCGCGGACCTGACGGACGCGCTGCGGGAGGGGGAAAACGAGCTGTGCGTCACGGTGCGCAACGACCTGGACCCGCGCTATCCCTGGGGCAAGCAGCGGAAGCAGCGGGGCGGGATGTGGTACACCCCCTGCTCCGGCATCTGGCAGACCGTGTGGCTGGAGCCGGTGCCGGAACAGCACGTCCGGGCTTTGCGGATCAGCACCGGACCGGACTGGGCGGAGATCGAGGCCGAGGGCGTACAGGAGGGCGAGATCAAGCTGGAGGGCCGCCGCTGGCCGCTGGAAAACGGGAAAGCCCGGATCGAGCTGTCCCGTCCCCGGCTCTGGAGCCCGGAGTCGCCGGAGCTCTACGACTTCACATTGAAATCCGGAGAGGACCGGGTCGCGTCCTACTTCGCGCTGCGGACGCTGAGTATCGAGACCGTGAACGGCATGGCGCGCCTCTGCCTGAACGGCAGGCCCTATTTCTTCAACGGCCTGCTGGACCAGGGCTATTGGAGCGACGGGCTCTACACCCCCGCCGCGCCGGAGTGCTACGAGACGGACGTCCGGGCGATGAAGGCCCTGGGCTTCAACACCCTCCGCAAGCACATCAAGCTCGAGCCGGAGCAATTCTACTACGACTGCGACCGGCTGGGCATGGTCGTGTTTCAGGACATGGTGAACAACGGCCCTTACCGCTTCGCGCGGGACACGGTCCTGCCGACGCTGGGCCTGCAGGCGCTGCGGGACGAGAAGCTGAATCCCGACCCGGAGACGCGGCGGGTCTTTCTGGAGAGCATGGAGGCCATGGTCCGGCTGCTGGGGAACCACCCCTGCGTCTGCCTGTGGACGATCTTCAACGAGGGCTGGGGGCAGTTCCGCGCGGACGAGGCCTACCGAAGACTGAAGGCGCTGGACCCGGGCCGCTTCATCGACAGTACCTCCGGCTGGTTCCGCCAAAAAGAGAGCGACGTGGAGAGCCTGCATATCTATTTCAAGCCGCCGCGCCTCGGGAAACGCGGCAGGCCGCAGCTTTTGAGTGAGTTCGGCGGTTACGTCTGGAAGGTCCCGACCCACAGCTTCAACCTGGGCAAGACCTACGGTTACCGGATCTGCAAGACGCGGGAGGAGCTGGTCCGCGGCCTGCGGGAGCTCTATACCGGACTGGTCCCGCTGGCGAAAAAGGGCCTCTGCGGCGCGGTCTATACCCAGGTCTCCGACGTGGAGGACGAGACGAACGGCCTCCTGACCTTCGACCGCGCCGTGCGGAAGCTCCGCCCGGAGGAGCTCCGCGACCTCGCCGCGGAGCTGAGCCGTGCCGTAAACGGCGGCGCGGAGGCGAAATAACTGGGGATTTAGCGAGCCAGTTAGGAGTTAGAAGTTAGGAGTTAGGAGTTCTTGGGTGCGCACAGCGCGCAACTCCTAACTCCTAACTCATAACTCCTAACTTGGCAAATCCACGCCGAAATCCCGACCGCATGCGAATCTTTTCCTTGCATTCCCCGCCGATTGCGGTTATAATAAGGTTTCACAGCGCCCCGCGCTGAAATATGAGCGCGTTTTTTGAGAAAGCGCGCGAAGAAAGGGACAGGTGCCATTATGAAGCATCAGAAAATCTCCGGGCTCTACGCGGACGCCGCGGCCTTCGACGGGCAGCGCATCACGGTCTGCGGCTGGGCCAGAAACCTCCGCGACATGAAAAACTTCGGGTTCATCGAGCTCAATGACGGCAGCTGCTTCAAGCCGCTGCAGGTCGTCTTCGAGAGGGGCAGTCTGAACAATTATGATGAGATCGCCCGCCAGAACGTCGGCGCCGCCCTGATCGTGCGCGGCACGCTGGTCGTTACCCCCGACGCCCCCCAGCCCTTTGAGCTGAAGGCCGACGAGATCACGGTGGAGGGCGCGTCCTCCCCCGAGTACCCGCTCCAGCCCAAGCGCCACAGCGTCGAATACCTCCGCACGATCCAGCACCTCCGCCCCCGGACGAACCTCTTCTCCGCCACCTTCCGGGTCCGCTCCGTCGCGGCCCAGGCGATCCACGAGTTCTTCCAGAATCGTGGCTTCGTCTACGTCCACACCCCCATCATCACCGGCTCCGACGCCGAGGGCGCGGGCTTGATGTTCCAGGTCACGACGCTCGATCTCGACAACCCGCCCCGCACCGAGGACGGCGCAGTGGACTACAGCAAGGACTTCTTCGGCAAGCGGACGCTCCTGACCGTCTCCGGCCAGCTCAACGCCGAGAACTTCGCCCTGGCCTTCGGGGACGTGTACACCTTCGGGCCCACCTTCCGCGCCGAGGTCAGCAACACGCAGCGCCACGCCGCGGAGTTCTGGATGGTGGAGCCGGAGATGGCCTGGGCCGACCTGGAGGACGACCTGGAGTGCATGGAGGCGATGGTGAAGTACATCATCCGCACCGTCATGGAGCGCTGCCCGCAGGAGCTCGAGTTCTTCAACAAGTTCGTGGACAAGGGGCTGAAGTCCCGTCTGGAGCACGTGGCGAGCAGCGATTTCGGCCGCGTGAGCTACACCGAGGCCGTGGAGCTGCTGCAGAAGAGCGGCCACAAGTTCGACTACCCCGTGGAGTGGGGCATCGACCTGCAGACCGAGCACGAGCGCTATCTCACGGAAGAGATCTTCAAGCGCCCGGTCTTCGTCACCGACTACCCCAAGGAGATCAAGGCCTTCTATATGCGCCTGAACGACGACGGCAAGACCGTCGCCGCGGCGGACTGCCTGGTCCCCGGCATCGGCGAGATCATCGGCGGCAGCCAGAGAGAGGAGCGCCTCGACCTGCTGCTCTCCCGCATGGCCGAGCTGGGCCTGAAGGAAGAGGACTACTGGTGGTATCTCGACCTGCGCCGCTACGGCTCCTGCCGTCACGCGGGCTTCGGCCTGGGCTTCGAGCGCATGGTCATGTACCTGACCGGCGTCAGCAACATCCGCGACGTGGAGCTGCACCCCAGGACGACGGGTAACGCGGATTTCTGATAAAAAAATATTGAGAGAGGCCGCGGGCTCGTCCCGCCGCCTCTCTTTTTTTCCCGCCTGCGGCGGCGAAGCGCCGCGGGACGGGGGAAAAGGGATCAGGGATTAGGGGTTGGAAGGTAGGAGGTAGGAGGTAGAAGGTATTTCGCAGGGGCGACCCTGTGTGGTCGCCCGTGGGACGATCACCGTCTGCGCCCGCAGGGAGCGATCCCCTGATCGCTCCGCGTTGCGCTCACAATTTTCGACCTTCTCCCTCTCCTGGCCTTCGGCCACCCTCCCCCGCTGGGGGAGGGAACCGAGTCGTCGCCTCGGCGCGTTGGTTTCGAGGCTGGCGCTTCCGTTTTCGGTTCCTTTCCCTCCCCCAGCGGGGGAGGGTGCCGAGTCGTCGCCTCGGCGCGTTGGTTTCGAGGCTGGCGCTTCCGTTTTCGGTTCCTT
>JAFSRS010000004.1 GCA_017445985.1 Oscillospiraceae bacterium | reverse complement strand
GTTACTTGTTACTTGTTACTTGTTACTTGCTTTTCTTTCAGGCAGCGTTAATATATTTGTCGATGATGCCCTGCACGGTGCCGTCGGCGGTGAGCTCGGCCAGCGCCTTGTTCACGGCGTCCACGAGCTGGGTGTTGTCCTTGGCAAAGCCGATGGCGTACTCCTCGACGACGTACTCGGTGTCCAGGATCTTCAGACCGGGATTCGCCTTGACGTACTCCTGAGCGGGCATGTTGTCGATCACGACGCAGTCGACCTGGTCGTTCAGCAGGGCCTGTACGGCGGTGGCGCCGTTCTCATAGGCGATCACGTGGTCCTCGCCGAAGTCATCGGAGCAGTAGATGTAACCCGTGGTGGCCTGCTGGGTGCCGATCTTGGCAACGGAGCCGAGGTCGTCGGCGCTGGTGATGGGGGAGCCGTCCTTGACGATGACGACCTGCACGCCGGTGGCGTAGCTGTCGGAGAAGCTCATGACCTCAAGCCGGGCCTCGGTGACGGAGACGCCCGCCATGACGATGTCGCTCTGGCCGTTCTGGGCGGCCAGCAGGGCGGCGTTGAAGCCCATGTCGTCCACGACCAGCTCCAGACCCAGCTTCTTGGCGATGGCGGTGGCGATCTCCACGTCGATGCCCTCGAAGCCGCCGTCGTCGGTGGTCATCTCATAGGGAGGGAAGGACGCGTTTGTGCTCATGTGCAGCTTGCCGGACTCGACGGTCTTGACGCCGGCGGTAGCGGTCTGGGTCTGTCCGCCGCAGGCGGCCAGGGCCACGGTCAGGGCCAGCGCCAGCACGACGGTAAGGATCTTGTTCATTTTCATTTTATTTTCCTCCTGAATGATTTGTTAAAAATGGATAGACGGATTATATTTCAAACAAGATGAATAATCAAGTTGAATATACAAGATAATGCGAATAATCTGAAAGATTGTTAATTCTATGCGAAAAAGCCCCCGGCCTTGCCGGGGGCTTTGGTGATTGTGTATGTTGAATATGACGAATTTGCGGAGGCAAGGGCTCAGATACCGGTGCTGCCGAAGCCCTGTGCGCCGCGGGCGGTCTCGTCCAGCGTATCCGTCTCGCAAAAGTCGAGGGACAGAAAGGGGAGGACGATGAGCTGCGCGATCCGGTCGCCGGGGGAGACGGAACGCGGCTCGGCGCTGTCGTTGTGCATCGGGACGCGGTACTCGCCCCGGTAGTCGCTGTCGCAGACGCCGACGCAGTTGGCGGGGCGGAGGCCCTGCTTCGTGGCGAGGCCGCTGCGGGCGAACACCGCGCCGAAATACCCGTCGGGCAGGGCCAGCGCCAGCCCGGTGCCGATCAATACGGTCTCGCCCGGTCCGATCGTCACCGGCGCGTCCATGCAGGCGTAGAGGTCATACCCCGCCGCCTTCTCGCTCCCGGAGGTCGGGATCAGCGCGTCGGGACGAAGCTTTTGGATTCGGATTGTCATGGGTAATGCTCCTTTTTTACGTTCTCCCTCTCCTGCCGCCTGCGGGCGGCACCCTCCCCCGCTGGGGGAGGGAAAGGAGGCGCAAGTCCTGCCGCCAGCCTCGAAACCAGCGCGGAAAGGTGACGACACGGTTCCCTCCCCCAGCGGGGGAGGGTGCCCGAAGGGCAGGAGAGGGAGAAGGTACGTTCAAGAGATAGGTGAATATGCGTCTCAGATCACCTTCGCCAGCACCAGCGCCAGCAGGATGAAGGTCACCAGCACGACGAAGGACACGATGGCGACGCCGAGCTTCTGCTTGCCGCCGCCGGCGGACTTGGAGGGCTCCACCAGCTTCGCCTTGCGCAGGGCGGTGACGATGGGCTTGTAGAGCAGCATGGACAGGGCACCGTTGATGCCCGCTTTGATGAGGTTGAAGGGCAGGAAGGTGGGGATCAGCAGCTTCGCGACGGCCTCGCGGGGATAGCCCATGTAGATCGGGGTAATGAGATAGTTCCAGAGCAGCATCACCGCGGTCATCAGCAGCGCGCCGATCACCAGACCGAGGATCGCGCCCTTCATCGTGCGGTGGCGCTGATAGTACCAGGCGGCGGTGCAGGCGAAGGCGCAGGTGCTCAGCACGTTCATCAGCAGGCCCCAGAAACCGGTGGAGGAGATCGTGACCATTTCGATGAAGCTGACGATCAGGCTGATCGCGGCGGCGGCGAGGGGCCCGAACATGAAGCCGGTGATGACCACGATGGTGTCCTTGAGGTCGAAGTTCAGAAAGCCGAGGACGTTGACGGGGATCAGCTTGCTCAGGTACATGACCACGTAGGCCACGGCGGCGAGAATCGCCAGCATGGCGAGGGTGCGGGTCTCGATCTTTTTGGTCTTGCGGGTTTCGTTCATGGTTTCCATCCTCCTAAAAAAATTCACCTGAAAGAGAAGCTCTTCTTTCAGGCGACATCGGAACGAGACCGTATCGAACCCGATACGGACCCCATCACGAAACATCTTCTTCCATCCAGACTGTACTGTCGGTACCGGATTCGCACCGGTTCAGCTTGCGCTCGCGGACTGTTTTCTCACCGCCGATCGGGAATTTCACCCTGCCCTGAAGACCTTCTGTGTTCAGTTGTTGTGCACAGTATAGCACTTTCTGAAAGAATTGCAAGATATTTTTTGACTTTTCGCTCGGAATCATGTAGAATGCGCATTGGTGATTGCTATGACGAACGAACGCGCGGCGAGCTGCGCCTTTACCGGCCACCGGGAGAGCAAGCTCCCCTGGGGCTCCGATGAGAACGATCCGCGCTGTCTCCGCCTCAAGCGATACATGTTTGACGCGGTGGAGGCATTATATCTGGAGGAGGGCGTCCGCCATTTCATCTGCGGGATGGCGAGCGGGACGGACCTCTATTTCTGCGAGGCGGTCCTGGCTCTCCGGGCCGAGCGCCCCGGCGTGACGGTGGAGGCGGCGATCCCCTGCGAGGGGCAGGCGGCCCGGTGGTCCCCGGCGCTGCGGCGGCGCTACGACCGCCTGGTGATGGAATGCGACCGGCGCACGCTGGTCAGCCGGGACTACACCCCGGACTGCATGCTGCGCCGCAACCGCTACATGGTGGACCGGAGCCGCTTTCTGATCGCCTACTACCGCGGCGTCTCCGGCGGGACCCGTTCTACCATACGATACGCACAACAACAGGGCCTGGACCTGATTTATCTGCCTGTGGAGGATCGAGTATGAGACGATTTGTATGCCTGCTGCTGACCGCCGCGCTGCTGGGCGGCTGCCTGACGCTTTTCGCGGACGCTGAGAGCGGCTTTGCCAATTTCCACACCGTCGCGGCGTATACGGAGGACCTGTTCGACGACGTGAGCACCTCCAACTGGTTCCACGACAACGTTGCCGCCGTCTACGAGCTGGGCCTGATGGTCGGCTCCAAAGGGAGCTTCCAGCCGAAGGGGGAGATCACCCTCGCCGAAACCATCACGATGGCGGCCAGGCTCCACAGCATCTATAGCACCGGAGCGGCGGAATTTCAGAAGAGCAAGCCCTGGTATCAGGTCTACGTGGATTACGCCACGGCGGCGGGCATCCTCAGCGGAAAGCTGGAAGCCTCGCGGGATATGAACGCCCCGGTGACCCGGCGGCAGTTCGCCGCGATCCTGGCCCACGCGTTCCCGGAGAGCGCGCTGCCCGAGATCAACGCGGTCGAGGACGACGCGATCCCGGACGTGAAGTGCTCGGACGAGTATGGAACGGAGATCTACCGCCTCTACCGCGCGGGCATTCTGAAGGGCAGCGAGGAAAACGGCTCTTACCTGCCGGACAGCGCCATCCAGCGCTCCGGCGTGGCGGCGATCGTGACGCGGATGGTCTACCGCTCCCTGCGGCTGCGCTTCACGCTGGAGCGCCAGCCCTATCCCGACCTGATCGAAAAGCCGCGGGCAGACGACAGCCTGTTCGCGAATTCCGCGATGGTGGGCAACTCCCTCGCCCAGGGCATGAAGATCTATTCCGGCCTGCGGATGAACTACTTCGTCTTCCAGTCCACCACGGTCTTTTCCCCCAACGGCTACGATCCGGACCGCTGCTACGACAAGCTGTTGCAGGGGCAGTATGACCGCGTTTATATGGAATACGGCATCAACGAGATCGGCTACGGCCCGGCGAAGATCTGCGAGGCCTACGGAAAGCTGATCGACGAGATCCGCGCCCGGATGCCCGGCGTGGAGATCTACGTGATGGCGGTGACGCCGGTCACCTATGCCTGCTCGACGACCGGAAACGGGAACGGCACGATCTTCACCATGACGTCGATCCGGAACCTGAACGCGGCGCTGCGGGAGATGTGCCGGGAGAAGCAGTGCTGGTATCTCGACTGCTGCGAGCTGCTCTGCGACTCCACCGGCTATCTGCCGCAGAGATACGCCGGCTGGGACGCCTCGCCGCATCTGGCGGTGGAGGGCTATCAGGCCTGGGCGGAGATCATCAGGACGCATTACTGAGTTGTCAGTTGATAGTTGTTAGTTGATAGCAGTTGGTAGAACCATGAGAATGCGAAAAAAACCCAACCTGATCCCCCGCCTGGAGCGGGCGGGGGCGGTGCTTTGCGCGGAGCCGGAGGAATACCGCGCCCGCTGGCTGGAGGCCTTCCCCGGACGCAGGCGGCTCTGGCTGGAGCTGGGCTGCGGGAAGGGGCGCTTCACGGTCGAGACCGCGGCGCTGCACCCCGACGCGCTGCTGCTGGCGGTGGAGAAGGTCCCGGACGCGATGGTGGTGGCGATGGAGCGGGCCGTGGAGCGCGGTCTGGAGAATGTCCGCTTCCTCGACCGGGACGTGGCGCTGCTGCCGGATTACCTGGCTCCCGGCGAGGCGGAGCGGATCTTCATCAACTTCTGCGACCCCTGGCCCAAGAGCCGCTGCGCGAAAAACCGCCTGACCGCGCCGGGCTTCCTCCGGCTCTACGCGGACGCGCTGCCCGTCGGGGGAGAGCTCCACTTCAAGACGGACAACCGCCCGCTCTTCGACTGGTCCCTGGAGCAGCTTCGGGAAGAGGGCTGGGCGCTCAGCGAGCTGACTTACGACCTGCACGAAAACGGGTCCTGCGGCGTCATGACGGACTACGAGGCGAAGTTCCACGCGGAGGGCGTGAAGATCAACCGCGTCGTAGCGGCGCGGACCGCCGAGACGAAGACCACGGCGGACGGTACGCCGCCCCGGCTGCGCAACGCCAGCCTGGCGGACGCGAAGGGCAGGGCGGAATCCCTGGCGGCCAACGAGAGAAATTCCTGTTCCGCACCCGCTTCGCTGGGCTGCGGAACAGAGGGGTAGCGCTGCGCGAGCGCGCCCTGCGGGAGAGGGCACACTCGCTCCGCGAGCGGTATTTTTGGCGAAAACGCGGGACGCTCCGCGCCTCTGGTTCCTGAAAACATGCCACTGGCATGTTTTCTTGACGGAACCAGTGCCAAAAATGATTGAAATTTTTTCGCGCCTGCGGGCGCGAACTCTGCGAGGCAACGGGGGTAGCTGAATAATACCGAGAGAGAAAGGAACGCACAAACATGAGATTCATTTCCTGGAACGTGAACGGCCTGCGGGCCGTGATGAAGAAGGGCTTTGAGAATATCTTCCGGGAGCTGGACGCGGATTTCTTCTGCCTCCAGGAGACGAAGCTCCAGGCCGGGCAGCTCGAACTGGACCTGCCGGGCTACGAGCAGTATTGGAACTACGCGGAAAAGAAGGGCTACTCCGGCACCGCGATCTTCACGAAGCATACGCCCCTGTCCGTCTCCTACGGGCTGGGGATCGCGGAGCACGACACGGAGGGCCGGGTCATCACGCTGGAATACCCGGACTTCCACCTGGTCTGCGTCTACACGCCCAACGCCCAGGACGGCCTGAAGCGCCTGGACTACCGGATGGATTGGGAGGACGCCTTCCGGGACTACCTCTGCGGCCTTGCGAAAAGCAAGGGCGTGATCGTCTGCGGCGACATGAACGTGGCGCATCAGGAGATCGACTTGAAAAACCCGTCCACGAACCACGGCAACCCCGGCTTCTCCGACGAGGAGCGGGCCAAGTTCACCGAGCTGCTGGAGGCGGGCTTCACGGACTCCTTCCGCCATCTCTACCCCGACCGCACCGACGCCTATTCCTGGTGGAGCTACCGCGCCGCGGCCCGGGAGCGCAACGTCGGCTGGCGCATCGACTACTTCCTCTGCTCCAACGACCTGGCGGAGCGCATCGACAAGGCCTACATCTGCCCGGAGATCCTGGGCAGCGACCACTGCCCGGTAGGACTGGATTTAGTTAATAGTTAATAGTGAATAGTGAATAGTTGAGGTGTCGCTTCGCGACCAATTAAAAAATCGGCGAAGCCGATACCTTCACTATTCACTGATCACTATTCACTATTCACTCAGAAAAGGGATCGTCTAATGCAGTTAGGAACAGTTCAATTATCCTCCCGCCTTGTGCTTGCGCCTATGGCGGGGGTGTCGGACGCGGCGTTCCGGCATGTCTGCCGGGAGCTGGGGGCGGGGCTGACGACCACGGAGATGGTGTCGGCCAAGGCGCTGTGCTACGGGGACAAAAAGACCGCGGCGCTGCTGCTGTGTCCCCCGGAGGACGCGCCCGCGGCGGTGCAGATCTTCGGGCACGAGCCGGAGACCATGGCCCGGGGCGCGCTGCTGGCGCTGGAGCTTTCCGGGGCGCAGATATTGGATATCAACATGGGCTGCCCCGTGGGGAAGATCGCGCAAAACGGCGACGGCTGCGGGCTGATGAAGACGCCGGAGCTGGCGCGGGAGGTCCTGCAGGCGGTGGTCGAAGCCGTGGGGGACCGCGCCCCGGTCACGGTGAAATTCCGCAAGGGATGGGACAAGGGCAGCGCCAACTGCGTGGAGTTTGCCCGGATGTGTGAAGCGGCGGGCGCCGCCGCGATCGCGGTCCACGGGCGCACCCGGACCCAGATGTACGAGGGCCGGGCCGATTGGGATATCCTCCGGGAGGTCAAGCGCGCAGTCTCCATCCCGGTCATCGCCAACGGCGACGTGTTCTCCGGCGCGGACGCGGCGCACATCCTGGCCTATACCGGCTGCGACGGGGCCATGATCGGACGCGGGGCCTTCGGGGACCCATGGATCTTCCGGGAGGGCAAGGCCGCCATCGCAGGCGAGCCGATCCCGGACAAGCCGCCCCTCGCGGAGCGGATGGAGGTCGCCGTCGCCCAGATCGAGCTGTCCGCCGCCCTGCGCGGCGAGCGCCTGGCCTGCCTGGAGGCCCGCCGCCATCTCTGCTGGTATCTGCGAGGCGTCCCCTACGCGGGCGCCTACAAAACCGAGATCGTCCACGTGGAGACTCTGGACGACGTGCGGAGAGTAACGGCGCGAATCAAACGCGACCTGAAAGACTGATCCCTATTCCGTAATCCCTATTCCCTTATCCCTTTTCCCTTATCCCTTATCCCTAAAAGGAGGTGTTCTGCTTGATCGACAGCATCGAGTCGGAGCTGGTCCGGCGCGCGAAGGCGGGGGAGCAGGACGCCTTTGAGACCATCGTCCGTTTGCACGAGAAGCCCCTCTACGCGCTGGCGCTGCGGACCCTCCGAAGCCCGGAGGACGCCGCCGACGCGCTGCAGGAGACCTTTTTGAAGGCCTGGACCGGGCTGAACGGCTTCCGGGGCGGGAGCAAGCTCTCCGTATGGCTCTACCGGATCATGCTGAACGTCTGCACGGACGCGCTGCGGCGGAGAAAAGAGACCGTTTCCATGACCCGGGACGAGGACGAGGAGAACGCGGAGCTGGAGCTGCCGGACGAGCGCTACGATCCCGCGCGGATCGTTGAGCGGCAAGACCTGCGCGCGCGCGTCCGCACGGCGGTGGAGCGCCTCCCGGAGGATTTCAGAAGGCCGCTGCTGCTGCGGGAGTTCGGCGAACTGAGCTATGAGGAGATCGCGGGGCTGCTGGACCTGCCCGCCGCGACGGTCAAGACCCGCATCTACCGGGCGCGGCAGAAGCTTTGCGCGCTGCTAGCCTCCGACGGGAACTTTTTCGACGCGCCTTCGTCTAAGCCCATGAAAGAAGGTGATCGGACGTGAACGAGTGTGAACGCATCCGGGAACAGCTCAGCGCTTATCTCGACGGTGAGCTGACGGAGACGGAGGCGGAGACCGTGCGCGCGCATCTGGACGCCTGCCCGGCCTGCCGCGCGGAATACGCGGCTTATCTCGCTCTGTCCGAGGCCCTGGAGCCCGGCGAGCTGCCGGAGGGCCTGCACGAGTCCGTTATGGCGAAGCTCGCGCCCGATATCGCGGCCCGGCGAAAGAAGCAAAGGCTCGTCCGCCTGCGCCCGGCGCTGTCCGTGGCGGCGGTCCTGGTCGTGATCGTCGGGGCCGTGTTCGCGGCGGGCGGTCTGCGTTGGGGCGGCAGCGCCGCGCCGATGAAGGCCGAGACGAATACGGTGACGAGCACGATGTCGACCAGCTACGGCGAATACGCCGCGGCGCAGGAGGACGCGGCAGAGGCAGAGGCGGATTTGTTCATCGAGGAGACGGCGGAGGAGCCCGCCGAGTATCCCATGCCGATGGCGACGGCGGCGCCGATGCCGGAAAGCGAGCCCGCCTCGGACGGCTTCGATGAGCGCGGCAGGCCCGCGGAGCCTGCGGCGGCCAACGCCGCGGGCGCGGCGCGTGACGGCGGCGGATCGGACGCTTCGACGCAGCAAACCTTCACGACGGCGGAATCTTGGAACGGAGAAGCCGCGCCCGAGGCGGCGGAGGGCATCCTCGTCTGGCCGGACGAGATCACCCACGCCGTCGTGACGGCCGGCGGGGCGGAAATCCTTCACGCGGACCGACCGGATCAGCTCGCGCTGCTGGCGCAGTACGTCCAGGCGCTCTCCCTCGCCGCGAGCCGGACGGAGGGACAGCCGGAGGCGGAGCGGGGGGACACGGTGCTGGCGTTTTTCAACGGCGAGACCGAGGTCCTGCGCGTGGAGCTGCTGGAAACGGGCTGGTTCCGGATCGACGGCGGCCGCTGGTATCCCCGGAGCGCGGAGGACGGATGGCAGACAGTTGTAACTGATCTGGAATAAAAGTGCTTGATTCTATTCCTACTGCAAACCTATGACAAACGCCTGCCACCCCTGGAAGGATGGCAGGCGTTTGTATTAAGGCAACACCGGAATATGATGCAAGCGAGACGTGTGCCGAGAATTGTGCGGTGTTGCCTTATATTTTTTAGAAAAAAGACTCAGGACCCAAGAATCATAACTTAGGTCCCGAGTTCTTTTTATTTCTTACACCAGATCCTGATACCGTTCCTCGCTGGGGAGGCTGTCGGGCGGGAAGAATTCGTCCATCGGGAAACGGACGCGGCTGAACAGGGTGCAGGGATCGTCGTCGCTGCTGCCGACGCACTCCTGCATCGGGATGAAGCTCTCGGCGTCCAGGGCGAGCTGGGCGTCGCGCTCCAGGCGGATGATGGAGAACTGGCCCAGGGTGACGAAGAGCTGCCGCCCCTCGCCGCTTAGGTTCACGTCCTCGCCCAGGGCCTCGATGATCTCCTCCGGGATGCTGCGCAGCTCGGTCTCCGGGACGGGCTTTTCGCAGATGCGCAGGTTCAGGGCGATGGGGTCCACCGCGCTGACCACGGCCACGGGGTCCTGGGCGGCCTGGGTGATGCTCTCGCTGAGGGTGCCGCGGGAGCTGAAGGTCTTGACGCTTCCCTCGCTTCCGTACAGGATCACCCGCTTGTCGAACACGGCCAGACCGGTGATCGGGACGCCGCCGGGGAAGGTCTGGCCCGTGACCTTGTAGAAATAGGTCACGTCCACGGTGTAATAGCCGCGGTTGAAGCTGATCTCGTCCACGCTCACGTCCGCGCAGAGCAGGGTCGCGGCGTCGGGGCGCACGCTGAACGCGGAGTTGATGATCTCCTGGGAGCTGACGGTGGGATAGACCCGCAGGTCGTCGATGCAGTCCTTATCCCGGCAGGCCGAGAAGATCTTGCTGGTGTGGACGTTCACGGTCGCGGCCTGGCGCTGCTCGGCGCCCCCGCCGCGGCGCTGGTCCACGGGACCGGGCATGATTCTGTCTGGCATGGGTTCCAACCTCCTGTTGATAGAGTCAGTACAGTCTATGCTGAATCACGCAAAGCGTGATTGCTTCGCCACGCTTCGCCGCCCGGACGCCTTATAATAGCCCCGAAAGGGGCGATGCGTATGGATGGAAAACGCCGGCGGGTGGTCCTGTTCCTGACCGCGCTGCTGCTGACGGCGCGGGTGCTGATGCCGGAGGCCGCGGAGGACGCGCGGCGCTGGCTGCTGAAAACAGTCGGCAGGGAAGAGGGCAGCTACGCCGCCGCGCTGGATTCCCTGGGCGAACAGGTGGCGGAGGGCTTCCGGGCCGAGCCGGAGGAGGCGGTCCCCGCCACGGAGCCGGAACCGCTGCGTTACCGCGTGGAGGAGGCCACGGTCAGCGGCGAGGCCGAGCCGGAGCCGGAGACGCCCGCGGCGGTGGCGGCCTTTCTGGAGAGCCAGCTCCCGTACCGGGACTACGCGCTGCCGGAGAACGTGGATTACGCCTACAGGCCGCTGCCCTTCGACTACGCGCTTCCGGTCAGCGGCTACCGCTCGTCCGGCTTCGGCTACCGGCTCCATCCCATCCGGAACGTGGTGAAGTTCCATTACGGTACGGACGTGGCGGCCAACTCCGGCGACGACGTCCTGGCCTTCGCGGACGGGGTCGTCGCGGCGACGGGTTACGATGCAGCGGGCTATGGGAATTACGTGATCCTCGACCACGGAGACGGCTGGCGCAGCCTCAGCGCCCATTGCAGCCGGGTCCTCGTCGCCGCCGGTCAGACGGTCCGCCGGGGGGACAGGATCGCCCTCGTCGGCGAGACGGGCGCGGCCACCGGCCCGCACCTGCATTTCGAGCTGACGAAGGACGGGGTATATGTGAACCCGGAATATTATCTCAATTCGTAATTGGTTCTTGTATTGCTGCAACGATAAATTGGGACTTAGCGAGTTAGGAGTTAGGAGTTAGGAGTTTCCTGGATGGTTACTACTTCAATAATTCCTAACTCATAACTCCTAACTCCTAACTGGCTCGATAAATCCAAGTTTGAAAAAACCATTCCAATATTTTCTTTATGTCTGAATTGAAACAACAAAAATACAAGCTCCCTCCCGTTCGCGTCACCCCCGCCGCGCTGCTGGCCTTCGCGCTGGTTTTCTGGCTGGACGGGGAAGGGCTGCTGGCCTGCGCCGCGCCCGCGGCGGCCGTCCATGAGCTGGGACATCTGCTGGCCCTTTGGCTCTGCGGCGCGCGGATCGAAGGGCTGAGCCTGGGGCTGTCCGGCGCGCGTCTGGACTATGCCGGGGCGCTGAGCCGGGCGCAAACGGTGCTCTGTGCCCTCGCCGGGCCGCTGGCGGGGGCGCTTTACGCCCTCGCCGCCTGCCGCATCGGCGGGGCCTTCTGGCTGCGCAGCGGGGCGGCGAGCCTTTGTCTGACGGCCTTCAATCTGCTGCCCGTGCTCCCGCTGGACGGGGGCCGGGCGCTGCTTTGTCTGGCCGGGCCGCGCTGGTCGGCCCGCGTCGGGGAGGCCGCCGCCTGCCTGCTGGCGCTGCTGGGCCTGGCGGCGCTCCTGGGCGGCTGGGGCCTGACGCCCTTCGTGGCCGGGATCGGCCTTCTGATCCACGCCAGGCGCGTACCGTTAAAAAACTGACGAAAAGGTTACAAGATTGTAAAAAAATATTGCAACAAAGTAATGGGTGTGCTATAATGTAACGAAATTTATGGGTGCCGAAAGGGCACGGAATGGGTATCATGCAAGCATAGAGGACAGCGTCGATGGCCTATAAACGTTTGGGTGACCTGCTGATCGCGGCAGGAGCTATCACCGAAGAAGAACTGAATAAAGGTCTGGCACGTCAAAAAGAGACCAAGGAGCGTCTAGGTACCGCGCTGATCAACAGCGGAATCATCACCGAGGATGAGCTGATCGAGGCTCTGACCATGCAGCTCGGCGTCGAGTTCATCGATCTGACGAAGGTGAACATCCCCACCGAGCTGGCGCAGACGCTCCCGCGCAACATCGCGAAGCAGTACCAGGTCGTCCCCGTCCGCGTGGTGAAGGACGAGCTCTACCTCGCGATGAGCGACCCGATGAACTTCTACGCGATCGAGGAGGTCCGCAAGGCCGTCCGCAAGAAGGTCGTCCCGATGGTCGCCCGTTCCGAGGCCGTGGAGCACGCGATCCAGGTCCTCTATTCCAACGAGGGCGCGGCGAAGGCCATCGAGGAATTGAAGCGCGAGGCCGCCGCCACCTCCGAGGGCACGCCCGCGACGGACGCGGCTTTCCTGGCGAACCAGCTGGGTGAGGATTCGGTCAACGCCGCTCCTACGATCCGCCTGGTCAACTCGATCATCGAGCGCGCGATCATGGAGCGCGCCAGCGACGTCCACCTGGAGCCCCGGGAGTTCGACATGTGCGTCCGCATGCGTGTGGACGGTCTGCTCCGCGATATCCTGACCGTTCCGAAGGACGTGCAGGGCAACGTCACCAGCCGCATCAAGATCATGAGCGGCATGAACATTGCCGAGCGCCGCATCCCCCAGGACGGTCGTTTCAACGTCAAGATCAAAAACAAGGAGCTCGACCTCCGCGTTTCCACGCTGCCGACGATCTACGGCGAGAAGATTGTCGCCCGTCTGCTGGACCGCTCCGGCGGCCACGTCACGACCAAGGCCATCGGCCTGGACGGGGCGGACCTGGAGAAATACGAACGGATGCTCCGCAACCACAACGGCGTGATCCTGATCGTCGGCCCCACCGGAAGCGGCAAGAGCACGACGATGAACGCGATGATCTCCGAGCTGAACACCCGCGAGGTCAACCTCGTCACCCTGGAGGACCCGGTCGAGTACAACATCGACGGCGTCAACCAGGTCCAGATCAACGAAAAGACCGGCATGACCTTCGCCAGCGGCCTTCGCGCGATCCTGCGTCAGGACCCGGACATCATCGCCGTCGGCGAGATCCGTGACGGCGAGACCGCCGAGATCGCGATGCGAAGCGCCATCACCGGCCACCTGGTCGTATCGACCATCCATACGAACGACTCCGTCGGCGCCGTTGAGCGTCTGGAGGATATCGGCGTGGAGCCGTACCTCGTTTCCAGCGCCCTGAAGGGCGTCATTTCCCAGCGACTGGTCCGCCGCATCTGCCCCCGCTGCAAGGAGGAGTACGTCCCCAGCGCGGAGGAGCTGGAGGACCTGAGGATGGCGCCGGAGCCCGGGCTGCGCTTCTACCGCGGCAAGGGCTGCCCCGATTGCTACAACTCCGGCTACCGGGGCCGGATCGCGGTCTTTGAGATGCTGAACATCACCCCGCGCCTGCGCACGATGATTAACAAA
This sequence comes from Oscillospiraceae bacterium, assembly GCA_017445985.1. Lineage (GTDB taxonomy): Bacteria > Bacillota > Clostridia > Oscillospirales > Oscillospiraceae > RGIG7114. The sequence goes on along the minus strand of JAFSRS010000004.1, from coordinate 42,669 downwards.
AACGCCACCCGCGAGGACATCACCGAGGAGCTGCAAAAGCCGGAATACAACTTCGTGACCCTCCGCGAAAACGCCCTCCGCCTGGTACGAGAGGGCATCACCACGGGCAGCGAGGTCACGAGAGTCATCAATGACGATAATTGAGGTGAAATCCATGAAGAGCATCGACGAACTGGTCGCCAAGGCCAAGGCCGACGGCGCGAGCGACGTCCATCTGATTTGCAACCTGCCGCCGAAGTACCGCAAGGACGGGGCGGTGATCAACATGTACGAGGAGCCGCTGACGGAGGCCGACTGCCTGAACGTGGCGCGGTTCCTGGCGGGCACGGAGTTCGACCGTTTCATGGAGACCGGCGAGCTGGACAGCGCGGACACCTTCGCGGACAACCGCTGCCGTATCCATCTGTTCAAGCAGCAGGGCGTGCCCTCTCTGGCGCTGCGTCTGCTGCGCGATCAAATACCCGTTTTGGATAATCTCGGCCTGCCGCCCGCGGTCATGGACCTGACGGACCTGCACAAGGGCATCGTCCTGGTCACCGGTGAGACGGGCTCCGGTAAATCCACGACCCTGGCGGCCCTGATCGACAAGATCAACCATACCCAATACGCCCACATCGTCACCCTTGAGGACCCGGTCGAGTACGTTTACAAGCCCGACAAATGCGCGATCAACCAGCGCGAGGTGGGCAAGGACACCGCCTCCTTCGCCGAAGGCCTCCGCGCCAGCCTCCGCGAGGACCCGAACGTGATCCTGATCGGCGAGATGCGCGACCGTCCCACCATCGAGACGGCCATCACCGCCGCCGAGACCGGCCACCTGGTTTTCGGCACCCTGCACACCGGCTCCGCCGCCGACTCCATCGACCGTATGGTCCAGGTATTCCCGGCGGACGCCCAGACCCAGATCCGCCTGCAGCTGTCCATGACCCTCCAGGCGGTCCTGACCCAGCAGCTCGTCCCGAAGAAGGCGGGCGGCAGAGCGCTGGCCTGCGAACTGATGCTCGTCACCGACGCGATCCGCAACCTGATCCGCGCGGGCAATACCCCGCAGATTGCCAACGCCGTCGCCACCAGCAGCGCCATCGGCGGCCAGACCATGGACCAGGCCCTGGTGAAGCTCGTCCGCAGCGGCCAGATCAGCCGCGATACCGCGATCCGCTACGCGCACGAGATCGAGTACGTGAAAAAGAACGCGATTTGAGTTGTTAGTTGTCAGTTGTTAGTTGTTAGTAGAACCGCACGGGGGGTGATTCAGATCGCAACCTTTAAGTATACCGCGCTCTCGCCGAGTGGTCAGCGCATCTCAGGCGTAATTGAAAGCTATAACGAGTTTGACGCGGTCAACAAGATCAAGGAGACCGCGCAGGTCGTTTTGAAGGTGCAGCAGGTCGAGGAGGGCAAGCACGGCCTCCTGGACATGGAGATCGGCGGGAACAAGCTGAACTCCAAGGCCTTCACAGTCATGTGCTCCCAGTTCGCGATCATTCTGCGCTCCGGCATCCCCATCGCCCGCGCGGCGCATCTGGTGGCGGACAAGACCACCGACAAGCCCTTGAAGAAGGTCCTGCAGCAGGTGGCGGAGGACGTGGAGTCCGGCCGCAGCCTGTCCCTCAGCTTCGCGGAGCGGGGCGACAAGCTCCTGCCGAGTATTTTCATCGAGACGCTGCGCGCGGGCGAGGCCAGCGGCGGCGTCGACAAGGCCTTCGACACGATGTATAAGCACTACGACAAGGACGTGCAGATCCGCGGCAAGGTCAAGAGCGCCCTGGCCTACCCGATCTTCGTCCTGGTGATTGCGGTCGCCGTCGTGATCGTCCTGATGGTCAAGGTGGTTCCGACCTTCACCGCGATGTTCGCGGACCTGGGCGCGGAGCTGCCCTTCATCACCCGGATGCTGATCGCGATCTCCGATTTCTTCCGAAATTACATCTTATATATCGCTGGCATCATTGCCGCGCTGATCATCGCCTATAAGGTCTACGGGAATTCTGAGGAGGGCCGCCTGAAGGTCGCCCAATGGAAGCAGAAGATCCCGGTGTTGGGCGAGATCAACGTCCTCAACAGCGCGGTACAGTTCGCGGACACCATGTCCACGATGCTGGCCTCCGGCATCCCGCTGAACAAGGCCGTGTCCATCACGGCGAAGGTCATCGACAATTACTACGTGTCCCAGGAGGTCGGCAAGCTGTCGGAGAAGCTGGAGGAGGGCCACAGCCTCGGGGCCAGCATGCGCGAGAGCGGCTGTATGCCGGACATTCTGACGGACATGACCGCCGTCGGCGAGCAGACCGGTGAGATGGAGGAGACCCTCCGCACCATCGGCGCGTACTATGAGAACGAGCTCCAGATGGCCATGGACGCCGCGCTGAAGAAGCTCGAGCCCACCCTCCTGGTCGGCCTCGCCGTCGTCGCCGGCTTCATCGTCATCGCGATCTACATGGCGATGTTCGAGATGTATTCCGCGATGTGAGAACGCTCTTTGGCTCCCTTCCGCAGAAGGGAGCTGTCGGCGAAGCCGACTGAGGGTTCTCCCCACGAAGCGGGAATTCTGACAAGATACTGGAAGAAGCAACCGGAAAAGGAAACCCTCCGTCATCCGGCTCGCGGGAGATCGCCGGATGCCACCTCCCTTCTGCGGAAGGGAGGCTTGGGAGCGAGTCGTTTCGCGCTTGTGCCATACGAAAAGCACGCGACACAAGATATTGTTAAAATTTTCCCATTTCCTCTTGCATTTTTTCGCGTAATATGTTATAAATATCTTGGGCGAATTTAGAGCATCTTTTTAACATCGATTTTCACCCTACCCGGAGGGTCGAAAATAGATTCTCTTGCGAATCCCGGTCTGCATTCCCGGTGCGGATCGAGGGCAAAGTGAAAAATTCTGAAAGGAGAACACTTACATGAAGAATAAGAAGGGCTTTACCCTGGCCGAGCTGCTGATCGTCGTCGCGATCATCGCCGTCCTGGTTGCCATCGCCATCCCCATCTTCTCCGCCCAGCTCGAGAAGAGCCGTGAGGCCACCGACATGGCCAACATCCGTAGCGCGTTCGCGCAGGTTGTCGCTGAGGCTCTCAGCACTGACGGACAGGATCAGATTTCTGCCAGAGTCACTCTGGTTCAGCAGCAGGATAAGTGGCAGACTGTTGAAACCTCTGCAGACCTTCGCCTCGGTGGTCAAGGCCTGATCCAGGGCACTTTTGATACTGAGCAGGTTAATATCGTTGGTGAGCCCATGCAGAACAATACCTGCGATGTTATTTACAACGCTCCCACTGCTTCCGATCCGGCAACTGTGTCGATCGTCTTCAACGGCAACGGCTAATATTCTTAAGACTGTTTTTTAAAAATCTTCTCTGATTCTCAGGCATCCGGGACTGCCTGAGGGTCGGGATACAAACGCGGAGCGCGGCCCCTGCTAGCGGGGCCGCGCTCTTGCGCGTTCTTTGGCTCCCTTCCGCAGAAGGGAGCTGTCGCCGAAGGCGACTGAGGGTTTTCCCCGTGAAGCGGGAAACTTTAATCAGAACGTATGAAGTATAAAGAAGAACCCTCAGTCAAATCGCTTGCGGGGGACGCGATTTGCCAGCTCCCTTCCGGAGAAGGGAGCCTTTATTTTTCCCACGGATTCACGTGGATCATCACGTGCTTGACCTTCGGGAACGCCGCCTCCACGTCGTCGTGGACCTGCTCGGCGAAGGCGTGGGCGTCGGTGAGGGACAGCGCTCCGTCCATGGCCAGCTCCAGCTCGATGTAGATCCGGTTTCCGAAGGTCCGGGTGTTCAGCCGGTCGACGGCGCGGACCTGGGGATGCGCCAGCACGCAGGCGCGGATCGCGGCTTCGGTCTCCTCGTCGCAGCTGTGGTCCACCATCTTGTTCATCGCGTCGCGGAAGATATCAAACGCGGCCTTCGCGATAAAGCCGCAGATCACGACGCTGGCGATGGGGTCCAGGATCGGGAAGCCCAGCCGGGAGAGCGCGATGCCGATCAGAGCGCCGACGGACGAGAGCGCGTCGCTCCGGTGGTGCCAGGCGTCGGCCATCAGGGCGGGGGAGTCCAGCAGGCGGGCATAGTGCCGCGTATACCAGAACATGCCCTCCTTGACCGCAATGGACACGACCGCCGCGATCAGGGCCAGCAGTCCCGGCACGGGCAGTTCGGCGGCGGAGCCGGACATGATCTTTTCCACACCCCCGTACCCGATCGCAAGGCCGGTGATCAGCAGCACGACGGAGAGGATGACCGCGGCGACGCACTCCATCCGCTCGTGGCCGTAGGGGTGCTCCCGGTCGGAATCCCGGGAGCTGAGCCGCAGCCCGATCATCACCACCACGGTGGAAAACACGTCGGAGCAGGAGTGCACCGCGTCGGAGATCATGGCCCCGGAGTGCGCCAGCACGCCCGCCAGCAGCTTGAGCGCGGACAGGATCAGGTTCGCCGCGATACTGACCCAGGACACGCGGAAGGCGGCGGAATTGGATTTGACGTTCATAATTATCACCAGAAGCTTTCATTCAAGACTCGTAGGGGCGACCCTGTGTGGTCGCCCGCGAGCTGCGTCGGCGTGAAAATGACGCATCGGGCGACCACACTGGGTCGCCCCTACGAACTAATTTTCCCACGCCCGCCTGAGCCGCTCCGCCAGAGCGGGGATATCCTCGTCCCGCAGCCCGCCGTAGCCCATGACGACGGTCCCGGACCCCGGGACGGCCTCGCGGCAGTAGGCGCTGAGCCCGCGCAGGACCACGCCCTCCGCCGCGGCGCGGGACAGGAGCTCCGCCTCGCTGAGCCGTTCGCTGCGGATCAGGAAGTGCAGCCCGCCGTCGCTGCCCTGGATGCGGATTCCGCCGATCTCCGACAAAATCCGGACGAGCTGGGCCCGCCGCCGCCGGTAGAGGGCGCTGAGCCGACGGAGATAGCGGGCGTACGTCCCGCTGTCCAGAAAGCGGGCCATGACCGCCTGCTCATAGCGGGAGACGGTCGAATAGCTGTGCCCGGAGAGGGCCTGATAGCGCCGCAGCAGCGCGTCGGGCAGCACCAGCCAGGCCAGACGGATGGAGGGGGCCAGGGACCGGCTGAAGGTCCCGACGTAGACGGTCCGCCCGAGAGCGTCCATGCCCTGCATCGCCGGGACGGGACGCGCGCCGTAGCGGAATTCGCTGTCGTAATCGTCCTCGATCAGCCAGCGGTCCGGTCCCGCCGCCGCCCATTGCAGCAGGCGGCTCCGGCGGTCGGCGGGCATCGTCAGGCCCATCGGGAACTGGTGGGAGGGCGTCGTATAGGCGACGGTGGCCCCGCTGGCCTCCAGCGCGTCGGGCCGCAGCCCGTGGGCGTCCATGGGGAGATATCTCACCGTGCGCCCCATGGAACGGATCGTCGCGTCCATGGCCGCGTAGCCGGGGTCCTCCAGTCCAAAGACCGTGTCCGGAGGGAAGAGCTGTACCAGCAGGCCGGACAGATATTCCATGCCCGCGCCGACGACGATCTGCTCCGGACGGCAGCGGACGCCCCGGTATTCCCGCAGAAAGGCGCAGAGGGTGCCGCGCAGGGGCGCGTCGCCCTGCCGGTCCCCACGCTGCAGCAGCGTCGGCGTGGAGACGACGGCTTCGCGGTACAGCCGCGCCCAGGCCGTATAGGGAAAGAGGCTCACGTCCACGCCGGCGGTGGAGCAGTCCGGCCCGGCGGGGGCGGGCGTCGGCTCCGGGACCGTTTCCGCGGCGCCGGGCGGGAGCGCCGGCGCGTCGTAGGGGACGAAGTCGGAGACGTAGTAGCCGCTCTGGGGCCGCGCCCGGACGTAACCCTCGCTGACCAGCGTCGCGTAAGCGGTCTCCACCGTGCTGCGGCTGACGCCCAGATGGGCGCAGAGCTCGCGCTTGCTGGGGAGCTTTTCTCCGGCGAGCAGCCGTCCCGTGCGGATCTCCTCGGTGAAGTACGCGCAAAGCTGCTCGTACATCGGACGCTTTCCGTCCGCCGCCAGCTCCAGCGTCAACTGCCGCACATTCGCGCACCTCCCAACTGACCACCCGGAAGAATCAAAAACTGAGCCTTTACAGCGGGCCAGTTCCTGGGTATTATCATAGCACGATCGAGACGGAAGTCAAGTCCGGGTTACGATGGACCTGTAGGGCCGCTTCACGAAGCGCCCGCCGATAAAAGAACTCCTGTCCCGTAGGGAGCGATCCCCTGATCGCTCCGCAGTCCGCCAAGGCCGCGATTCCCGCCGCGCCTCCGCTCCCCTGAAAGGGGGGCTGTCGGCCACAAGGCCGACTGAGGGGTTCCGCCCCGCGCTTCGCGCGGGACGGCGGCGCGATGAGGGCATCGCGCCCTACGAGCTTGGAGGATGTCCAAGGCGCGGGCGACCACACAGGGTCGCCCCTACGGACGAATACCAGCCGAATCTCTTTTCATGAAAGGAGCGCGGTTTACGTGAATCAGAACAAGGTAATTCCGATTGCCCGCGTGGTGTCTCTGGCGATGATGGCGGCGATCGTGTACGTGCTGACGCTGCTGCGGTTCCCGCTGGGAGGGAGCAAGGTCCACCTGGCGAACGCGGCCTGTCTGCTGTCCGGGCTGCTGTTCGGGCCGGTGGGCGGCGGCGTTGCGGCGGGGCTGGGCTCCGGGCTCTACGACCTGCTGAACGGCTATGGCCCGGACGAGGCGCTCATCACCTTTGTCAGCAAGTTCGCGATGGCGGCGATCTGCGCCCTGATCGCGGGACGGCAGCGGTACGAGGCGGTCCGGGAGGGGGAGGCGTCCTTCGCCGCGCTCTATCGCCATCTGTGGAAGCGCGCGCCGCGGGTCATGCTCGGCTGCGTGATCGGCGCGGCGAGCTACGTGGCGCTGTATATGCTGAAAACCTTCTGCTATCAACACTTCGTCTACGGGAACCCGGTCAGCGCGGCCCTGGTGGTGATGGAGACCAAGCTGCCCGCCAGCGCGATCAACGCGGTATTCGCGATGGTGGCGGCCCCCTTACTCTATGCGGCGCTCTGGCCTGCTTTGCGGAAGGCGGGGATCAAATTTGGCAAGGGGAACTGGAACGGGTAACGACGAAGATAAGAAAAACCTGATAGTGTGATTATAACACGTGCGCAGCTCGTTGTCAAGCGGGCTGCGCTAAATTATTACATGAAAAAGTGAAAATGGGAGTTTTCAACAAAGCAGCTTGTTTTCAACAGCTTTTCCACAGAGTTTTCAACAGCTCGCGCGCGCGCGGAAAGGGTGGGGTTGGATTGGACATGGCTTTCGTATCGTCTGGAATGGTTTTGGTTTGGGTTTGGTATGGGTTAGGTATGGTATGGTAGCCAGCTTTGCCGGGCGAACGGCGGCAAACGATAGCAAAGCGTGGCAAATGGATTCATAAAGCCGCTTTGCCAGGCATACAGTGTCCGGAGGCGGCGGGGGAAAGACCTGCCGCAATAGCTCGAAAGGGAGGACCGGACATGAAGGAAGCCTTGTTCCGCGGCCTGTGCACCGCGGTGATCACGCCCTTTGACGAAGAAGGCCCGGATCTGGGGCGGATGAAGGAGCAGCTGGACCGTCAGCTTGCGGGCGGGGCGGCGGCGGTGGTGCTGGCCGGGACGACGGGGGAGAACGCGACCCTGACGGCGGGAGAGTACGAGCGCATGGTCGCGGCCTGCACCGCCCATATCGCCGGGCGGATACGCGTGATCGTCGGGATCGGCGGCAACAGTACGCTCGCCTGCGTCGAACGCGCCCGCTTCGCGGCGGACGCCGGGGCGGACGCGGTGCTGATGTGCCCGCCCTATTACAACAAGACCAGCCCCGCGGGTTTGGAGGCCCATTTCCGGACCGTCGCGGACCGGACGCGCCTTCCGCTGGTGCTCTACAACGTGCCGTCCCGGACCGTGATCGGTGTCACGCCGGAGCTGTATAAGTCTCTGAGCGCGCATCCGATGGTGAACGGCGTCAAGGAGGCGAGCGGCGACCTCGCGCTCTGCTCCAGGATATTGGCGGAGTGCGGCGGGGACCTGCGGCTGTACTGCGGCAACGACGATCAGACCCTCCCGATGCTGGCCCTGGGCGCGGACGGGATCATCAGCGTCGCGGGCAACGTCGCCCCGGCGGAGCTGGCGAAGCTCTGCGCGTATTGTCTCGCGGGGGATTTTGCCGCCGCAAGGCTGCTGAACACGCGGCTGACGCCCCTGTTCCGGGCGCTGTTCGCGGAGACGAATCCGATCCCGGTCAAGGCGGCCATGGCGATGCTGGGCCTGGACAGCGGGCTGCTGCGCCTGCCGCTGGTGGAGCTGAGCGAGGCGCACAAGCCGACCCTCCGCGCGGCGCTGGAGGCCGCGGGGATCCGAGCGTAAGCACGGGGAGCGCTTCGAACAACCGGGTTTTGCAAAAAAATGACTGTAGGGACGGCTCTCAGCCGTCCGCCTCATCGAAGCACCCCGTAGGGCGCCATCCCCTGATGGCGCCGCCGCCCCGCGCGGAGCGAGGGGCGGGACCCCTCAGTCGGCCTTGGGGCCTTCAGCTCCTCTTTTAGGGGAGCTGAAGGCCTGTCGAGCATCGCGGCGTCGGCGGAACGCGGAGCGATCAGGGGATCGCTCCCTACGACGTTAGCGGGTTGGTTACGCCGGACGGCTAAGAGCCGTCCCTACAAACCCATTCCCACAATGCCCAAACATTTATCTGCGCTTACGCTCCGAACGGATAATCTAACGCGCGTCCGCATATCCTGTTTTGGGTGATGTACGTGAATCTGACACTGCGCAAAAAAACCGGGACCTATGCTTTGATGATCGCGATCGCGCTGGCGGTGGGCGGGCTGTCCGCGCTCGTGAACGCCGGGGAGTTTTCCACACCGGAGCTGATCCGGCCCGCCCTGTCGCCGCCGGCCTGGCTGTTTCCGGTGGTCTGGACGCTGCTGTACACGCTGCTGGGCGTCTCCGCGGCGCGCATTCTCCTGAGCGGGGACCCGGCGGCGGGGGACGCGGTCTTTCTCTGGGCGACGCAGTTGGTCGTGAACTTCCTCTGGACGCTCTTCTACTTCCGCTTCCGCGCCCTGGCGCTCAGCTTCTTCTGGCTGATCTTTCTCCTGCTGCTGGTCCTGCTGATGGTCCGCCGCTTCTGGGAGATCGACAAAACCGCGGCGCGGCTCCAGATCCCCTACGTGGTCTGGCTCTGCTTCGCGGCCTGCCTGAACCTCGCCACCTGGCTGCTGAACCGATAAAAGGAGACCCCCGATGGGGAACCATCGGGGGAGAGCTCTTTATCTCGCCTGCGCCTTTCTTCTGAGGCTCAGACAGTCCGCGATCATGGCGATGAACTCGCTGTTCGTGGGCTTGCCCTTGATGTTGCTGACCGTGTAACCGAAGAATCGCTGCAGGGTCTCCAGGTCCCCGCGGTCCCAGGCGACCTCGATGGCGTGGCGGATGGCCCGCTCGACGCGGCTGGGGGTGGTGCCGTACTTCTTCGCGACGGCAGGGTAGAGGACCTTCGTGACCGCGTTGATCACGTCCATGTCGTGGATCGTGATGATGATCGCCTCGCGCAGATACTGATAGCCCTTGATGTGGGCCGGGACGCCGATCTCGTGGATCACGTCGGTGACGGTCTTTTCCAGCTCGGTCTCGTCGGCGGTCCAGCGGCGCTCCGCGTCGTCGGGGTCCCAGGCCGCGGGCAGCTCCATGCTCTGGCGGACGCGGCTGAGCAGCGCGCCCAGGTCGCAGGGCTTCGGAATGAAATAGTAGACGCCCAGACCCACGGTCTCGGCGATCATCTTGTCGTTGAAGAACGCGGAGACCACGATGGTCGCGGGCGACGCGCCGCTCTCATCCAGCCGCCGCAGCAGCTCCAGCCCGTCGATACCGGGCAGCAGCAGGTCCGTCAGCAGCACGTCCGGCTTCGTCTCGCGCAGCAGCCGCAGCGCCTCGAGCCCGTCTCCGGCGGAGGCGACCAGCTCCATGTCCTCCTGTTCCCGGATGCTCTGACCGAGCAGCAGCCGGAATTCCTCGCTGGCGTCCGCGAGCATCACCTTGATCTTAGTTTCCATAATATATCCTCCGTCGGGTGGTATCTTCTTTTCAGATGATACTGAAAAGAGGGAATAATACCGTGATTTCCTCTATAAGCTACCATAATCAGGTCAAAATAGCAAGCGTTTACACCAGTCGAATTATCGACAATGTGTTTACATAATATTACAAGCTTCGACGCGGCCCGCGACCTGCTTTGACAAAGGCCGACGGCTTTTTGCCTTTTCTTTGAAAAGTCTGTCGAATGCAGTTGATTTTTGCGGAGGAATGCGGTACAATAACATAAATCTGCACGTCGGGAGGTAGGACTATGCTGGATTTCCTGCTGCTGGTCATTCTGCTGCTGATCGTTTGGGGCATCGGCACCCTGATCTTCAAAGGGCTGCGGAAGCTGTTTGGCAAGAAGAAGGAAGAGTGACTGATATTTCATGCGGCAAGCAACAAGTAACCAATCAGCGGGCAGTTGTCCCGGCTCTTGCCCGATTGGTTACTTGTTGCTTGCCGCATCAAGCTGTGAGGGGGGGCGGTTGCTATGCGGATCCTTGGCCTGGACCCCGGTCTGGCGACGGTGGGCTTTGCGGTGGTGGATTCGGACAAGGGGCGGCTGAGCTATGTGAGCTGCGGGACGATCAACACCCCGGCGCACACCTCGCTTTCGGAGCGGCTGAACCAGATCTACGCGGACCTGGAGGAGCTGTTTACCGCCTTCGCGCCGGACGTGGTCAGCATCGAGGAGCTGTTTTTCGATAAGAACATCACGACGGGCATCGCCGTCGCACACGCCCGCGGCGTGATGCTGCTGGCGGCGGTGCGGCGGGGCCTGCCGGTCTACGAGTACACGCCGATGCAGGTGAAGCAGGCGGTGGTGGGCTACGGTCTGGCGGAGAAACGCCAGGTGATCGACATGACCCGGCGGCTGCTGCGCATGAGCGCGCCGCCGAAGCCGGACGACGCGGCGGACGCCGTGGCGCTGGCGATCTGTCACGCCCGGAGCGTGACGAGCCTTTTGGCGGAAAAGGGGGGAGCGGCATGTTCTACTATCTGAACGGACCCGTGGCGGAGCTGCTGCCGGGGGTCGCGGTCGTGGACTGCAGCGGCGTCGGCTATCAGCTCAGCGTGTCCGCGTACACGCTCGGCCGGCTCAAAAAGGGCGAGCGGGCAAAGCTGTACACCTATCTTTACCTCCGCGAGGGCGTGATCGAGCTCTACGGCTTCGCCGGGCTGAACGAAAAGCGGCTGTTCGAGCAGCTCTTGAACGTCTCCGGCGTAGGTCCGAAGGCGGCGCTGTCGATCCTGTCCACCGCGACGCCGGAGCAGCTCACGCTGTCCATCCTCTCCGGGGACGAGAAGGCCCTGACCGCCGCGGCGGGCGTGGGGAAGAAGCTGGCCCAGCGGGTGATCCTGGAATTGAAGGACAAGCTGGCGAAGGAGACCGAGTCGCTGAGCTTTTCCGGCGGCGGCAGCGCTCCCGCGCCCGCCCAGGCGGGCGGCGGCAAGCGCAGGGACGCCGCGGCGGCGCTGGCGGTACTGGGTTACGGCAGCGCGGAGATCCAGGCCGCGCTGCGCCAGGTGGACGAGTCGCTGAGCCTGGAGGATACGATCAAGGCGGCGCTGCGGCAAATGATGAAAGGGTAAGGTATTATGAGCATCAGCTTTTCCGACGACAGCTTTGACCAGGTTCTCACGAGCAAGACGATCCTGCCCGAGGACGCGGGGGAGGGCTCCCTCCGCCCGCGGCTGCTGACCGAGTACATCGGCCAGGAGAAGGCGAAGGACAACCTGCTGGTTTTCATCGAGGCGGCGAAGTTGCGCGGCGAGCCCTTGGACCACGTGCTGCTCTCCGGCCCTCCGGGACTCGGCAAGACGACGCTGGCCTCGATCATCGCCAACGAGATGGGCGTCAATATGCGCATCACCTCCGGCCCGACCATCGAGAAGGCCGGGGACCTGGCCGCGCTTTTGACGAACCTGCAGGAGAACGACATCCTCTTCGTGGACGAGATCCACCGGCTGAACCGGCAGGTGGAGGAGATCCTGTACCCGGCCATGGAGGACTATGCCATCGACATCATCATCGGCAAGGGCCCCTCGGCCAACTCCATCCGCCTGGACCTGCCGAAGTTCACGCTGATCGGCGCGACGACCCGCTCCGGCCAGCTCTCCGCCCCGCTGCGGGACCGCTTCGGCGTATCGCTGCGGCTGGAGCTCTACACGCCGGAGGAGCTGAAGCGCATCGTAGAGCGCAGCGCGGGCATCCTCAACATCGGCGTGGAGGAGCACGGCGCGATGGAGATCGCCCGCCGGAGCCGCGGCACGCCCCGCATCGCGAACCGGATGCTGCGCCGGGTCCGGGATTTCGCCCAGGTGCGCGGGGGCGGCGTCATCACGCGGGAGATCGCGGACGAGGCCCTCACCCGGCTGGAGGTAGACGCCCTGGGCCTGGACGCGCTGGACCGCCGGATGCTGCGGAGCATCATCGAGTTCTACCACGGCGGCCCGGTGGGGCTGGACACCCTCGCCGCGACGATCAACGAGGAGGCCGTCACCCTGGAGGACGTTTACGAGCCCTATCTATTGCAGCAGGGCTTCCTGATCCGGACGCCCCGGGGCCGCTGCGTCACGCAGAAGGCCTACGAGCATCTTGGGATCGCGTATCTGAGGCAAAGCCAGTTAAGTTTATAACGAGCATTTTTATACTTGACAAGCAATAGTATCGTGGATATAATCCATAAAGTAAAGTCAGGTGACAGGATTCTTGATCGACTACGGCAAAATGGATGACGACGTGCTGCTCCGGCTGGGCCGGGAGGGGGACGAGGCCGCCAGAGAGACGCTGATCCTCCGGTACGGGAAAGTCGTCCGCGCCTGCTCGCGTCCGTTCTTTCTGGCGGGCGGGGACAGCGAGGACCTGCTGCAGGAGGGCATGATCGGACTGATCGGCGCGATGCGGGACTACGACGCCGCGCAGGGCAGCTCCTTTCATACTTATGCAGAGTTATGCATCCGCCGCCGCATCATCAGCGCGGCCAGGGCCGCGTCCCGCAAGAAGCACGCCCCGTTGAACGAGGGCGTCAGCCTGGACGAGCTGCTCTCGGAGGAGAACGGCGGTCCGGCGGGGCTGGTGGGCGTCCGGCTGGAACGGTCCCCGGAGGACGCGCTGCTGGCGCGGGAGCGGGAACGCGACGTGCTGCGGGTCTACCAGCGCGAGCTGTCGGAGTTCGAGTCGGAGGTCCTGGAACACTTTCTGAACGGAGAATCCTATGAGGTGATCGCCGCCCGCTGCGGACGGTCCCGGAAATCCGTCGACAACGCCGTGCAGCGCATTCGCAAGAAGCTGGCGCGGCATCTGGATCAAGGCGATTTCAGTCCGTAAAGGGCTGACGCACATACATTACGCCCCAAAGGCAGTCAAAAGAGAGGAACCAACCATGTACGAAGACAAGACCTTAGTTTGCAAAGAGTGTGGCAAGGAGTTCGTGTTCACCGCCGGTGAGCAGGAGTTCTATGCGGAGCGCGGCTTCCAGAACGAGCCCCAGCGCTGCAAGGCCTGCCGCGACGCCCGCAAGGCCGCTGCCCGCGGTCCCCGCGAGTACTTCACCGCCACCTGCGCTGCCTGCGGCGGCGAGGCCAGAGTGCCCTTCCAGCCCAGAGACGATCGTCCTGTGTACTGCAGCGATTGCTTTGCTAAGATGAAGGAAGCCCAGTGATCTGACCGGGCAGCCTCACCAAAAAGAACCCCACGGCGTGAGCCGTGGGGTTCTTTTTTTCGGAAGAGAGGATCACTCTTCCTCGACGACGGGGGAATCCGCGTTGCGGCGGACGCTGTCGACACCGTTGAGGCAGCTGTCCAGGCGTGTGTAGCTCTCGCTGGCGGCGATGATCTCGCCGTTGCGGGCCTTCAGGCGGAAGCGGAACTCACCGGCCTTGTCGGTATAGACCTCGAACTTCGGGTGCTTCTCCTCGGCGTAACCCTCGACGGTCTGGTTTTCCAGCGCGGCGATGGGGGCGTTCTTGCGGATGCTCTCGATGCCGTTGAGGGCAGCGGGCTTGGTGGTGTAGATCTCGGAGACCGCGATGATCTCCCCGTTCCCGGCCTTCAGATTGAACTTATAGCCGGTCTTGACGGTGCGAAGCGCATACTTTCCCATGGTGAAATCCTCCTTTATGTTTCATCAATAAGGTGTTCGGAATGACGCGCGGCCTTGCGGCGCTTCACGCCGCGGACCAGGCCGCAGATCAGGAGCAGCAGCACGCCGACGGCCAGCAGCCCCAGGTCGATCAGCAGCGTCCTTTCAAGGGCGCCGGCGGCGAGACGGGAGACCAGATAATTGCCGCCCAGCAGGCTGCGCCAGAGCCTCGGCAGCAGCTTCGAGAACAGCGTCGCCAGGGTCGTCAGACCGCCGAGGACGGTCAGGACCACGCCCAGGCCGGTGAAGCCGCGCAGCGTGCCGCGACCGACCTTCAAAAGCCAGATCCAGACCAGCAGGGCGAGGGCCAGCAGCACGCCGAAGGCGAGCCAGGAGAGGCCCCAGCGCAGCAGCGGGCCGACGGCGGGGTTCGTCTCATGCAGCGCGTCCTGCGCGGGGAGGGTCGGCAGGCCCTTCTCGGTCATATCTTTGGCAAGGGCGTTCGCGGAGGCCGCGGTCAGCTCGTTGTCGAATACGTCCGCGAAGAGACCGCTGTTGTTTTGGAGCATCCGGCTGTATTCCAACCAGCTCAGCTCACTGTCGCCGCTGCCTGCGCGGTAGGAATCCAGCACCGCGTCGAGTTGGATGGCGGCGTCGGCGCGGAGGCTGCTGCGGTCAAGGAATTTGCCGACCTCCGCGTCGTTGTAATCAAAGCTCTCTCCCAGCACGGCGTAGAGCTCGTCGCTCAGCCAGCCGGAGACGCTCCGGTTCGCCTCCGCGGCGGGGAACAGCTCGTTCGCGGGGATCTCGGAAAGCCGGACCTCGGAGAAGATGGCGCTCAGTCCTTCCGCGCTCGCGGCGCTGCGCCCGACAAAGACCGCGTATGGCGCCGCCAGGAGAAAAAACAGCAGCACGCCGATCAGGGCGCAGGCCAGACCGCGCCCGAAGCCGAGCCTTTCGTCGGAGGGCTTCCGTTTCGGCTCCCGCTCCAGCGGCTGCTCCGCGGGAGGCGGCTCCTTGAACATATCGGGGACCGGGTCGTAATGCTGCGCGGGCTTTTCCGGGACCTCGACGGGGGGAGGCGGCGTCTCGGGGGGCTTCGGCGCTTCCGCAGGCGGCGCTTCGGGGACCCCCGGCGCTTCCGCGGGCGGAGCGGGAGGGGGATCGGGCAGAGCGACCGGGGGATCGAGCGTCAGCACCGGCACGTGGACCGGGGTATTTTCGTCGATCGGCGGAGGCGTTTCGGCCTGCGCGGGGGCGTCGCCCACTGCGTTCAGCAGCACCCCGCAGTCGCGGCAGAAGATGTTCCAGTCCTCGTACTGCTTTCCGCATTTGCTGCACTGCTTCATATTCTACCTCCTTCGTGTTCTTTCTTATGATTATAGCAAAAGACGCCCGTATTATCAAGAGCGGGAACGCTCATTTTCTTGCTTTTTGCACAAAAACGTGGTAAGATACTTAAAATTATCGTTGGGGAGGACGCGCTATGGACGCTGATATCTTGAAATTGAAGGAATGGGTCGACGGCTCGAACAACGTCGTATTCTTCGGCGGCGCGGGCGTCAGCACGGAGAGCGGCATCCCCGACTTTCGCAGCGTGGACGGGCTTTACCATCAGAAATACCGCTATCCCCCGGAGCGAATCTTAAGTCTGAGCTTTTTTGAGCGGAATCCGGAGGAATACTACCGCTTCCACCACGACAAGCTGCGCCTCCGCGGGGCGCAGCCCAACGCCGCGCATAAGAAGCTGGCGGAGTGGGAGGCCCAGGGCAAGCTGCGGGCGGTGGTCACGCAGAACATCGACGGCCTGCACCAGGCCGCGGGCAGCAAAAACGTGATCGAGCTCCACGGCAGCCTGCTGCGGGCCTATTGCGCCCGCTGCCGCAAGCCTTACCCGCCCGAGACGATCAACGACGGGGACGGCGTCCCGCGCTGCGATTGCGGCGGCGTGATCCGGCCCGACATCGTGCTCTATGAGGAGCCCCTGGACGAGGAGACCATGTACCTGGCGGTGCGCTATATCAGCAACGCGGACGTGCTGATCGTGGGCGGGACCAGCCTGGTGGTCTATCCCGCGGCGGGCCTGCTGCGCTATTACCGGAGGAACAAGCTCGTCCTGGTCAACCGCGATCCCACCGACGCGGACGCCTGGGCCGACCTGGTGATCCATGAAAAGATCGGGGAGGTGTTCTCCCGGCTATGAGTGACAGGGTCGAGGTACTGGGCGTCAGCTTTGACGACCTGACGATGGACGAGGCCGTTGCGCGGGGCCTGGAATTGATGGCGGAGCGCCGCGCGGCTTACGTCGTGACGCCGAACCCGGAGATCGTGATGGCCTGCGAGGGCGATCCGGCGGCGGCGGAGGCCGTCGCGGGCGCGGCCCTGACGATCGCGGACGGCATCGGCGTGATCTACGGCGCGAAGCTGCTGGGCACGCCCCTGAAGGCCAAGCTGCCGGGGATCGACTTCACGACCCGGCTGCTGGAGGAGCTGAACGGGCGCGGCGGGAGCCTCTTCCTGCTGGGCAGCAAGCCCGGCGTGGCGGAGGAGGCCGCGGAAAGGCTCAGCGCACGCTATCCCGGTTTGCGGATCGTCGGGACCCACGACGGCTATTTCACCGACGACGGCCCGGTGGTGGAGCAGATCAACGCCGCCGCGCCGGACCTGCTGCTGGTCTGCCTCGGCGCGCCGAAGCAGGAGAAGTGGATGTATCAAAACGCCCCGCGGCTGGACGCGGGTTTAATGATTGGCGCGGGGGGGAACATGGACGTGTTCTCCGGCCGGGTGGAGCGCGCGCCGGAGTTCTGGCAGCGGGCGGGCCTGGAATGGTTTTACAGATTGTTGAAGGAGCCGAAGCGTATTTGCCGGATGGCGAAGCTCCCGCTGTTCCTCGTCAAGGTCGCGGCAAGACGCGGAAAATGATGCAAAAAGGAAATAGTTAGGGGTTATGAGTTAGGAGTTAGGAGTTCTCCCATCCAATCAACTCCTAACTGATAACTCCTAACTCCTAACTTCGTTCGACTGCATCGGACCGCCGCTTTGTGTTATAAAAAAGCCGGGGGCTTTCGCCCCCGACCCGCCGCGTTCAGCAGCAGCCGCAGTTGTCGTTGCAGCCGCAGTTGTTGCCGCAGCCGTTGCCGCAGCCGCCCCAGCCAAAGCCGCCGCAGCCGCACAGAAGGATGAGGATCAGGATGATCCAGAGACCGTTATTGTTGTAGCACATATTCGATTCCCTTTCTCCGCGCCGTTCGGACCTGAGCTGGTCTGCACCCCCGGCGCGGGTCTGGGGTCGTTGCAGGATTATCGTTTGGGGAACGCAGCCGCCGTTTTCGGCTCCGTCTGCCCCATCTTATGCAAGACACAAATCGGAGGTGAAGCCGATGCGCGAGAAAGCAAAGGGCCGGAAAAAACAGGACAGCGGCAGCGAGCTGGTGGATGAATTTGAGTACGGGGAGTCCGACACCCGCCGGCTCCCGCTGCCGGAGGAGCCGCAGGCGGAGATCAAGCTCGAGCCGCGGGACTACCGTCCCATCCGCCGCAGCCGGACCGGAAAGCTCGGCGTCATGGGCGGACTCATGTACGCGACCTTTGTGATCTGCGTGTCCATCGTCCTGGCCTGCATGGGCTGGATGGCCGCGCGGGACGTGCTGGCGCTGAACAAGAACGCCGTGACCGCGACGGTCTATCTCCCCGACGAGATCTTCACGACGGAGGAGCGCGAGGTCAAGGACAAGGACGGCAAGGTGACAGGCACCAGGAGCGTCCGCGTGGCGGACATCGACTACGTGGCGAGCGCCCTCAAGGACGCGGGGATCATCGAATACAAGAGCCTGTTCAAGCTCTTCGCCAGCTTTTCCCACGCGGACGTGAAGCTGGACCCCGGGACCTACGTGCTCACCACGGACCTGGATTACCGCGCCCTGGTGAAGAACCTCCAGCTCGGTACCTCCAGCATGGTGGTGACGAAGCTGACCTTCCCCGAGGGCTGGACCATGGAGCAGATCTTCCGCAAGCTGGAGGCGGAGGAGATCTGCACGGTCGAGGAGCTCTACACGGCGGCGGCGGAGTTCAATTACAACTTCCGCTTTCTGGAAAACGCCCCCACCGGCGAGGCGAGCCGTCTCGAGGGCTTCATCTTCCCGAACACCTACGACTTCTACCACGGCGAGCAGGCCGCCAGCGTCATCAATAAGTTCCTGACCGCCCTGCACAGCCGTATCACCGCGGACATGTGGGCGCAGATCGAGAACCGCGGGACCACCTTCCGCGACACCGTGATCGTCGCCAGCATGATCGAGAAGGAGGCGGGCAGCGACGAGGAACGCGCCCGGATCGCCTCGGTCATTTACAACCGTCTGAACGCGGGCATGGAGCTGGGGATCGACTCCACGATCCTCTACGTGTTCCCGGACTACGACGGCGGCGTACAGCTCCCGGACGATATCCTGTACTATGACAGTCCCTACAACACCCGGCTCTATCAGGGCCTGCCGCCCACGCCGATCTGCAACCCCGGCATGGCCAGCATCCAGGCGGCGCTGAAGCCGGAGAACACGGGCTACTATTACTACGCCCTGGACGCGGAGAGCGGCACGCACCGCTTCTTCACGAACTACAACGAATTCGCCGCCTTCGTGGCGACGCAGAGCTATGACTGAGCCGGAGCTGCTGGCCCCCGCGGGGGACCGGGAGCGGCTGGAAATGGCCCTGCACTATGGGGCCGACGCGGTGTACCTGGCGGGCAAGGAATACGGCCTCCGCGCCGCCGCCGGGAACTTCACCCCCGAGGGCCTGGACGAGGCCGTGCGTATGAGCCACGCCGCGGGGGCAAAGGTCTACGTCACCGTGAACACCCTCCCGCACGAAGGACAGCTCGCCGCGCTGCCGGAGCATCTGGAGCGCTGCGCCGCGGCAGGCGCGGACGGCTTCATCATCGCGGACCTGGGCGTGATGGCTCTGGCGAAGCGCTACGCGCCCGGCGTGCCCATCCACGTCAGCACCCAGCTCGGCGTCGTGAACTCCGAGACCGCGCGGATGCTCTGCGACCTGGGGGCGAAGCGCGTCGTGCTGGCGCGGGAGATGAAGCTGGACGAGATCGCCGCGCTGCGGGCCCACGCGCCGCGGGAGATCGAATTGGAGGCCTTCGTCCACGGGGCAATGTGCGTCTCCTTTTCCGGGCGCTGCCTGCTCAGCAACTACATGACCGGGCGGGACGGCAACGGCGGCGTCTGCGCCCAGCCCTGCCGCTGGAAGTACCACCTGGTCGAGGAAAAGCGGCCCGGACAGTTTTTCGAGCTCGGTGAGGACCGGGAGGGGAGCTATATCCTCAACAGCCGGGACCTGTGCATGATCGAGCATCTGGCGGAGCTGCGTGACGCGGGCGTGGACAGCTTCAAGATCGAGGGACGCATGAAGAGCGCCTACTACGCCGCGGCGGTGACGAACGCCTACCGCCACGCCCTCGACGATCTGAACGCCGGACAGCCCTTCGATCCCTTCTGGCGGGCCGAGTGCGACAAGCTCAGCCACCGGCCCTATTCCACCGGCTTCTATTTCGGCGAACCGGGCCAGCACTACGCGGAGGGCAGCTATTTCTACGACGCGGAGATCGTCGCCGTGGTGGAGGACTGCGACGCCGACGGCAGCGCGACCCTGACCGAGCGCAACCGTTTTTCAGTCGGGGAGCCGCTGGAGCTGCTGAACCGGAACGGAAAACCGATCCCCTTTACGCCAAACGAGCTTTTCGACGGGGAAGGGGCGCCCATCGAGACCGCCCGCCATCCGATGATGAAGCTGAAAATGCGCCTGCCCGCAAAGGCCGAGCGCCTGAGCATCGTGAGACGAGTTAAAAGTTAAGAGTGAATACACTATTCACTTTACACTATTCACTGATGAGGCGCAGCCCATCACCATCCAGCTCATACACCACATCACAGACCTCGGCCAGATAGCGCCGGTCGTGGGATACGCTGATGATCGCGCCGCCGAAATCCCGGAGCGCCGCCCGGACCACCGGGGCGGACAGGGGGCTGAAATTCCGCGTCGGCTCGTCCAGCAGCAGGACGTTCGCCCGCTTCAGCACCATGTCCAGAAACAGGATCTTCGCCCGCTGCCCGCCGGAGAGCGCCCGGATCGGCCCGGTCATCTCCTCGTGGGTGAAGCGCATCGAGCCGAGCCGCGTCCGGGCCAGCGTCAGCGCCTCCTTGTCGTGCTGGGCCTCGAAGAACTCGATGGGCGTCTTGCTCTCGTCCAGCACCTCGCCGTAATCCTGGGGCATCCAGGCGGCGCTGATATCCCGCCGTTCCCGGAGCTTTTCCCAAAGCAGCCGCAGCAGCGTGGATTTCCCCGCGCCGTTGCGCCCCGTGATCCCGACGATCGTGGGACCTGCGACGCAGAGCCGCAGGCCCTCCGCCAGCGTCCGCCCGTCCACGGTCAGGCGGTCGAGGGAGTAGTCCAAAACCACCTTCCCGGCGGGAACGCGGACCTCGGGATCGAAGCGCGTCAGGATGGCCTTTTCCTCTTCGGAAAACTCCTGAAACTGCTCCCGCTGCCGTTCCAGCCGCCGCCCGGTGGAGAGAACCGTGTGCATCTTCTTTTTCAGCAGCCGCCCGCCGCCGGGGTCCCCGCGGGAGATCACCCGCTGCTCGTGCTCGACCCGGTCATGAATCTGCCGCCAGCGCGCCATCTGCGCGTCGTAGTCGTCGCGCTGCTTCTGAGCGATCCGGTCCTGGGACTCGAATTTGCGCCGCCGCGCGTCCAGATAGTCCCGGTAGCCGCACTTCGCCACCGTGACCCGGCAGCGCGTTTTTCGGATCAGCTGCTCCGCGTGGACGATGACGTTGGCCGTCCGTTCGATCAGGGTCTCGTCGTGGGAGATATAGAGCACGGGCAGCTTCGTCCGTTGGATGAAGCGTTCCAGCCATTCCAGCGTCTCGATGTCCAGATCGTTGCTGGGCTCGTCCAGCAGCAGGATGTCCGGCTCGTCCAGCAGCGCCCGGCAGAGCTGCAATTTGACCTTCTCTCCGCCTGAGAGGGTCCCAAGCGTCTGTTCGGAAAACAGCTTTTCCACGTTAAGGCCGAGCTGGGAGAGCAAATTGGTGTGAAGATAATACGCCGTCCCGTCGAAAAACTCCGCGACGCTGAGATGGTACAGCGCCTCCGGCATCCGCTGAGGGAGCCAGGCCGCCCGGCCGTGACGCACGACGGTCCCGGAGACCTCGCAATAGTCCTCTACCATCCTTCTGTCATAGAGGAATTGCAGCAGCGTGCTCTTTCCGTTGCCCTCCTCGCCGATCAGCGCGGCCTTGTCGCCCCGGCCGAGCGTCAGGCTGAGCCCGTCCACAAGCACCCGGTCGTCGCGCTTCAGCCGGATCGTCACGTCCTTCAATTCCAGCATAGGCATCTCCTACACGCTTCCCTCAAAATCATGCCAAAACTGTTTCAACGCATTTTGATAGGTCTCCGGGTCCGTCTGAAAGCTCAGCGCGTGGCCAGCTCCCGGAATGCCCAGCAGCCGTTTCGGCGCGGCGCAGGCCAGATAGGCGCGCTTCGTCATCTCCGGCGGCACGAAGCGGTCGTCCAGCCCGTGGACGAACAGCACCGGGACCGTCGCGCGCGAAAGCGCCGTCTCCGTCGTTTCCGCGTAAGGATCGCAGCCAAGCCTTTTTGCGGCGAGGCGCAGCAGCGTATCGCGCCAGAGCGCGTAGGGGAGGGGCTGGCTACGTTTCCAGACGACCTCCCAGATATCCGGCAGGGAGGTGAAGCCGCAGTCGGCGACGATCCCGCGGACCCGGTCCGGCAGGGGCCGGCCCGCCGCCATCAGCACTGTGGTGGCCCCCATCGACACGCCCGCGAGATAAACAGGCAGACCCGCCACGCTGTCAAATCCATCCAGCTTTTCCAGCCAGTCCAGCACGTCCCAGCGCTCCAGCAGCCCGAAGCCGATGACCTCCCCGCCGCTCTCGCCCTGGGCCCTCTGATCCACGCAAAGCACACAGCAGCCCTCCTCCAGCAGGAAGGGGATCATGGCGCCGAAATCCCGCGCCCAGTTGGTCCGCCAGCCGTGGACGGCCAGGATCACCCGCTTCGGACGCTCCGCGGGGAACCAGTGCCCGACCAGCCTTACGCCGTCACTCGCCCGAAGCTCTACGCGCTCCCGGGGAAAGGCCTGCAGCGCCTCCACCGCCTGCCGCGTGGTAGGTCTGACGCCGGGCTTGCTCTTGCCCGGATGCCTCCAGCGCCGCATGAGCTCGGGGACCTCCCGATCCAGCGTCGTTTCGACGCCGAGCTCCGCGAAAACGTTCATCAGCTGCCGCGTGAGCGCCAGTCCCCCGGCGACGCCGGAGGCGATCTGCAGAGCCCGAAGCGCCCGGCCGGCCCAGTCGGCGTTTCTGCGTATCTCCATTCGTACATCCCTCTTTTGCATTGCTTTTTCTCAGTATACCACGTCCGTCAACTGCCTGGGATTTATTCATTCTGTATGGGCGGATAACATCCGTCCGCCGCAGCGAATCGCGATCAGTCGGTGATTATTTGTAGGGGAGGGGCTTGCCCCTCCCGCGCGATCCGAGCTTTTGCTTCATATAAGCCTGCGGCGAAATTGCGGTAGGTACGAATTCGCCCAAACGATTTGGCGGATCCCGCGGTTCCCGCCGGGAGGGGCAAGCCCCTCCCCTACGATGAAGAACCAAAGCCGGAGCAAGCCGCAACGCAGCGGGACGATGATATCCGTCCCTGCGTTCATTTCCTCGCAAACTCTTTCAGTATTCACTAATCACTCTTCACTGTCCTCACGACCCGCCGCAGCCGCCAGAAGGACAGGCTGACGTTGAAGATCTCGCAAACGAACAGCACGGTCAGATAACCCCGCAGCCCCCAGCGGGGAAGCAGGGTCACGATCAATACGACGCCGAGGGCCGATTCCGCGACGTTGAAGCACATGCTCCACAGCATCTGCCCCAGGCCCTTCAGACAGCCGTCGATCACGATATCGCAATAGAAAAACGGCACCAGCAGCGCCAGCAGCCGCAGATAGGGCCCGACCTCCGCCGTCCGGTAGACGACCCAGCCCAGCGGCTCCGCGAGGCAGAACAGGAACAGAGCGCACAGCAGCGCGTAGCCCAAAGCATAGCTCAGCAGCCGCCGCACGGTCCGCCTGATCTCCGCGCCGTCGCCGCGCACCTGCGCCGCGGTCAGCATGGGAACGGAGAGCTCCGCCACCGCCGAGAGCACGCAGGAGGGAAAGCCGATCACGGGCAGCGCCATGCCGGTGACGGTCCCGTAGCCCGCCAGCGCCCGCTCCGCGCTCAGTCCCGACGCCCGGAGCTTTCGCGGCGTCAGCAGGTTTTCCAGCGTGCTCAGTCCGGTCCGCGCGTAGGCGGACAGAGCCAGCGGCGCGGCGAGGCGCAGCATCCGTTTCGTCAGCGGCGGCGAAACGCCCGCGTCCGCGCCCCGGTCCCGCCTCCGCAGACGCAGATAGAGCACGACCGACAGCAGCAGGCCGACCGCGTTCGCGAAGACCCCGCCGCCCGCGATGGCGGCGCAGGCGCCCTCCAGATCGTTCGGTCCCACCCGCGAGAGCAGGAACACGATCCCGGCGATGGAGGCTAGCTGCTCCGCGAGCTGGGTGAGGGCGCTCAGCCGCGCCCGGCCCCGGGCGACGAAGCTGCCGTTGAGCACGCAGCTCAGCGGGACCATCGGCAGAGAGCAGGCCAGCAGCCGCAGCGCCCGGACGCAGCGCGCGTCCCGCATCCAGACGAAGCCGATCCGCTCCGCGCCCCAATACAGGGCGGCAAAGGCGAAAAGCCCGCAGAGCCCGCCGTAGACCAGACAGCGCCGCACCGCCCGCGCCGCGCCCCGGATCCGGCCCGCGCCCAGCTCCTCGCTGACCAGCCGCGTCGCGGTGAAGCGCGCGCCGCTGATGGCCACCGTGGCGGCGAACACGTTCACGCTCGCCACGAGCTGCCAGAGCCCCAGCCCCGCCGCGCCGATCCGCCCCGCCAGCCAGACCTGCCAGGCCATGCCGACGCAGCGCATCACGATGGCGGAGAGAGTCAGCACCGCCGTATCCTTCGCCAGCTTTCGCCATACGCCCATGAAAAAACCTCCGCACAAACGCCATTGGAAAAGCGTATGCGCGGAAGTACAGAATCTTTCTTGAAAAGGCAGCGCCGCATGATTCCGGTGCGCGGATCGCGCAGTCAGAATTTTCGTCAGATCGTCTCAAAACCACAGGCAATACTTTGTGTATTGCCGAGGATTTTGGGGCGATCTGACGGAACAGTATGCAAGCGAGACGCGCGCCTGGAATCGTGCGTCGCTGCCTTAAATATAGCCCTTCGCGCAGAGCAGCTCGGCCAGCTCCACGCCGCCGCCCGCCGCGCCCAGCAGGGTGTTATGGCTCAGCCCGACGAACTTGTAGTCGTACTGGCTGTCCTCGCGGAGACGGCCCAGGGAGACGGCCATGCCGCCCTCGAGGCCGCGGTCCAGCTTCGTCTGGGGCCGGTTGTCCTCGGTGAAGTAGTGGAGGAACTGCTTCGGGGCGCTGGGCAGGTCGAGGCCCTGGGTGCCGCCCGCGTAGTCGTTCCAGCGCTCCAGGATCTGCTCCTTCGTCGGTTTGTTTTTGAAGCGGACGAACACGCAGGCCAGGTGCCCGTTGCTGACGGGGACCCGGATGCACTGGGCCGTGAAGCGGGGGCCGGGGGCGGTTTTGATCACGCCGTCGGCCACGGTGCCCCAGACCTTCAACGGCTCGCGTTCGCTCTTCTCCTCCTCGCCGCCGATGTAGGGGATCACGTTGTCCACCATCTCGGGCCAGGTCTCAAAGGTCTTGCCCGCGCCGGAGATCGCCTGATAGGTGCAGACCAGCACGTCCTCGATGCCGAAGTCCCGCAGCGGGGTCAGGGCGGGGACGTAGCTCATGATCGAGCAGTTGCTCTTGACCGCGATGAAACCGCGCTTCGTGCCGAGGCGTTTGCGCTGGTCGTCGATCACCGCGATGTGCTCCGGGTTGACCTCGGGGATCACCATCGGCACGTCCGGGGTCCAGCGGTTCGCGGAATTGTTGGAGACGACGGGGCACTCCAGCTTCGCGTAGGCCTCCTCCAGGGCGAGGATCTCCTCCTTCTTCATATCCACGGCGCAGAACACGAAGTCCACCGCAGCGGCGACGGCCTCCCGGTCCTTGTCCGCGTCCAGGATCACCATGTCCCGATACTGCTCAGGGAAGGGCTCGCCGATGGCCCAGCGGGCCTCCGCGGCCTCGCCGTAGGTCTTGCCCGCGCTGCGGCTGCTGGCCGCGAGGGCGCTGAGCTCAAACCAGGGGTGCCGCTCGATCAGGGAGACGAAGCGCTGGCCCACCATACCGGTGCAGCCGATCACGCCGACCTTAAACTTTTCCATAACGCATCCTTTCCGATTCCCGCACGGCGCATGAGAAAAAGTTCCTCTTGCGCACGGCGCGGTTTTCTTATATAATATGCCAAGCTTTGCGCGTTGATGTCCCGCATTATAGCACCGGACGAGACGCGCGTCAATTGGAGAAACATATGAAGATATCCGGCAAAACAAAACTGCTTTTGTTCCTAGCCCTCGTTTTTGCCCTGTTTTGCGCCTCTTTTCTGTTCGGAGAGGCCGCGCGGGAGCACTTCGTCAACGAGGGAGAGACGTTGGAGAAGCCCATCGGCAGCGCCTGGGCCGTCGGCGCGGACGGCGCTGCGCAGGTCCACGGCGGCGGTCTCTACGCCCTGACGGGGAGCGGGCTGGTCAAGGTGGACGCCCAGGACTACGCCGGGAGCGGCGGACTGCGCACGGACCAGACCAGCGTCGTCCTGATCTCCAACCGCATCCGGATCGGCCTGAACTATTGCTTCTCCGCCCAGCGGGACAACTCCGTTCCCTACGCCGTAATCAACAATCCGGGCGGCGGGGGCTTCACCTTCGGGATCGTAGACGAGCGGCGGGAGTTCATGCCCGCGTTCGGCGTCAGCAGCGGCGCCCTGGGCACGACGCTCAACAGCGTGATCGTCCGGCCCCTGGGCGGCGGCAGCGTCGGGATCTATGACGAGACGGGCGCGCGCTTGCTCCACAGCTTGTCCGTCACCGGCAAGGAGACCTACCTCGCGCTGCGGCCCGAGGCGGGAGAGGACGGCGGGGAGCCGCTGATCGTCTACAACGGGCGGCGTTATCCCGGCGAGTTCGGCTTCTCCGACCTCGGCAACGGGCGGCTGACCGTGATGAACCTGGTGGAGATCGAGACCTATACCGCCGGGGTCGTCGCGGTGGAGATGGGCTCCGCCTTCCCGCTGGAGGCCCTGAAGGCCCAGGCCGTCGCCGCGCGGAGCTACGCGATGTACCACATGATCCACCGCAGCCTCTATGACACGACTTGCGGCTTCGACCTGACCAACGACGAATACAGCCAGGCCTATCTGGGCCTGAGCCGGGACAGCAAGATCCTATCGGCGGTGCAGGCGACGCGCAACGAGTACCTGACCTACAAGGGCACCGTCGTCAACGCCCTCTACTCCGCCGCCGACGGCGGGGAGACCCTGAACAGCGAGGACGCGGGCATGGAGGCGATCCCCTATCTGCGCGGCGTCGAGGACCCCTATGAGGGCTTCGTCTGGGACAAGGGCCTGCACGGACACAAGGTCGGCATGAGCCAGTGGGGCGCGAACGCGATGGCGGAATACTTTGACATGGATTACAAGGAGATCCTCGGCTTCTATTATACCGACGTGGAGCTGAGCACCGGAAAATACTATGGAAACTGAGCGCATGAACGGCATGAAAACATCGGACTTCCACTTCGAGCTCCCGCCGGAGCTGATCGCGCAGACGCCTCTGGACCGCCGCGACGCCTCCCGGCTGCTGGTCCTCGACCGCGAGACGGGAAAGCGGGAGCACCGGCATTTCTACGAGCTGCCGGAGTATCTGAACCCCGGCGACTGCCTGGTGATGAACGACTCCCGCGTGCTGCCCGCGCGATTGATCGGGCGGCGCCTGCCCGGCGGCGGAGCCAGCGAGATCCTGCTTTTGACGGACCGGGGAAACGGGCGCTGGGAGTGTCTGGTCCGCCCGGGGCGGAAGCTGCGGCCCGGCGCGGTGGTGGACTTCGGCGACGGCCTGCTCCGGGCCACGATCGAGTCCGAGGCCGCGGACGGCAACCGGATCGTGCGCTTCGACTACGAGGGCGTGTTTTTGGAGGTGCTGGAGCGTCTCGGCGAAATGCCGCTCCCGCCCTATATCCACGAGAAGCTGGAGGACCGGGAGCGCTATCAGACCGTCTATTCCCGGGAGCTGGGCTCCGCCGCCGCCCCCACCGCGGGGCTGCACTTCACGCCGGAGCTGTTGAAGCAGCTTGAAGAGAAGGGCGTCCGGCTCTGCTGGCTGACCCTCCACGTGGGACTGGGGACCTTCCGCCCGGTCAAGGAGGAAAATATCCTCGACCACGAGATGCACAGCGAGTTTTGCGTCATCCCGGAAGAGACCGCCCGGATCATCAACGAGACCCGCGCCGCGGGCGGGCGGATCGTCTCCGTCGGCACCACCACCTGCCGGACCCTGGAGAGCTTCGCCAAGGCCGACGGCAGCGTCGAGGCGAAAAGCGGCTGGACCGATATCTTCATCTATCCCGGCTACCGCTTCAAATGCGTGGACGCGCTGATCACGAACTTTCACCTGCCGGAGAGCACGCTGCTGATGCTGGTCTCCGCCTTCGCCGGACGGGAGCGGGTCCTGGAGGCCTACCGTGAGGCGGTGGAAATGAAATATCGGTTCTTCTCATTCGGCGATTGCTGCCTGTTCCTCTGAAGGATCGGGACCGTCAGTTCAAAAAAATCCCCCAAAAAAAGGAGAAATACCATGGGAGTTTTTTCAAACGTGCACCGCTTTCGCGAAGCGGGACAGAGCGCGAACGTGAACAACGTCGCACGCTTCGGGGAGCCGCGGCGTTCCCTGTTCACCACGACGAAGGTCATCACCCTGCATCATCGCATCGACATCCTGGACGCCAATGAAAACGTCGTGTACCAAGCGCAGACGAAGTTCCCCTCCCTGCATGACAAGACGGACGTCAAGGACGCCGCGGGCCGTCAGGTGGCGCACATCGAGCGGGAATTTTTCAGCCTCCATCAGCGTCACAGGGTCGCCATGGCGGACGGGCAGAGCTTTGAGCTGTCCAACGAGCTGTTCCATCTGATCAAGGACATCACCAACATCGAGGGCCTTGGCTGGCAGCTTCAGGGCAACATCCTCGGCCTGAATTTCGAGCTGTATGACCAGAACGGGCAGATCATCGCCGTGATCGGGCAGAAGCTGATGAGCCTGCACGACAAGTATTGCGTGGACATCTATCAGCCTGATTACGAGACGACGGTCGTCGCCATCCTGATTACGCTGCAGCACATGATCCGCGACCGTCAGGCCGCCTCTTCCTCATCTTCCTCCTCCTCGTTCTCCTCCTATTCCGGATCATAACAAAGGAAACGACAAACCATGTTTCATCTTCTGAAAACCGAAAACCACGCCCGGCGGGGCGCCTATACCACGCCCCACGGGACCGTGCAGACGCCGGTGTTCATGAACGTCGGCACCCAGGCGGCGATCAAGGGCGGGCTGAGCGCCTGGGACCTGGAACAGATCGGCTGTCAGGTGGAGCTGAGCAACACCTACCACCTCCACGTCCGGCCCGGCGACCGCCTGATCCGCGACATGGGCGGGCTGCACAAGTTCATGACCTGGTCCGGGCCGATGCTGACGGACAGCGGCGGCTTCCAGGTCTTTTCCCTGGCACAGCTCCGAAGGATCAGGGAGGAGGGCGTCAGCTTCCATTCCCACGTGGACGGCGCGAAGATCTTCATGGGGCCGGAGGAGAGCATGCGCATCCAGAGCAACCTGGGCAGCGATATCGCGATGGCCTTCGACGAGTGCGTGAAGATCCCCTCACCCTACGAGTACGTGAAGGCCTCCTGCCAGCGCACGACCCGCTGGCTGGCGCGCTGCAAGGCCGCGCTGAAAGCCTGCAACGAGGAATCCGACGCGGTGAACCCCGGCCAGGACCTCTGGGGCATCAACCAGGGCGCGGTGTTCCATGACCTCCGCATCGCCCACATGAAGGCGATCGCGGAGCTGGACCTCCCCGGCTACGCGATCGGCGGGCTGGCGGTGGGGGAGACCCATCAGGAGATGTACGACACCATCGAAACCGTGGAGGAATACATGCCAAAGGACAAGCCCCGCTACCTGATGGGCGTCGGAACGCCGTCGAACATCATCGAGTCCGTCGCCCGGGGCGTGGACTTCTTCGACTGCGTGATGCCCTCCCGCAACGGGCGGCACGGCCACCTGAACACCTGGCGGGGCGTCATCAACCTGAACAACAAGAAATACGAGCGCGACCCGGACCCCATCGAGCCGGGCTGCGGCTGCCCGACCTGCCGCCGCTATTCGCGGTCCTACCTGCGCCACCTGCTGAAGGCCCAGGAGCCCCTGGCGCTGCGGCTGCTGGTGCTCCACAACCTCTGGTTCTACAATCATCTGATGGAGCGCATCCGGGAGGCGCTGGACGAGGGCCGCTTCGAGGCCTTCCGGCGGGAATACAGCGAGACCCTGGCAAGAAGGATCTGAACGCGCCAAGAAATTTCTTGCAATTCCCGACAAAAGCGGCTATAATAAGCGCTGTTCACTAACATAGGAGGTTTCCGCATGAAAAACACCCTGAAACGTATCCTTTCGACCCTGAGCCTTACCGCGATGTGCGCGGTGCTCTTCTCCGGCATGCTCCCCGTCTTTGCAGACGCGGGCACCGCGACGACCGGCGGCCTTTCCGTCACGCCCATCATCATGATCGTCGTGATGCTGGCCGTGTTCTACTTCTTCATGATCCGCCCGGAGCAGAAGAAGCGCAAGCAGACCGAGGAGATGCGCAGCAAGCTCGGCGTCGGCGACAAGATCACCACCATCGGCGGCATGGTCGGCAAGATCGTGGATATCAACAACGATCTGATCACCTTCGAGACCGGCGAGGATCGCGTCCGCATCCAGGTCACCAAGTGGGCCATCTCCACCAACGGCATCCAGAAGAAGGAGGAAGGGGAAAAATAATCCCCGCCTTCCGCGCATGTACCGGGACCTCCCCGAATAAGCTGAAACAGCTTGATCGGGGAGGTCCTGTTTTGCTATGAGGGAATCGGAGCGACGAAAGGGGAGGGGGCCGCTGTTCCAGGGCGGGATCGCTGCCGCCGCGGGGCTGGCGCTGCTGCTGGGGCTGACGCTGCTGCCGGCGGCCTTCGCGGCGGAGCCGCTGCTGACGAAGGGCTGGGAGAGCTGGGCGGCGCGGGCCGCGCTGCTGACCGCGTCCTGTATTGCCGGGGTGCTGGCCTGCCGGGGCCAGGCCGCGGAGCGGATGGCGGCGGCGGGCGTCTGCGCCGGGGGACTGAGCGCCTTTTTGCTCGTGCTCGGCGTTTTCACAAATCACGCAGGCATCCTCAATATCTCGACGGCGCTCAGCCTGCTCTGCGTCATATCTGGGGTATTCCTGGGCTGCGCCCTGTCTGTACCGCGCCGGAGAAGCGGAAAACGGAGGCGTTGATATTACAGACAGTAATTATATATTCACATGGTAATCGGTTTACATAATAGTTATGATAAAATCAAGATATAGTTATTACAATAAATTACACACTATATCTTGAAAAACGCGCGGATTATCAAGGCGTAAAATCATACTTGTATCAGATTGTAACCTGGTTCACATAAAACGGTTGACATAACCTGTTGTTCAACATTCACAAAATTCAAGTTCTTTCCGCAAAACGCTTGATTGAACTCCGATTTTGTATTATAGTGAGAGCACGACAGCGTTATGTAAATTCCAAAGAGGGAGGAGCACATGGCGCGTCGCATCCACTGGAATGGATCGCTTGTTTCACGACACGGGGACGGGGCCGCGCCCGCCTGGGGCAGAGTCTTGTTGCCGTGCCTTTTTCTGGGCCTTCTGGGAGGGACCCTGATCGGCCTCTATGCGCCCCAGGCCTCCGTCCGCGTGTTCGGCCTGACGCTCGGCGCGTATGCACCTGCGCCGCGGAGCTTTCTGTCCGCGCTCTGGGGCTTCGGCGCCTGGTTCCTGGCCCTCGCGCTCTGCGCGACGAGTTGGGCCGGCGCGGTCCCGGC
Source organism: Oscillospiraceae bacterium (assembly GCA_017445985.1). Classification (GTDB taxonomy): domain Bacteria; phylum Bacillota; class Clostridia; order Oscillospirales; family Oscillospiraceae; genus RGIG7114. Next base: position 11,372 of record JAFSRS010000004.1, on the reverse strand, counting down.
GGCGGGCCTGCTCCTGCTGGCCGGATTCCGGCTGGGCTGCTCGGTGGCGGCGCTCTATGCCGCGGACCGCTATGCCGGACTGCTGGAAGCTCTGTTGCGCTACGGTCTGCCCGCCTTGGCGGTTCTGCCCTGTCTGCTGCTGGCCGCGGGCGGCAGTCTCCGCGCCTCCGCGGAGCTGCTTCGGCTCCGGCTCGGCACGCCCGCGCCTCCCATGACGCGGCCCATGCTTCCGCTCTGGCTGCTCTGCGCGGCGGCCTCTGCGCTCTGCGCGCTCTATACCAGCGCGCTGCTGCCCCTGCTCCTGGCTCTGACGGGCCTCGCATAGCGGGGAGCAGTCTGTCACACTTGATCGAAGGAGGCAGACGGTCTTGAAGGATTCTGTTTGCTTTTCTAAATATGAGACCTTTCTTCGGGAAGAGAAACGCGCCTCGGCCAATACGCTGAGCAGCTATCTCCGCGACGTGCGCCAGCTCGGAGACTATCTGCGCGCGAACGCGGACTGCGGCTACGCCGGGGCGGACGAGCGCGTTTTGAGCGAATACGTCGCCCATCTGCGCGGCATGGGGAAGTCCGTCGCCACGGTCTCCCGCGCCATCGCGTCCATCAAGAGCTTCTACAGCTTTCTGCAGGAACGGGACCTGATCGCGTCCAATCCCAGCTCCGTGCTGGTGCCGGACAAGTCCGCCCAGAAGCTGCCGCAGATCCTGACCAGCGGGGAAGTGGAGCTGCTGCTGGAACAGCCGGAGTGCGTGGACGCGAAGGGCTACCGGGACCGCGCGATGCTGGAGCTGCTCTATGCCACGGGCATCCGGGTCAGCGAGCTGATCCATCTGGACGTCAGCGACGTGAATCTGCCCGCGGGCATCATCACCTGCCACGGGCGCGACCGGGACCGGGCGATCCCGCTCTATCCGACGGCGATCAAGGCGCTGGGGGAGTACGTCGAGTTCATCCGTCCCCGGATGGTGGCCTCGCCGGAGGAACAGGCGCTCTTCGTCAACGTCAGCGGCGAGCGCATGAGCCGCCAGGGCTTCTGGAAGCTCATCAAGGCCTACCAGACCAAGGCGGGGATCGAGAAGGACATCACGCCCCACACGCTGCGCCACTCCTTCGCCGCGCACCTGCTGGAAAACGGCGCGGACCTCCGCAGCATCCAGGAGATGCTGGGCCACGCGGATATCAGCTCGACGCAGATCTATTCCCAGCTTGTGAAAAAGCAGCTCAAGGACGTGTACCAGCGGGCGCACCCGAGAGCGTGAATCAGAAACGTAGCGATCGCGCAGCGGAAAGCTGCGCGATCGCTATTTTCTTGATTGTCCCTTGTCATTTTTTCGGCGCTGTGGTATACTGTCATATAATCAGAATCGTGTCCATTAAGCGTTTTGGACGAACCGGACGAAGCTATGAACAAGAAAGCAAAAGCGAAAGAAAAACGTGGCAAGACCGCTTTGGTGGCGGGCGGGCTGGCGGCGCTGACCGCGCTGGGCCTGACCGTCGGGAGTCTCTTCGACTCCCCCTCGGACCTGCTGCAGGACGACCCCGCGACGGTGCTGGTTTCGGTGCAGCCGGACGCCGCGCCCGACGGGGGTGACGGCGGGGACGGCGACGCGGAGACCCTCGACGAGAGCGAACGCAAGCGCCGGGGCGGCGTGAAGGCCACGCTGCGGGAACAGATTTTAAGCGTCCCGCTGGCGCTGCGGCTGCTGGTGGTGCTCCCGCTCTGGCTGCTGGGCAGCGGCGTGAGCATCTTCGCCACCGCGCTCTGGACCGCGGTCTCCCCGTTCCTGGGGCAGCTGCTGAGCTCTCTGCTGCTGTTGGCTGCGCTCTTCGGGGCCTTCCTGCTGGCGGCGAAGGCGATCTTCCCGGACCTGCCCTTGAAAAAGCTGCTGCGTCCGCGCACGGTCGCCTGGCTGCTGCTGGGCGGGCTGACCCTCAGCGTGACGGATCAGGCGCTTCTGGCCGCGGTGGAGGGCTACGCCCGGACCCGGGCCTGGGTCGTGGGCGGGGGATTCCTCGTGCTGCTGGCCGTGGGCGTCGTGGGCTTCTCCCTGCGGGAGCAGAAGCGGCGGATGCTGGCGGTGACGGCGCCGTCGGAGGATGTACCGGAGGAGCCCAACGTGGTGGTTTTCGACGCCCCCGGCGGCAGCTTTGCGATCCGGCGGGACCGGGGAAAACAGGAATAAAGGAGTTATCATGCAGGACAGCATCATCATCCGCGGCGCGAGACAGAACAACCTGAAAAATATCGACCTGACGATCCCAAGGGACAAGCTGGTGGTCATCACCGGCCTGTCCGGCAGCGGGAAGTCCTCCCTGGCCTTCGACACGATCTATGCCGAGGGCCAGCGGCGCTATGTGGAGAGCCTGAGCTCCTACGCCCGGCAGTTCCTCGGCCAGATGGACAAGCCGGACGTGGACAGCATCGACGGCCTGAGCCCGGCGATCTCCATCGACCAAAAGACCACCAGCCGGAACCCCCGCTCCACGGTGGGCACCGTGACGGAGATCTACGACTACCTCCGTCTGCTCTGGGCGCGGGTGGGCGTGCCCCACTGTCCCAACTGCGGGAAGGAGATCCAACAGCAGACCGTGGATCAGATCGTCGATCAGGTCCTGGCTCTGCCGGAGGGGACGAAGCTGCAATTGCTCGCGCCCGTCGTGCGCGGGAAAAAGGGCGAGCATCAGAAGATCTTCGAGGACGCCCGAAAGGCTGGCTACGTCCGCGCGCGCGTCGACGGCGAGCTGCGGGACTTATCCGAGGAGATCACGCTGGACAAGCGGAAGAAGCACACGGTGGAGGTCGTGATCGACCGCCTCGTAATCAAGCCGGACCTCCGCCGCCGTCTGGCGGACGCGGTGGAGACCGCCTCCAAGCTGGCGGGCGGGCTGGTGCAGGTCCTCGTCCGGGACGGGGCGGGGGAGCGGATGCTCTCCTTCTCCCAGAACTACGCCTGCGAGGACTGCGGCATCAGCATCGACGAGCTGAGCCCCCGGCTGTTCTCCTTCAACAACCCCTTCGGCGCCTGCCCCGCCTGCGGCGGGCTGGGCGTCCAGCGGCGCATCGACCCGGACCTGGTGATCCCGGACCGCAGCCTGTCCCTCCGGGGCGGCGCGGTGAGCGCGGTGGGCTGGAACAACGTGAAGGACGAGAGCATCGCCCGGATGTACTACACGGCCCTGGGGGAGCGCTACGGCTTCACGCTGGACACGCCGGTGTCCGACTTCTCCGACGAGGCCCTGGACGCGCTGCTCTACGGCACGAAGGGCGAAAAGCTCCAGCTCAGCTACGAGCGCCGGGGCGGCAAGGGCACGATGGCCCAGCCATTTGAGGGCCTGGTCAACAACCTCGAGCGCCGCTACAGCGAAACCCAGAGCCAGTGGTCCCGGGAAGAGCTGGAGCAGTGGATGAGCGAGGTGCCCTGTCCCCACTGCCGGGGCCGCCGCCTGAAAAAGGAGGCGCTGGCGGTCACGGTGGGCGGCATGGACATCATGAGCTACAGCGATCTGTCCATCTCCGACGCGATCTCCCACGTCGAGTCCCTTGCCCTGACCGGGCAGAAAAAGATGATTGCCGAGCAGATCCTGAAAGAAATTCGCGCCAGACTGGACTTCCTCCGCAGCGTGGGCCTGGAATACCTGACCCTCTCCCGGCCCTCCGGCTCCCTTTCCGGCGGCGAGAGCCAGCGCATCCGCCTGGCGACCCAGATCGGCAGCAGCCTGATGGGCGTGCTCTACATCCTCGACGAACCCTCCATCGGCCTGCACCAGCGGGACAACGCGAAGCTGATCGGGACCCTCCGCCGTCTCCGGGACCTGGGCAATACCCTGATCGTCGTGGAGCACGACGAGGAGACCATGTACGCGGCGGATCAGATCATCGACATCGGCCCCGGCGCGGGCGTCCACGGCGGCGAGCTGGTGGGGCAGGGGAGCGTCGCGGATATCTGCGCCAGCCCCCGCAGCGTCACCGGCGAGTATCTGAGCGGACGCAAGCGCATCCCCATCCCGGCGGAGCGCCGCCCCCTGAGCGGGCGCGCGCTGCGCATCCGCGGCGCGGAGGAGCACAATCTCAAGCACATCGACGTGGACATTCCGCTGGGCGTGCTGACCTGCGTGACCGGCGTCTCCGGCAGCGGCAAGTCCAGCCTCATTAACGAGATATTCTATAAGACCCTGGCGAGCCGCCTGAACCGGGCCAAGCTGCGCCCCGGCAAGTGCGCAGGCGTGGACGGGCTGGAGCAGGTGGACAAGATCATCGCCATCGACCAGAGCCCCATCGGCCGCTCCCCCAGGTCAAACCCGGCGACCTACACCGGCGTGTTCAACCTGATCCGCGACCTCTTCGCCGAGACCCAGGACGCGCGGATGCGGGGCTACGGGCCGGGGCGCTTCTCCTTTAACGTCCGGGGCGGGCGCTGCGAGGCCTGCGCGGGCGACGGATTACTGAAGATCGAGATGCACTTCCTCCCGGATATCTACGTCCCCTGCGAGGTCTGCCACGGCGCGCGCTACAACCGGGAGACCCTGGACGTGCGCTACAAGGGCAAGAACATCGCAGAGGTCCTGGACATGACGGTGGAGGAGGCGCTGACCTATTTTGAAAACCTTCCCCGCATCCGGGAAAAGATCCAGACCCTCTACGACGTGGGCCTGGGCTATATCAAGCTGGGCCAGAGCGCGACGACCCTCTCCGGCGGCGAGGCCCAGCGCGTCAAGCTGGCGACGGAGCTGAGCCGCCGCGCCACGGGCCGTACGGTCTACGTGCTGGACGAGCCCACCACGGGCCTGCACGTCGCGGACGTGCACCGGCTGATCGAGGTACTGGACAAGCTGACCGCCGCGGGGAACACGGTGGTGGTGATCGAGCACAACCTGGACGTGATCAAATGCGCCGACCACATCATCGACCTGGGCCCCGAGGGCGGCGACAAGGGCGGCGAGGTGGTGTTCACCGGCACGCCGGAGGCATGCGCCGCCTGCGAGAAAAGCGCGACGGGAGAGTATTTAAAACGCCTGTTCGAGCGGGAAGAAAGTAACAGGTAACAGGTAACAAGTAACAGGCGGGCTGTCCGAGCCTCTCCCTCTCCTGCCGCTGCGGCGGCACCCTCCCCCGCTGGGGGAGGGAGGGGAGCTGTAGTCGGTACCGCAAGCCTCGAAACCAACCCGCCAAGGTAACGACGCGGTTCCCTCCCCCAGCGGTGGAGGGTGGCCGAAGGCCAGGAGAGGGAGAAGACCGGATAACCGCAATGGGAAATTTTACTGATACAGCATAACTGGCAAACCCAACGCGCAGCGCTTTCCAATCATCCCCGCAGGGGATCCCACAACTATTCACTAATCACTAATCACTATTCACTAAACGGAGTACAGTATGGAATCACCCGCCAACGGAACGAATTCCGACCGCCCTCTGGACCAGCTCTCCGGCACCGTCGGGGAGATCGTGTTCCAGAACGAGGAAAACGGCTACACGGTGCTGCGGCTGCGGCTGAAGGACGGGACGAGCGTCACCGTTACGGGCTGCCTGCCCTTCGCCGCGCCGGGGGAGCTGCTGAGCCTGGCCGGGACCTTCGTCAATCATTCCAGCTACGGCCCTCAGTTCAACGCCCGGTACGCGGAGCGGCACATGCCCACCGGAGCCCAGGCGGTCTACGAATATCTCGCCAGCCGGGTCATCAAGGGCGTCGGGCCCTCCACGGCCTCGGTGATCGTGACGGCCTTTGGGGACAAGGCGCTGGACGTGATGGAGAACGAGCCGGAGAAGCTGGCGGGGCTGCGGGGGATCAGCCTGAAAAAGGCGAAGGAGATCAGCGAATTCCTGCACAAGCAGCTCGGCCTGCGGCATCTGATGGAGTTCCTCAGCGCCCACGGCCTGCCGCCCCAGTTCGCGATGCGGCTCTACCGCGCCTACGGGGACCATGCTTTGGAGACCGTACGGGAGAACCCCTATCTGCTCTGCGCCCGGCACGTCGGCGCGCCCTTCTCCGTGGCGGACAAGCTGGCCCTGGACCTGGGGCTGGACGGCGACTGCGCCGAGCGGATCGCTGCGGCGGTCGGCTTCGAGCTGCTGCACAACGCGGGGAACGGCCACGTGTTCATCCCGCGGGAGAAGCTGATCCAGGCCACGGCCTCGCTGCTGGATATCGACCCGGCGGCGGTGGAGGAGGGACTGGACGTGCTGCTGGACAGCGGTGAGCTGGTCAGCGAGCCCATCGCGGGCTGTACGGCCTGCTATTTGCCGGAATTTTACGAGGCGGAGACGAACGCCGCCGAGCGCCTGGGCCGGATGGCCGCCGCGCGGCCCGAACTGCGGGCGGATCTGGACGGCCTGCTGGAAGCCATTGAGCGGGAGCAGAATATCCATTACGCGCCGCGCCAGCGTCAGACGCTGGAAATGGCGGCGAAGTGCCAGCTCCTGCTGCTGACCGGCGGACCCGGCACCGGCAAGACCACGACGGTCCGCGCGATCATCGCCCTTTACCAGCAGCTCGGCCTGAAGGTCCAGCTCGCCGCCCCCACGGGCCGCGCGGCGAAGCGCATGAGCGAGCTGACCGGCGAGGAGGCCCAGACCATCCACCGGCTGCTGGAAGCAGGCTACGAGGAGGGCAGCTTCGACCTTCGCTTCAAGCGGAACGAGACGAACCCGCTGAAATGCGACGCGCTGATCGTGGACGAATGCTCGATGCTGGATATCGAATTGGCCAGCGCCCTGCTGAGCGCCCTCTCGCCCCGCTGCCGTCTGGTGCTGGTGGGCGACGCGGACCAGCTTCCCAGCGTGGGACCGGGGAACGTGTTCCTGGATATTTTGCGCTCCGGGGCCGCGCCGGTGGTGCGCTTGACCGAGATCTTCCGCCAGAAGGAGGACAGCCGGATCGTGCGCTACGCCCACGCGATCAACGCGGGGGAGCATCCGCCGATCCGGGAGAACAAGGGCGACTTCTTTTTCCTCCGCCGCCCGCGGCAGGAGGACGCCGTCGCCCTCACGGTCCAGCTCTGCGCCGAGCGCCTGCCCCAAAACATGGGCATCCGCCCGGACGAGATCCAGGTCCTGACCCCGACCCGCCGGGGCGCGGCGGGTGTGGCCCGGCTTAACCTGGCCCTGCAGGCGGCGCTGAATCCGCCCGCGGAGGGGAAGGCGGAGAAAAAGCTCGCCAACGCGACCTTCCGCGTCGGGGACCGCGTGATGCAAATCCGAAATAACTATGATCTAATCTGGACCGAAAACCATGGGGCCAATATCGGCTCCGGAGTTTTCAACGGCGATATCGGCTACGTCCGGGCCATCGACCCGAATTCGGAGACCCTGACCGTGGACTTCGACGGGCGCGTGGCGGAGTACGGCTTCGACATGCTCTCCGAGCTGGAGCACGCCTGGGCCATGACGGTCCACAAGTCCCAGGGCAGCGAGTACCGCGCCGTGGTGCTCTGCCTCTCCGGCGTCCCGCAGCAGCTCACGTACCGGGGCCTGCTCTACACCGCGGTCACGCGGGCGCGGGAGCTGCTGATCTGCGTCGGCGACGAGCGGACGGTGGATCAGATGATCGACAACCACAGACAATCCAGACGCTACAGCGCATTGAGAGCAAGGCTTGCGGAAAGTAATTGATTTGATTATAGAGAACGGAGGGACCGTTGATGAGCCGTTTCGTAGCTGCCATCCTTGACCTGCTCTATCCGCCGCGCTGCGTGTTCTGCCGGGAGCTGGTCCGCAGCGGCAAGGATCTGTTCTGTCCGGCCTGCCGCGAGTCGCTGCCCTTTACGAGCTGCGGCGGCGAACAGACGGGGGATTTCTTCCGGGTCTGCTGCTCGGCGCTCTACTATGAGGACGTGGTCCGTGAATCCCTCCGCCGCTACAAGTTCCAGGGCCGGAGCGGCTACGCAGCCACCTACGGCGCGATCCTGGCCGACTGCATCCGGGAGCGCCTGACCGGGGAATACGACCTGATCACCTGGGTCCCGCTGAGCAGCGAACGGCTGCGGGAGCGCGGCTACGACCAGTCCATGCTGCTGGCCCAGGCCGCGGCGCTGGAGCTGCAGGACGTGGCGGTGAGCACCCTGGACAAGGTGCGCAACGTGGAGCGCCAGTCCGCCGTCGGGAGCCGGGAAAAGCGCCGGGCGAACATCGCCGGGGCCTACCGCGCCACCGACCCGGAGCTGGTGGAGGGCCGCAGGATCCTCCTGATCGACGATATCATCACCACCGGTGCGACGCTCTCGGAGTGCGCCAGGACCCTCCGCGAGGCGGGCGCGAAGGACGTCGTCTGCGCCACCGTCGCCCGCGGGCGGGACGCGTGATATGAGGCAGGCCCAAAATCGCACCGGAGCTGTGCGGTATTGCCTTAACAGAAACCGGGCATGATTTCGAGGAAACGATAATAATGAGGTAAGCGACCATGCTTTTTTTTGAACGTGACATTGCGATAGACCTCGGCACCACCAGCACCCTGCTCTACGTGCGGGGCAAGGGCGTCGCCGTGCGGGAGCCCACCGTCGTGGCCGTGAACAAGGTGAACGGCAAGCTGCTGAAGGTGGGGGAGGAGGCGCAGAAGATGCTGGGCCGCACCCCCGCGGACATCGTGGCGATCCATCCCGTCGTCGGCGGCGTGGTCTCCGACTACGACATGACGACGCGCATGCTCCAGGAGCTCATCAGCCGCGTCACCAGCTTCAGCTTCTTCAAGCCCCGCGTGATCGTTTGCGTCCCCAGCAAGATCACGGGCGTGGAGGAGCGCGCGACCATCGACGCGGTGATCGAGGCCGGGGCCCGGAAGGTCTACCTGGTGGAGAAGGCGGTCTGCACCTCCACCGGCGCGGGCATCGACATCTCCAAGCCCGACGGCCACATGGTCGTGGACATCGGCGGCGGCACCACCGAGGTCGCGGTCGTGACGCTCGGCGGCGTCGCGGAGTGCGAGTCCATCACGACGGCGGGGGACGAGTTCGATGAGGCCATCGTGAAATACGTCCGCCGTAAGCACAACGTCCTGATCGGCAAGCGCACGGCGGAGGAACTGAAGCGCTCCATCGGCTGCGTCTACATCCGCAGCGAGGTCGAGACCCGCGAGGTCAAGGGCCGCTGCCTGCTGACCGGCCTGCCCAAGTCCGTCACGATCAACTCCAACGACATGATCGAAGCCCTGGCCGACCCGGTGGAAAAGCTGCTCGAGGCCATCCACATGGTATTGGAGCGCACCCCGCCCGAGCTGGTGGCGGATATCTCCGTCAACGGCATCGTCATGTCCGGCGGCGGCAGCCTGCTCTGGGGCCTGGACCGGCTCATCACCAGCCGCACCGGGATCGAGGCCGTGGTCGTGGACGACACCCTCGCCTGCACCGCCTACGGAGCGGGTAAGCTGCTGCGCGAGCTGGGGAGCATGCAGGAGGGCATGATCAACCTTGCAAGACGGAGAGAGATGAAATAAGCGCACGAATCGCCCGTTGACAACGTTTCCCACATCCATTAAAATGCATATCGGGGAGGCGATTGTACATGGCGATCGAGCATTTTTTGTTGGAAGCGTTGGAATGGGTCGTGCCGATCTGCGAGATCATCGCGGTGATCGTGATTCTGGTCGCCGTCGGGACCGCGTTCTTTTATTACATCCGCAATATCTTCACGCCGGATGAGAAGGACGTCAAGATCAACCTGATCAGCGGACTCAGCGTCGGCCTGGAATTTGCGATGGCCGCGGAGATCCTCAAAACGATCCAGAAGCACGACCTGATGGACCTGGCCCTCTTGGGCGCGGTGATCGTGATGCGCGTGATTTTGGCCTTCGCGATCCACTACGAGCTGAAGGACCACAAGAAGATGCAGATGGGCGTGCACCAGAACCAGCATCCTCACCAGCAGGAGGGGAACAAGAAGCAGTAAGGCGCTCGGACATGGAATATTCGGAACAGAAAAACAGCAGGATCATAGACGGGACGGTGCTTTGCATCTCCCTGGCGCTGCTGGGAGGCGCCGCCGCCGCCGCGTTTTACACCGGGACCGGAAACACGATACTTACGGACCTTGTCCGCATCCTGACCTCGCCGGGGCCGCTGATTACCGATTACTTCGGGATCGGCAGCCTCCCGGCGACTTTTTTAAATGCGGGGCTTTGCGGGCTGGCCATGTGGGCCTTCATGGCCTTTTTGCCCGGCCCGTCCCACGTGAACACCTTCGCGGGTTATTTCCTCGTGATCGCCCACGCCTTCTACGGGCTGAACTTCCTGAACATGTGGCCCTGCTTCCTGGGGCCCTTCCTGTATCTGGGCGTCCGGCGGCTGGACTTCAACGAGAACCTGCATATCTGCATGTTCTGCACCTGCTTCAGCCCCTTCGTGAGCGAGCTGTTGTTCCGCTACACCCTGGGGGACGCCTGGGCGCCCGGCGTCGTGCAGCTCACCGTGAAGGGCGTGCTCCTGACGATCGGCGTCGTGATCGTCCTGTCGCTCGTCGCGCCCGCGATCCTGCCCGGGACGAAGGCCTGGCATAAGGGCTACAACCTCTACAACGGCGGCCTGGCTTTCGGTATGCTGGGCTTCTTCCTGTTCAACCTGCTCTACCGCACCATGGGCGTCGCCGCGCCGACCACGCCCACCTTCGTCAACGAGGTATACGCCAGCTTCAACAACTCCTACTCTCTGTTCGGCCACGCCTTTTTCCTGCTCCTGTTTGCCGGCTGCCTCTTCGCGGGCTTCCTGCTGAACGGGCGGAGCTTCCACGGCCTCTCGCGGCTGTTCACCGACACGGGCTACGAGAGCAATTTTGCCCGCAAATACGGCATGCCGCTCTGCCTGATCAACATCGGCATCTATGGGACCCTGTTCCTGATCTATTTGAGCCTGGACGACTATTTCACCCTTGGCGCGGGCTTTACCGGGCCCACCTTCGGCGTGATCTTCGCGGCCCTGACCTTCACCGCCATGGGCCAGCACCCCCGCAACGTCTGGCCGATCTTTCTGGGCTTCCTGCTGCTCTCCCTTTCCGTGCGCGGCTACAACCGGCTGGTGGGGGGGAACGCGACCTGGACGCTCTCCACCCAGTCGTACATCAACTCCATCGCCTTCGCCACCGGCCTCTGCCCGCTGGTGGGACGCTACGGCTGGGGCGCGGGCGTCGCCGCGGGCATGCTCTGCGCGTCGCTCTGCACCGCCACCTCCGCGCTCCACGGCGGCCTGATGCTCTACAACGGCGGCTTCACCGCGGGCGTCACCACGCTGATCCTCCTGCCGGTCCTGGAGCACTACATCCGCAAGCCGAGAGAGAGCATGCAGCAGCACATGGATCTGCGCGATATGATGACGATCAACGAATCCGCGAAACGCAAACGCTGAAACGAGAAAAACGGACAGCGCCGCGCGATCCCGACGATGCTTCGGGATCG
>JAFSRS010000050.1 GCA_017445985.1 Oscillospiraceae bacterium | reverse complement strand
GACCGCGGCCTGTCAATGGCTGGACGAAAGAGCAATATGAAAAAGAAAAACATCGGCGGGAGGTTTTGAGCCTCCCGCCGACGTTTTATTCGTTTTCAACCGTGTTCGTTTCCGGGACCGGGTCCGACGGCGTTTCCGTGGGGATAAAGGACGGAGCCGGAACCTCCTCAGGGATCGGAGCCGGGTCTGGCTCAGGCGCTGGCACGGGGGCCGGCGGGGTCAGAGGCGTGCCGCAGACGTTGCAGAAGCGCGCCTCCTGGGATACGGCGTTCCCGCACTCCGGGCAGAAGCGCTTCGCGGGCTGGGCGGGCGGCTCCGGCTGGGGCTGCTTGAAGCCGCAATTCGGGCAATACAGAGCGTTGGAAGCCAGCTCCGTTCCGCAGTTCGGGCATTTTCCGCGTCCGCGGACCTGCCGCAGCTCGTTCTCCGCCTGCTCGACGGCCTCAAACAGCCCGTTCAGCTCCGCGATCAGCTCCGCCGTCTCCGGCGCCGGGTCGTCCTTACAGGCCGCGTAGTAGGCCTGGCCGAGGGCGGAATACAGCTTTTCGATCTTCCGCTTGTTCTCGACGATGGCCGCGCTCAGTCGCGTGGTATCCGCCAGATTTTTCGTACCCTGGGTGACTCTGCCCTTCAGTTCGTCAAAAAATGCCATGCTATCTGACTCCTTTCAAAATATGATGATCTGTTTTGAGTATTCCTCACGCGCGTTTCCGTAACAGGCGCTCCGCCAGCCAGGTCAGCGCCCAGGCCGCCGCGGCATAGAGCGCCAGCCAGGGGGTCTTGGCGCCGTCCGCGACGCTGCGAAGGTAGAGGTCCGGTGGGAGCAGCACGCTGAGCCACCGGAAGCCGTGCAGATTCAGGAACACGGGACAGAGGGCCAGCATCGCCACGGTCAGCAGCAGCGCCGCCATGCCGATGCGCTCCGGCGCTCTGCAAAGCCCGCCCACCAGGGCGCAGAAGCCCGCGCCGCCGAGGGTCAGCAGGAGCAGGAGCAGCGCCTCCCGGAGCCAGGACGCGCTGAGACCGGCGAGACCAAGGGCCAGCCAGACCGCCAGCGCCGTGTCCAGCATCGGCAGCAGCGTATAGGCGATGCGCAGCGCAAGGCCGCTTTTCGGGGAAGCCCAGACCAGCCGCCCGGCCTCACGATCCGTTTCCAGCAGCGCCGCGCCGGAGAGTCCGGCCAGGATCAACAGGATGCTGAGCAGGCCGCGGACCGGCGCGCGGAGATAGCCCGCCTGCCGCAGAGATTCCGCGCCCTCGAACGCAATGATCTCCTCGTTCGTTTCCACGTGCCGGTACCAGGCCTCCAGCTCCGCCTCCGAGAGAGCCGTCCCGGCTTCGTCGGACAGAAATTCGGAAAAGAGCGCCCGGGAGAGTTGGGGATACAGGGCGGCGTAGAGCTTTTCACGGGCAAGCTGGAGGAACACATTCCCCTCCCGCTCGACCACGGTGACGGCGGGCGCGTATGCGCCGCGGTAGGAATCCCGCAGCGCGGCGCCTGTTTCTGCGGAGAAGATCCAGGCCGTGTCCGCCGTACCTTCCGCCACCATCCGGCGGGCCGCGTCGGCGTTTTCACAGCGGAGGAACCGGAAGGCGCTCTCCTCCATCAGCAGCGCGTCCGTCACCGACTCCGATACCGCGTCCGCCGGGCAGAGCGCAATGGTCACGACGCCGGAGCCCTGCTTCGTCGAGGCGTTCAGGGCCAGGACCAGCGCCGGGATCAGGAGCAGGATCACGAGGAACACCGGGCGGCGCAGCAGACGGTGCTCGATGCAGAGGCACCAGTGCAGAGCGTTTCTCATGCAGCGCCTCCTTCCAGCCTGCGCCGCCGCAGCAGCCACAGCAGCGCAAGGCAGAGCAGCAGCCAAAAGGCCAGCAGCCCGAGGGAAGCCGCCGAGGGCGCGGCGAGATACGCCATCCCCGCCCCGGTGGGCAATAACCGCCCGAGCGTCTGCATCCCCGTGGGCAGCGCGCTGGAGGGGTAGAAGCAGCCGGACACGAAGGCCATCGCAGCCGCCGCGAGGAATTGCAGCAGCAGCGCCCCGACGCTGCCAGCGCTCAGCTCATGGAACAACAGCTGCATGGCGGCAAAGACCAGCGCGGGGACCACGGCCCGCAGCGCGTAGACCGCCAGCCGAGCCGGACGCTCCGGAAGCAGCTCCCGCAGGGCAGGCAGCCGCGCGGCCAGGAGCAGCAGCCCCATAGTGAGCATATAGCAGCAGAGCAACAGAAGCGTATAGACGAGATATTCACAGACGAGCTGGCGCAGCGCGCCGAAGCCCGCCGCCGCCAGCGCCCGTCGCGGAGCCAGGGACTCCCGGGCAAAGAGCGGGGCGGCCAGCAGGCCCCAGAGCAGCAGAAACAGCACGATCAGGGCGCAGAGGTAATAGTGGAAAAAGTCCAGCCCTTCTCCGACACCCAAGGTCTCGGTCACGTAGAGGCCGTCGCGGTCCAGGATACTGTTCAGATATACGCGGGTCAGACGGTCGCCCAAGGCGTAGGGGTCCACGCCGTCCAGGCGCTCCGCCGCGTAGCTCTGCGCGCCGTAGATCGCATTCTCGGTTTCCAGCAGCAGCCGCGCCACGGCGCGGACCAGCTCGTCGGTGAGGGTCGCGCCGAGTCCGGCGGCGGCGTCGGTGACGTAGCGCAGCGGGCGGGTCTCCCCGGCGAAAAGGGCCTCCACGAAGCCGTCCGGGATCACCAGATAGGCGTCAAGCGTTCCCTGCCGGAGCCGGGACGCGGCCTCGGCCTCGTCGAGCTGCACCAGCTCCAGCGCGAGGCGGGATCGGTCCATCGTCTCGAGGGCGTAGAGTCCCATGCTGAGATAGCGGTCCCCGTCGTTGTAGACCACGCCCATCGAGACGCGCACGCGCGCTTCGTCCCCCCTCCGGTCCCGGGACGCGGCAAAGCCCAACAGCCCCAGAGCAAGCAGCAGCAGCGCCGTAACGCAGAGGGCCGGGACCAGCAGCCGGATGGCCAGCTTCCCGCGCAGATACAGATAGGCCGGGAGCCCCGGTCTTTCGTTGTCCATTCTCATAGCAGCTCCGCCAGACGCTCCGCGGCCCCGCCAGGCTCGCAGGGGCGCAGCGTCCCGTCCTTCAACAGATAGAGCCGGTCGCAGGCCTCGATCTCCTGCAGGTCGTGGGTGGAGAGCAGCAGCGTCACGCCGCCCGCGCGCATACTCTGGAGCTGCGCGAGCAGCTCCGCCTTACAGCGGAGGTCCAGCGCGGTGCTGGGCTCGTCCAGCAGCAGCAGCGGCGGATGCCGGGCCACGGCGCAGCCGATGCTGAGCCGCTTCTTCATACCGCCGGACAGGGCCGAAACGCGCTTCGTGAGAAAGTCCCCCACGCCCAGCGCCCCAAGGATGCCCTGCTCCAGCTCCCAGGCGAGCTGCTCCTTCGGATACCAGAGCAGCAGGTTGTCCCGGGCGCTCAGGTCCTCGAAGAGGCAGGAGCCCTGGGGCACATAGCCCACGGTCTGCCGCCGGAGCGCGGCGTCGGAGAGCAGGTCGGCCCCGTTCCAGAGCGCCCGTCCCCCATCGGGACGGGTCATCCCCGCCAGGATGCCCAAAAGCGTGGATTTGCCCGTGCCGTTCGCCCCGACGATCCCGACGCAGGTCCCGGCCGGGACCTCCATCGACGCGCCGGAGAGCACCGTGCGGCCCTGATAACGCTTTTGGACGTCGATCAGTTCCAGTCCGGCCATATCAGCCAAGACCCATCAGCAGGCTCAGGGGGATGTCGGAATTCATCAGGATGCCGATCAGCTTCTGCGTGGTTTCAGTCGAAGAGAAGGCGTCGAGCCATTCGTCCATCTCTACGGTGCCGGAGACCGTCGGCAGCTCGCCGGGAGCGACGTTCTCGCCGACGCAGCGCAGCGTGAGCAGCGTGTCCGCGCCGGTGCGGATATCCATCGTCAGCTCCGAGCCCCTGGCGTCGCTGGCCGCGCTGACGACAAAGCGCAGGTTCTGCACCACCGTCGCCGCCAGACCGTCCAGCTCCAGGGTCTCCAGCAGCTCCTTCGTCGGGGAGATCGCATAGGTGCCGGAGAGATAGCCGCTCTTCGCGCGCTCCAGATCCAGCCCGCTGGTCTCCACCTTGAGCACCGGTTTCCCCTCGAACCAGATCGTATAACTGCCGCTGTTGACGCCGCGGTCCGTCTCCCCGGAGCCGGCGACGCGGAACAGCTCGCTTTCACCGCTCGCCAAGACCAGCTCCAGACCGGACCTTCCGTTCACCTCCGGGTTGGACCAGCGGATGACCTCGTCGCCATAGCGGAACTGCCGGCCGTGGATGACGCCCTGATCGTCCACCCAAAGGATCATCTGCACGTCTTGATCCAGCTCAAGCTCGTCGACCTTCTCGACGAGCTCATCCAAAAGACTCTGGAAGCGGTCCGTGAGATCGTTCCGCTCCAGGTTCGTTTCGACCTTCTGCAGGATCGCGCGAACGTCCTCGTCCTTGCCCAGCTCATCGGCCAGGGTCCTGACGATGGCGCGCATATCGTCCTCGGTCACGGTGACGATCAGCGTATTGTAGCTGCCGGTCACGCCCTCGGCGGTCAGATTGCCGGTCCCGCGCTCCACCTGTTTGATCTGTTCCACAACCAGGCGCAGATAGCGGTTCATCAGCCGCTCGGCGGTGGCGCGGTCGGGCAGGGCGTCTCCGGCCCCCGTAAAGAGCCTGGTCACGGTGCCGGCAAGCTCCGCGGTCTCCTCGTCCGCATCCGCGGTGTTCACCTCAAACCAGCTGTCGTTGAGCTCGGGCACGGTGCCTGCGATCCGGCCCGTCGCGGCGTCCATCAGCAGTTCTCCGCCGACCAGGTGCTTGCCGTTCAGGGTCAGAGAACCCGTGGTGCCCGTCATGGCGCCGCTCCGGGTGCTCTGGATATCCAGCCCGACGGAACCCAGCCAGGAGAAATCCATTTCCGTGGCGGTTTTCAGAAGCGTCGCGCCGGTTTCGCCAAGGCTCAGCGTAAAGCTCAGGTTCTGCCCCTGCTCGGTCTGGGCCAGATTCGCGCGAACGGTGTTGTCATAGGCGGCGGAAAGGTCCTGTTTCGTCGCGTCGATGCCCTTGTATTCGACGTACTCGTAGTATTTCAGCGGGGAGGCAAGGGTGCGCATATAGAGCCCGATCAGGGCGTTGACGTTCAGCGCGGCCAGCGCGATCGCGACCACCAGCACCGCAAGGACGATGAGCAGCGGGGCCTTCGATTTTTTCTTCTTCGGCTTTTCCGGCGAGGAGGGCGAAGACGGCGTATAGCTCCCATAGGCGGAGACGGAGGGAGCGGTCGGAGCGGTCGGGGCTGCCGGGACCTCCTGAGGAACGTTCGCCGCCTGTTCCGGCTGGATCAGCGCGATCCCGCATTCCGTGCAGAACTTTGCGCCGTCGTCGTTTCTGGCGCCGCAGTTGGTACAAAACATGTCGATTTCTCCTTTCGGTGAAACTATTCTTATAATTCTTCCAAACGGAACCGCTTCGCGCCGCAGGCGCGGCAGCGGAGGCGGTTTCCCTTTCCCTGCTTCAGCAGCGTCACGATCTTGCCCGCCTTGAGGTACAGGGTCGCCTGTCCGCAGCCGAGGCAGCTCACGCGGTATTTCGCGCGTTCGGCGCGCAGGGCGAGCTGGTCCTCCGTGGGCGCGGCGGTGGCTTTCGGATCGCAGCCCACCTCGCGGCAGGCGGCCCGCCATACCGCGTCGTGGCCGTGACGCCCGTCCGGCTCCCGGAGCCAGACCAGCGCGTGGGCGTACTCGTGGCGGATCGTGTCCCAGAACAGCGCGTCGTCGTCCAGCACGAAGGCGGACAGGATGATCCGCGGCGGTTTTCCGGGCCGAAAGAGGCCCATGCGCCGGGTCGCGCGGGTGCTGACCGAGAGCGCGACGCCGCGGGTGGAGACGCCGCAGAGCGCGTCCAGACGGTCATACTCCCGCCGGACCTCCCCGATACTGTGCTTCATCGGATGGCCCAGCTCGTCAGGCCGGGGATCGTGGAGCTGGAGATCGGGAGCAGGCGGCCGTCGTCCTCCCCCGCCACGGAACGCAGCGCGGTCAGCGCGGCGGATAGCCGGTCCTCGTTCGTCTCAAAGGCGATCCGGTCGAAGATCTTGAAAAAGAGCGTCAGGTCCTGACCGAGCTTCGCGCTCTCCATGCTCAGCAGCGCGTCGCTTTGCAGCTGCACCGATACGCGAAGGCCGAGCTTGTCTGCCTCCTGGCGCAAAAACATCGCCAGAGAGGATACGGCGCTCAGACTGTCCGGCGTCGCTGTCATCTCCTCGGAGTAGACCAGCAGCGGGCTGTTGGGCAGCCAAAGGCCGTCGAACAGGATCTCGTCAAAGCCCATGTCCCGCAGCTCGGCCATCAGGTCGGAAAGGTAGTCGCGCACGATCTCGTTGTAGGGGTCGAGCCAGGCCAGACCGTCCTGCATGAATACACCGCTGCCGTTGCTGTTTTTCAGCGCGACGGGCGCGTAGCGGGTCGCCATCGTCGTGTCGACCAGGGCGCTGAGCCGGGCGACCAGCCAGACGTCACGCTCCTTCAGCTTCTCCGCGGTCTCCCGCAGCGTAAGACTGCCGTTCACGCGGTAGCTGACCGCAAGCGGCAGGCTGCTTTCATAACGCAGCAAGCCCAGGGAGGGCTTCAATTCCAGCACCAGGGAATCAAAATCCCCCATTCCGGCGCTCAAGCCGTCCAGCCGTGTCTGGGTCAGGCTGTCCGAGGCCAGGAAACGCGCGTGGATGGCCCGCAGGTCCTCCCCCGCCACGGCTTCCACCGCGGAATAGTCGGTGGGATCGACGACGATCTCCACGTTGACCGGCGTAAAGGTGGCGCCGGGCCCTTCGTCTGAGGCGTCCAGCTCCGTGGGCTCCGTCCGGTCCTTCGGCAGCACGAGCCGCAGCGTGTCCTTGTCGTAAACGATGTAGCGCTGCAAGTCATAGAACAGCCAGAGGGCCAACAGGATCAGCGCGACCAGCAGGGCCACGACCAGGGTGACGATCCAGGTGTGCTTGCCCTGGGCGCGGTAAAAGGCACGGGACCGGGCCATTACGCGCGCTCCCGCTCCTCAAGCTCCGCGATGAGGGCCACGCGCCGCGCGTGGCGGCCGCCCTCAAAGTCCGTGCCGAGGAAGGTGTCGACGATCTTCAGCGCCAGGCCGGGGCCCAGGACCCGGGCCCCCAGGGCCAGGACGTTGGCGTCGTTGTGGCGGCGGGTGTATTCGGCGCTGTAGCAGTCGCCGCAGAGGGCCGCGCGGACGCCCTTCACCTTGTTCGCGGAGATGGAGATGCCGATCCCGGTGCCGCAGATCACGATCCCCCGCTCCGCCTCCCCGGAACTCACAGCCCGCCCCACGGCCTCGCCGTAGACGGGATAATCGCAGCTGTCCTCCGTGTAAGTCCCATAGTCCTTATACGCCAGCCCCAATTCATCCAGATGTGCCATGATCTCCTGTTTCAGTTGAAATCCGCCATGGTCAGAACCGATCGCGATCATAATAAATCCTCCAATCACTAACAACTAATAACTATTCAAAACGGCCAGCTCGGGAGCCACTTCAAAAAGCTTTTGCCGAAGCTCGACGAGACCGGCAGGCCCCGCAGCGCGGGATAAAACAGAGCGAAGAGCGCGACGGATACCGCCGCGAAGGTGACGACGCCCCATTTTCGCTCCGGTCTGGACAGCTCGAGCTGCCGGAACACGTAAGCCAGCGCCAGGGTCAGGAACACGGTGCTGGGGAAATAGTGGTACTCGAACACCACCCGCGTCACGAATACCCAGGGTAAAAGCTGGGCCAGATAGCCCACCAGCAGGAAAAGCGCCGTCCGGTCCCGCCGCCGGATCGCAAACCAGGCCACGCAGAGCATGGCCAGCAGGCCGCCCCAGCAGAGCATCGGGTTCACCCAGGCCCCGAAGGACACGTGCGTCCCGTCCCCCGGATACTGTAAGTAATACAGGATCGGCCGGACGTCCAGCATCCACTGCCACCAGACCGAGGAATAGGGGTGCGTCGCGGTGACGCCCGCGTGGTAGCTGAGCATATAGCTCTGATTGTTGACGACGATCCCCAGATAGTCGCGGCTCAGCAGCATCCCGGGCATCGACAGTCCGCTGGCCGTGCCGTAGGGGATATAGCTGAGATAGTAGATCGCAGACGGGACCAGCACGAAGAACAGCAGACACCAGAGGATGTTCTCCACGGTCTCCTGAAAGTATTCCCCGCCCCGGCCCTCTCGCCGCAGCGTCAGATACCGCCAGATCCGGTCGATCAGCCAGAGGACGCCCAGGCCTGCGCCCGCGTAAAAGCAGGTCCATTTACTCGCCGCGCCCAGCCCGAAGAAGAGGCCCGAGAAGGCCAGCGGCGGCAGCCAATTCCGCCGTTCGGAGCGGTCGGCGTCCCAGTAAAGCCAGAAGGCCAGATACATTAAGATAATAAAGAAAACGGAGTAGGAGTCGATGGTCGCGATGCGCGTCTGGACGTAGTGCATGAAGTCGAAGGTGAACACCGCGCCGACACAGAGCGGGACCCGACGCCCGCCGAACATCTTTTTTAAAAACAGATAGATCGCCGGGACCATCAGCACGCCGATCAGGGTGCCGGAGAAGCGCCAGCCGAAGGGCGTCATGCCGAAGATCGCGATGCCCGCGGAGAGGATCAGCTTCCCCAGGGGCGGGTGCGTGATCTCGTAGGGATAGACGTTTTCCAGATGCTCCAGCGCGGTCCGGGCGTGATAGATCTCGTCGAAGTAGCTGGAATTCATATAGTCGTAGGTCTCGGGGATCTCCGCCTGCTCGTCGAACAGCTTCCCGCAGCCCGTCGCCGGCGTCATTTCCTCCAGAGTCAGCAGACGCCCCGCGCCGTCGTAGATCGCGAGTTCTCCCAGCCAGAGCTGACTGTCCGCGATCAGGCGGATGGCCCGTACCGCGAGGGGGCGATCCTCATCCAGCTCCGCGTCCAGCCATTTCAGCACGTCGGCGTGGCCCTGGCTCAGAACGCCCACGTCCGTAAAATCCTCCCCGTCCTCGGAGAATTGGAGATAATAGTTCCCCATGTAGATGCCCGCGAAGTAACGGACCGCTCCGATCTCGGTGGGCTCGTCCAGCGTGATCAGCGCGTACTCGCCCCGGTCGGCGAACTTGCAATAGGACTGGACCCCGTGGGTGTTGCCGAGGCCGAGAAAGGCGACGAAGGCATAGACCAGCGTGAGGACGCCCGCGGTCAGGCTGTCCCGGCGGGTCCAGCTCCGCTCCGTCCCCGGAATCTCCTTCGGCGCAGAGCGCAGCAGCGGAAAGAAGTCGGAGAAGATCAGGAGGATGAGGAACACCACCGCCACGGGAAAGCAATAGGTCAGAACGTCCATTTACGCCCGCTCCGTATCCTGCTGCGCGATCTTCCGCCGCCAGCAGCGGTGGCACATCGCGACGTAGCGGTCGTTGCCGCCCAGAAGCACCTGGGCGCCCTCGGTGACGACGTTCCCCCGCTCGTCCATCCGGGCGTTGACCGTGGCCTTGCGTCCGCAGGCGCAGACGGTCTTGATCTCGGTGATGCTGTCGGCCAGCTCCATCAATCGCTGCGCGCCGGGGAAAAAGCGGGTGCGGAAGTCCGTCCGAAGCCCGAAGCAGAGCACCGGAAGATTCTCATCGTCCACCAGGCTGCGGAGCTGGTCGATCTGCTCCGGGGTCAGGAACTGGGCCTCGTCCGCGATGATCACGTCATGGCGTCCGGCGGCGTGATACTCGTCCACGATATTCTGCTCCGGCGTGATGACCCGTGCGCGGTTACTGAGCCCGATCCGGCTCTTCACGATATCCGCCCCGTCCCGGTCGTCGATGCTGGGCTTGATCAGCCAGACCGTCATGCCCAGCTCCTCGTAATTGAATTTCGTGATCAGCGCCTGCGCGGACTTGCTGGAGCCCATGGCGCCGTATTTGAAGTAGAGTTTTGACATTTCTCGCTGCTCCTTTTTATCGTCCCAGATACCCCCGGATCCTTTCCATCACCATCTCCATCGCCACGGTGTTGTGGCCGCCCTCGGGGATGATGAGGTCGGCGTGGCGCTTGCTGGGCTCTACGAATAGCTCGTGCATCGGCTTGACCGTGGTCAGATACTGGTGGACGATGCTCTCCAGGCTGCGGCCGCGGTCCCGCGTATCCCGGACGATACGGCGGAGGATGCGCACGTCCGCGTCGGTGTCCACGTAGAGCTTGATGTCCAGCTCGTCGCAGATCGCGCGGTCGGCGAAGATCAGGATCCCCTCCACCACCAGGACCCGGGCCGGACGGATCGTTTTGGTCTGCTCCGTGCGGTTGTGGATCGTGTAGTCGTAGACCGGGCTTTCCACGGCCTTCCCGTGGCGCAGCGCGCGCAGATGGGTCAAAAACAGCTCGTTGTCAAAGGAATTGGGGTGGTCATAGTTCAGCTTGCAGCGCTCTTCATAGGGCATGTCGTCGTGGGCTCTGTAGTAGCTGTCGTGGTGGATGACGGAGACGTCCCTGCCGAACTCCGAGACGATCCGCTTCGTGATTGTCGTCTTGCCGCAGCCGGTGCCTCCCGCGATGCCGATGGTCAGAATATCCATAGCTTAGCCGTCCCTTTCTCTGTGTCTCTTGGGCGCAGATAACTTCAAATTATTATAGCACAGAGAATGCGAAGATGCAAATTGACTTTTCAGATTTTTCAGATATAATTGTAAAGGAATAATTTTATGATTTGGAGGTAATTCACATGGCAGTTCCGACTCCCCACAACACCGCGAAAAAGGGAGATTTCGCCAAGACCGTCCTGATGCCCGGCGACCCCCTGCGCAGCCGCTTCATCGCGGAGAACTTCCTGACCGACCCCGTGCTGGTGAACAACGTCCGCGGCGTCCAGGGCTACACCGGCACCTGGAAGGGCGTTCCCGTGAGCGTCATGGCCTCCGGAATGGGTATCCCCGCCATCGGCATCTACTCCTGGGAGCTGTATTCCGATTACGACGTGGACAACATCATCCGCATCGGCTCCGCCGGCGCGCTCCAGGACGACCTGCACACCATGGACATCGTCCTCGCCGAGGGCGCCTGCACCGACAGCAACTTCGCCCACCAGTTCGCCCTGCCCGGCACCTTCGCGCCCATCGCCAGCTATGAGCTGCTGGCCGCCGCCGCCCGCTGCGCGGAGGCGAAGGGCGTCAAGCCCCGCGTCGGCAACGTCATGAGCGCCGACAACTTTTACAACGACGGCAACGACGGTCCCGACGCCTGGCGCAAGATGGGCGTCCTGGCCGTTGAAATGGAGTGCGCCGGTCTCTACATGAACGCCGCCCGCCTGGGCAAACGCGCCCTGGGCATCCTGACGATCTCCGACCACCTCTACCTGCCCGAGTGCCTCTCCGCCGAAGCGCGGCAGAACTCCTTCACCCAGATGATGGAGATCGCCCTCGACACCGCCGTGGAAATGGCAAAATAAATCGTCAAAAAGGCTTGATTTTCCGCACCCGTCGATGTTATAATACCGTGAACGCATTCGTGCGTATCAAAGGACAAAATTGAAAAAATGGAGGAATGCAACATGAGAAAGTTTATCGCCCTGGCGCTCGCCCTGGTGATGGCTCTGGCTCTGGTCGCCTGCGGCGGCTCGACCACCACCACGACCAGCACCCAGGCCCCCGCGAACAATGAGCCCGCCAACACCGAGACCACCGAGCCCGCCGCTGAGACCGCCGAAATGAAGGTCGCCATGATCACCGACTACGGCGACATCACCGACCAGAGCTTCAACCAGACCACCTATGAGGCCTGCAAGGCCTGGTGCGAGGCCAACAACACCGATTTCACCTACTTCAAGCCCGCCTCTGACTCCGACGAGGACCGCGTCGGCATGATCGAGAACGCCATCGACCAGGATTACAACGTCATCGTGATGCCCGGCTACGCGTTCGCCGCCGCCATCGCTTCCACCGTCAACGAGTATCCCGACGTCACCTTCATCGCGCTGGACGTCTCTGAGTACGACCTGACCAGCTCCGGCCTGGAGACCATCCCCGCCAACCTCTACAGCGCCGTGTATCAGGAAGAGCTCTGCGGCTACATGGCCGGTTATGCGGCTGTGAAACTGGGCTATACCCACCTGGGCTTCCTGGGCGGCATGGCCGTTCCCGCTGTTGTCCGCTATGGCTTCGGTTTCGTGCAGGGCGCTGACGCTGCCGCTGTCGAACTGGGCAAGGCTGGCGACGTGACCATCGAATATGTGTATGGCAACCAGTTCTATGGCGATGCCGACATCACTGACCAGTCCTTCAACCAGACCACCTATGAGGCTGCCAAGGCCTACTGCG
>JAFSRS010000049.1 GCA_017445985.1 Oscillospiraceae bacterium | reverse complement strand
TCATCGCGCCGTTCATGGGCGAAAAGCTCCGCGGAGAGCGCGACTACCGCATCGTCGCCGTCGAGCCGGCGTCCTGCCCGAGCTTCACGCGCGGCAAGTTCGCCTACGACTTCTGCGACACCGGCCACATCTGCCCGCTCGCGAAGATGTACACGCTCGGCGCGGACTTCATCCCCAGCGCCAGCCACGCCGGCGGCCTGCGCTTCCACGGCATGAGCGGCACCCTGAGCCAGCTCTACCACGACGGGCTGATGGAGGCTGTCAGCGTCGAGCAGACCGCGGTATTCGCCGCCGCCGAGGAGTTCGCCCGGGTCGAGGGCATCCTCCCCGCCCCGGAGAGCGCCCACGCCATCCGCGCCGCGATGGACGAGGCCATCCGCTGCCGCGAGACCGGCGAGGAAAAGACCATCCTCTTCGGCCTGACCGGCACCGGGTATTTCGACATGGTCGCTTACGAGAAGTTCCACGACGGGAAGATGAGCGACTACATCCCCACCGACGAGGATCTGGAAAAGGGTTTTGCCGGATTGCCGCAGATCGGATAATATTTTTCAAAAAACAGGAGAATCGCACTATGCTCCAGCTTTTGATCGCAGCCGTCGCGCTGGTCGCGGGCTTCACCGCCGCAGCCGTGACGAAAAAGAAATTCATCAGCTTCATCGGGATCGCCGTTGCCGTGATCTTCTGCGGGATCGGCTGTTTCCAGACGGTCCCCGCGGGCCATACCGGCGTCGTGACCACCTTCGGACGCGTCGAAAACTACACCCTCGATTCCGGCGCGCATTTCGTCGCCCCCTGGAAGACCGTGGTCCGCATGGACAACCGCGTCCAGAAAAAGACCCAGGAGCTGCCCTGCTTCAGCTCCGACATCCAGGAGGTCAACATCCGCTACACCGTCAACTATCAGATCTCCAAGGCCGACGCCATGACCCTGTATTCCACCGTCGGCACCGCCTACTATGACACCGTGATCGCTCCGAACACCGCCGAGAGCGTCAAGGTCGCCACGGCCCGCTACACGGCGGAGGACCTGGTCGGCATGCGCGACAGCCTTGCCGCGGAGATTCAGACCATCCTTGCGGAGAAGCTGACGCCCTACCACATCGAGATCGTCGGCACCAGCATCGAGAACATGGACTTCACCGACGTGTTCACCAACGCCGTCGAGGCCAAGCAGGTCGCCCAGCAGAACAAGCTGCGCGCCCAGACCGAGGCCGAGCAGCGCGTGGTCGAGAGCGAGGCGGCGGCCCGCATCCGCCGCATCGAGGCGGACGCCGCGGCCTACGAGGTCCTGGCGAAGGCCGAGGCCGAGGCGGAGGCCAACCGCAAGATCAGCGAGTCCCTGACCCAGGCGTTGATCGACTACACCTACGCCCTGGCGTGGAACGGCCAGCTCCCGCGCATCTACACCGGCACCGGCAGCGGCGTGATCGTCAACGCCGGAGACCTGCTCACCGGCGGGACCAATGAGGACCCGCCGGAGGCGGAGGTCGAAAAAATAGGATAATATCATAAAAGCACGCAGAGAGCGCCGCCCCGGTCCCGGGACGGCGCTCTGATCAATTTCATAACCAAGGGATAATCGGCACAAATTGGGATTTGGCGAGCCGAATTATTTGTTTGTAGGGACGGCTGAGAGCCGTCCCTACGGCCGAATCGTAACGGCGGCGCAACGCCCCGCCAACTCCCGATTTACCAGCCTATGCCGCGCAAGAATCCCAAGGTTGCTTTTGACAATCCGCGATTCCCGTGTTATAATGAAAAGACTACGAAACTATGATGCAAGCTGCGGATATTCTGACGACGACGGAGGGGACGGCTATGATCAAGATCCTGGTGGTGGAGGACGAGAAGCCCATCAATGACCTGATCGAAATGAATCTGACCGAGGCGGGCTATACCTGCACCTGTGTGTACGACGGGATCGCGGCCTGCGACGCGGTGGAGCGGGAGCGCTTCGACCTGGTGCTGCTGGACATCATGCTGCCCGGCGCGGACGGCTATGAGGTCCTGGACTACGTCAAGCCGCTGGAGATCCCCGTGATCTTCCTGACCGCGAAGGGCTCCACCGAGGACAAGGTCAAGGGCCTCAAGCTGGGCGCGGACGACTACCTGACGAAGCCCTTCGAGATCGTCGAGCTGCTGGCCCGGGTGGAGAGCATCCTCCGCCGCGCGGGAAAGACCCAGACCGAGATCGTCGTGGACGACGTGGTGATCGACACCCGCTCCCGCTCGGTCCGCCGGGGCAGCAAGGAGATCCAGCTCACGATGAAGGAATACGAGCTGCTGCTCCTCTTCGCCCGCAACCGCAACATCGCGCTGTTCCGCGAAACGCTCTACGAGCACGTCTGGGGCAGCGACTACATGGGCGACAGCCGCACCGTGGACCTCCACGTGCAGCGCCTCCGCAAGAAGCTGCACTGGGAGGACAAGATCAAGGCGATCTACAAGGTGGGGTATCGGTTAGAGGTATGAGATGAATCTTCATTTTACCCGCCCGCTCAAGGTGTTTTTTCTTACCGCGCTGCTGCTGGAAGTCGTGCTCTGCATCGGGGAGTGCGTGCTTCTGCGCGCCGTGCCGGAGGCGGGGGAGCGCTACGGCTCCTACGTGGCCTTCCTGGTGCTGACCGTTCTGCTGGGCGGACTCGCGGCCTACGTCGTCGCCTGGCGCTTCGACGCGAACGACACCCGGGAATCGCGCCTGCAGCGGGTCCGTATCAGCGAGCTGGAACGCAGCATCGAGAATCTGGAGCACCTGGCCGCCCGGCGCGAGGAGTTCATCGGCTCCTTCGCCCACGAGCTGAAAACGCCCCTGACCGCGATCATCGGCTACGCGGACATGCTCCGCAGCAAGGACATGAGCCCCAAGTCCCGCTTCACGGCGGCGGGCTACATCTTCTCCGAGGGCAAGCGGCTCGAGGCCCTGAGCCTCAAGCTGATGGATATCATTGTCGCGGGCAAGCAGGATTTCGAGCTGCGCCGCTTCGAGATCGGCTACTTCCTCCGCACCGTGGCGGCGGTCACGGTGCCCAGCCTCTCCGCCGAGGAGATTACGCTGGACATGCGCTGGGAGCCCGGATATATCGAGGTTGAGCCGGACCTCTTCAAAACGCTGATGATCAACCTGGTGGACAACGCCCGCAAGGCCAGCCGCAGAAACAGCGTGATCGAGCTCTTCGCCAAGGTCGAGGACGGCGGCTGCGCGATCTACGTGCGCGACCACGGACGCGGGATGCCGAGGGAGGAGCTGGCGAAGATCACCGAGCCCTTCTACATGATCGACAAGTCCCGCTCCCGGGCGCAGAACGGCGCGGGCCTTGGCCTGGCCCTCTGCCAGCGGATCGCGGAGCTCCATGAAACGAAGCTGGAATACGAAAGCGAGCTGGGCGTCGGCACCACCGTGCGGGTCCTTGTGAAGGGAGGGGCGGACGATGTGGAAGCGGATGCTTGAACGGCTCGACGAGCGTAAACAGCTCCTCGTCTCCGCCTGCGCCGTCGGCCTCTGCCTGGTGATCGCGGCGCTGTTTCCGCTGCTCTTTCGCGTCCGGCCCCGGCCGCAGACCCAGACGCCGTCGGAGTACGCCTCCGAGCTGGAGCACAAGATCGCGCTCTTCCAGGACTTCTGGGCCAAGGGCGGCGAGGCCGAGGCGGAGACCCAGAGCATCATCCCGGACCGGGAGATGGAGACCTTCTGCGAGGAGCGGATGCGCGCCATCGTCGCGCGCGGCGTGGACGACCGGGACCTCAGCTATACGATGCCCACCGGGCGGGAATATACCCTGGTCAGCGACGGGACCGGCGCGGTCCGGCTCTGCCGCATGTGGCTCCAGGCGCAGGGCGACTGGCAGAACTGGGTGGACGCCTGCTTTGACGCGGAGACCGGGAGAATTTATTATTTGTATATCAGCCGCGAGTGCCTGACGAACCGGGATCTTTATACCGGAGCGGAGCGCGGCACCGCGGAGACGGTCGCGAACGCGCTGGTCGAGGCGGGCGGCGGGACGCTGCGCCACTTCAACGGCGACGGACGCGGCGGCACCGCGCTGGTCGAGGCGGAAAACGGCCTGATCTGCTACGAGATCAAATGCAGCTGGTACGACGCGCTGATCGACCTGCGGGTCATCGTCGTATAAGAGAAAGAAAGGAGGTGGGGCGTTGTGAGTCTGAAGATCCAGCGGGCGGTTTTGTTCGCCCTGTGCGTCGTGCTGCTGCTGGTGGTCAGCGCGCGCGTGTCCCCGCCGCCGGTCCGGACCGAGAGCGCCGACGAGCGGGAGAGCGTCAACTACGTGCTCGTCACGCCCACGCCGGAGCCTACGCCGACCCCGACGCCGGAGCCCACGCCGAACATCCGCGACATCCTCCCGGACGTGGTGTATACCGACTGGTATCTCAAGCTGGTGAACGACGTCTATATCCTGTCGGAATCCTTCGCGCCGAAC
Organism: Oscillospiraceae bacterium; assembly: GCA_017445985.1. GTDB lineage: Bacteria > Bacillota > Clostridia > Oscillospirales > Oscillospiraceae > RGIG7114. The sequence continues at coordinate 13,183 of JAFSRS010000049.1, read as the reverse complement.
GTGGAGGAGGTCCAGGACGGACAGTACGTGGACGCCCGGATCGTCGAGCCGCTGAACGCGATGCTGGACGCGGCGCGGGAGCAGGGCTTCAGCGTCTACATCAGCACCGCCTACCGGCCCTACCGGACCCAGGCCTACCTGTTCTTCGGCAAGGCCAGCCAGATCGCCTGGGGCGGCGAGGTGGAGTACGCCGACGCGGAGATGATGGCCCGGAAGCTCGTCGCCTATCCCGGCACCAGCGAGCACCAGCTCGGCCTGGCCGTGGATATCCTGGACTCCGCCGACACGAACAAGGTGGCGGAGGAGGTGGAGTACATGCCTCTGCTTCGCTGGCTCCAGGCGCACTGCATGGAGTTCGGCTTCATCTACCGCTATCCGAAGAACAAGGAGGAGATCACCGGCTGGTACGAGCCCTGGCACTTCCGCTACGTGGGCCAGGACGCGGCGGTCTATATGATGGAGAACAACCTTTGCCTGGAGGAATTTATCGCGCTGTATTGATTTTGGAGGACATGGGACCGCCGCAAATCGAGACGATTTGCGGCGGTCCCATTGTCATATCGTTACACTCCCCGCGCGGCGGCGCGATGTGGGCATCGCGCCCTGCTCGGCCGGCAGAAATTTCGGCGCGGGCGACCACACAGGGTCGCCCCTACGAACAAACCATGACGTCCGGCGAAAATCGGCGGAAGCCCCTCGCAAGCTCTTGTAATCATTCTGTCAAAGTGGTATCATAAATCTGAATATTGACAATGTGAACGCTTCTGCATCCATCCATACGCATTCGGGAGGACACGGACATGAAAACACTGCGCGCCGCGCTTTGTCTGCTGCTGGCGGTCCTGCTGCTGGGACTGCCGTTTACGCCCGCCGCCGTCGCCGCGGACGGGGGCTTTCGCTGGGGCGACGTGAACTTTGACGGAACGATCAATTCCGGCGATACGCTGCTGTACGTCAAATTTCTCAACGGCATGATAACGCCCACGGCCCCGCAGCGCTTCGCCGCGGACACGGACGGCGACGGGAGCCTGACCGAGGCGGACAAGGACCTGGTGCTCTCGTATCAGCGCGGTGAGCGCAGCTCCTTCCCTGTGGAGGCCGACTACCTCGGCGCGGGCCTGCTGAGCGACAAAGCCCTGGTCTGGAGCCTGGATCTCCAGGGAAACATGGCGATCGCCGGCACGGGGGCGACGCCGGACCTGAGCTCCGACACGGCCTGGCCCTGGCACGCGCTGCGCCCGAAGATCAAGACCCTGACCGTCGCGCCCGGCGTGACGCGGATCGGGAGCGACGCGTTCCGCGGCTGCGACAATCTCCGGACGGTCTCCCTCCCGGAGGGCCTGACCGGGATCGGCAGCCTCGCGTTCTATAGCTGCGTGTCCCTGAACAGCATTCCGATCCCGGCCTCCGTGACCGAGATCGGGGTTTCCGCGTTCAGCTTTCTGAACAGTCTCGGCGCGTTTCAGCTCGCCGGGGGCAGTGAAAGCTTCTCCGTGCGGGACGGCGTGCTGTTCGACAGGGACGGGACGACCCTGCTCGCCTACCCCGGAGGAAAATCCGGGGCTTACACCGTCCCGGACGGCGTCACCGCGATCGGGACCTACGCCTTTCTCGGCAGCCTGAATCTCACGAGCGTCAAGGTCTCGAACAGCGTGACCTCGATCGGCTTCATGGCCTTCGCCTGCTGCTACCGCCTGAGCCGGGCCACGCTCTCGGACAGCGTGAGCTATCTGGCCTCCGGGGTGTTCAACTACTGCACCGAGCTTTATGAGGTCCGCTTCGGCAGCGGCCTGAGCCGGATCGACGGCCCGCTGTTCGGCTCCGTGACGACGCTGGGACTTTTGAGCTATCGCGGGACCCGCGCGGACTGGGGGCGCGTCGAGAAGCGCAACGGCGCGGCGGCGGAGCTGGACGCGCTGGAGATCCGCTGGCTGACGGAGCCGGGCTTCCGGTTCTGGGAGGACGCGCTCACGATCGAGGACAGCCTGGCGGGCTTCGGCCATCCCGAGGGCTACGAGACGCCCTACGAGGTCTGGGCCTTTCTTTACGGCGACTGCGAGGAAACGCGCAGTCTTTACGACCGGCATCGGGGCGCCTGGGCGGGCTGCCCCAGCGGCATGGCGGGGGCGGCGCTGCTGTTCTACGACGGCACGACGGCCACGGTCGGGCAGTTCGGCCGCGCCAGCGCCTCCGACCTGCGCTGCGACGACAGCGACGGGCTCTGCAGCCTCGCGGACATGATGGACGCGATCCAGACGCTGCAATATTTTGAGTCCTTCCGTGCCCAGGTCCGGAACAGCGAACCGGGCATCCGGGAGCTGTTCCGGCAGGACCTGCCGCAAGACAGACCGGTATTGGTCCAGATCTCCAGCGGCACGTCCTATCACACCCTGCTGGCCTATTACTATGAGCAGACCGGGGATGCGGGCGCCCGGATCGCGGTCTACGACCCCCTCTGGCCCGGGCAGGAGCGCTGGCTGGACCTGACGCTGAGCAACGGTTCCATCACCGGCTGGTCCTATGATTTCGGCTTCAACGGCATGGTCTGGTCCCAGTCCGCCGGGCAGCACCTTTACGCGGCCCCCGGCTCCGCGCTGACGGAGCTCTGGGCGGAGCGGGGCCATATTCTCACGGAGGAGACGGTATATCACACGGTCACCTTCGACCCGAACGGCGGCGCGGTGAGCGAAACGAGCCGTCAGGTGGAGCAGGGCAAGCCCATCGGCGCGCTGCCGACGCCCACGCGGACGGGCTATACCTTCCTGGGCTGGTATACCGCGTCCTCCGGCGGAATACAGGTAGACGCATGCTGGACCACCGCAGGCGACAGAACGCTTTACGCCCGCTGGTCCGCAAACAGCTATACCGTCACCCTCGACGCGAACGGCGGAGATTATGATACGACAAAAACCGTGCTCGTCGGCGAGCCCTACGGCGTGCTCGGCACGCCCGCGCGGACCGGCTATTCCTTCACGGGCTGGTATACCCAGGCTGCGGGCGGGTCCCTCGTCAGCGCGTCCACCACCGTGACGGCGACGGAGGACCACAGGCTCTACGCCCACTGGACTGCGAACACCTACACCCTGACCCTGGACCCCAACGGCGGCAGCCTGACGGGGCAGACGACGCGCACGGTGACCTATGACGCGCCCTACGGGGTGCTTCCCACGCCGACGCAGAGCGGGTACCGCTTCGAGGGCTGGGCCGACGCGCCGGAGGGCGGCCAGACCGTCACGGCGGAGAGCCTCGTCCGCACCGCGCGGGACCACACGCTCTACGCCCTCTGGCGGGAGGAGCAGGGCTTCACGGCCTCGGTCAACGCCTGGCGCTTCGGCAACAGCGCCGCGGCCTTCGGCTATACGGGCGTCGGGCCGGGGAGCAGCTATCCGATCCGCTACACCTCGGTGGCGACGCTGTTCGGGCGCAATATCTTCGCCGACAACGTGCTCAGGCACCTCCGGCAGCAGACCTGGATCGGCAACTGCTTCGGCATGGCCTCCACCAGCGCCCTGTTCTGGGCGGACAACGATCTGGACCCGGAGGACTTCGGCGGCGAGACGGTCTACAGCCTGGAGCTGGACAGCGCGGACCCGGCGATCCGGGCCGACGGCGGCAAGAACCAGACCGTCGACCTGACCGCGAAGGTTTTCATCGAGGCGATGCAGGTGGCGCAGTACACCGAGCTCTTCGCCGAGACCAACCGCCGCAACCGCGCGGACAACGCGGTGCTGCAGAACGGCGGAAACCTGAACGCTCTGGTCCTGACGGTCCGGGAGGACACCCGCTCCCGGCTCGGCGTGGTGCTGACGGTCTCGAAGGGGGCCGCGGGGCACGCGCTGCTGGCGACGGGGATCGAGGAGAGCGGCAGCGGCGCGATCCTCTTCATCTACGACTGCAACTACCCCGGCCAGGATCGGACCATGACCCTGACGAAGAACGCGAGCGGCGATTATACCCGCTGGGAGTACGAGATCGGCGGGCCCTACGGCGTCTGGGGCAGCACGGCGGCGGACTGCGCGATCTCCTATGCGCCCCTGTCCCTGTTCCAGGAGATCTGGGACAGCCGGACGAACACGGACAAGCTCCGCCCGAAGCTGGAGGCCCTGAGCACCAGCGCCGGAAACTTTGACATCCTGGACTTCCGCGACGACGTGGTGGCTGAGGTCCGCGGCGGCGTGCTGCGCTACACCGCAGACCCGAAGATCCTGCAGGCCCCCAGCCTGGACCGGGACAACACGGCGACCGAGCTGCTCTTCCTCCCGGTGGACGACTACACCATCGTCAGCCAGGAGGCGGCGGGCACGGCCATCAGCTGCAGCCTGTTCACCGACAGCGCCTCCGCCAGCGTCTCGACCACGGCGGAGTCCATCGGCGTCACGCTCGTGGACGGCTCCGGAGGCAGCAGCGTCAGCATCCCCTACGTCGGCGTCGGCGTGGAGAGCACCATCGAGCTGGTCAGCGGGAGCGACGGCGCGGAGAACACGCTCTACGTCAGCTGCACGGGCAACGACGACAGCCTCAACGTCTCCCGCGCCGGGGACAACGCCCCCAGCATCTCCGGCTACGGCGCGCTGCTGGATCTGAGCATCGACGGAGAGAACACCAACGTATCGACCCTCCGCACGATCCACGCCGAGGCGGGAGAGGGCGGCAGCATCTGGCCCGCGGGGGACGTGCGCGTCGCTTATCGCGCCGACCAGAGCTTCAGCTTTTGCCCCGATCCCGGCTGGACGGTCAAGGCCGTCTACGTCAACGGCGTGAGCGTCGGCGCGGCGGCGGCTTACACCTTTGAGCGGGTCGAATCCGAACAGAGCCTCCGCGTGGAGTTCCGGCAGATCAAGGCGAAGCTGACCGCGGCGGCCCGGAGCGGGGCGAAGCTTTCCGTGGACTATACTCTGGACGCGGACGCGCTGCTGACGGCGGCGGTCTACGCCGCTGACGGCAGGCTCGTCTGCCTCGTCAGCGCGCCGGTGGCGGCGAATAGCGCCAAGGCCTCCCTGACGCTGCCCCGGTCTCCCGGCGCGGGGGAGATGGTCCGCGTTTTCCTGACCGACGGCCGGAGCACGCCGCTCTGCGCCCACAAGACGGCATAAGAGAAAAGGAGGGAATCGTATGAAAGCCACTGTCAAGCGCCTGTTCGCGCTGCTGCTCTGCCTCTGCCTGCTGCTCCCGGCCGCGCCCCTTACGCTGGCCGAGGCCGGGACGGAGGAGCTCGCTGCCCCCGCCGGGGAGCCGTCCACGGCGGAGCTCTCGCCCGTGGTCGGCGCGGAGAGCCTGACCGGGGAAGCGGCGGACGCGGAATCCGAGGAACAGGAGCACTTTGAACCGCTGGAGGGCGGCGTCCCGGAAACGGAGGAGATCTTCTTCGAGACGCCCGGCGAGAGCGGCTGCAGCCTCGGCGGCGCCTGGGGCGACGAGGGCGTGATCTCCGCGGCCTGGGATGCGATCAGCGAGGATGAGATCGTCGAGGAGGGTCCCCTGTCCCCGGTGATCGGCCCGGCGGAGGGCCCGGAGGGCGAGGCCGCGCTGCTGGGCAGCCCCAGCCTGAGCCTCAGCGCCGACAACCTCACGATACCGAAGGGCACGGGCCAGGCCATCTACGTTTACGTTCGCAGCCTGGACCGCCCCGTGACATTGAAATGCTATACCTCCGATTCGGGCTGCTACAGCCTGAGCTGGGGGGAGTGGGATACCGCGAACCAGCGGATCAAGCTGACGGTCAAGGGCCTTGACGCGGGCAGCGGCAAGGTCAGCATCAAGCTGCTCGCTTCGCCCTCTGAGAGCCTGATCGACGCGAAGACCCTAAACATCAACGTATCGGACGCGAAGCTGACCGTCGATCCGACGACCCTGACGCTCCGCAAGGGCAGCAGCGCCGCGGTGCTGGTCAAGGCCAGCGGCTACCAGGGCTCGTCCTATCTGAAATACGGCACGACGAACCAGGACGCCTTCTCCTGCGCCTGGCAAAGCTATTCCTACGCCGACGGCGGTTACCCGCTGCGGATCACCGGCAAGGCGAAGGGGCAGGGGACCGTCACGGTCTACTACATGAGCTCCAACAACGCGGTCCTCGCTACCCGCCAGATCACGGTCCAGGTGACGGAGGAATCGCCCCAGATCACGGTCAACGCGTCCAGCCTCCAACTGAACGCGGGGCAGAAGAAAACGCTGGAGGTCAGCTACAGCGGCTATTCCGGCGAGATCTACATGTGCTGGTCCAACTCCAACAACACGGCCTGTCAATGCGCCTGGGGACAGTGGAAAAACAACAGCACCTGCTATCTGGACGTGACGGGGAAGCAGGCCGGGTCCGGCACGGTCACGCTCACGCTGAACCGCCGGAGCGACGGTGTGGTCCTGGCCAGCAGGCAGCTCCCGGTCACGGTGGTCTCCACCGAAAACCCGCAGCTCACCCTCTCCACTGCCTCCCTCACGCTGACGGAGGGCGGCAGCGCCACCGTCACCGCGACGGTGCGCGGGGTGTCGGGCAGCTATTACCTCTCGCCGAAGATCGGAAACACCGCCGTCTGCGGCACGTCCTGGGGGTACTGGTCCAGCGGCTCAATCCCCCTGACCGTCACCGGGCGCAGCGCGGGCAGCACCACCGTGACCGTCGGCCTCTACCGCACGTCCAACAACGAGCTGCTGAAAACGCAGACGCTGAGTGTGACGGTCAAGGCGCAGAACAACGCCAGCCTGAGCCAGTCCACCGGCAGCCTGACGATCCGGAAGGGGAACAGCGGCACGATCCGCTACAATTACAGCGGCGGCAGCCTCCACGTTTACTACGACGGCAGCCTGCTCACGCCGAGCTGGGGAAGCTGCTCCACCGGCGTCGCCAACCTGATCCTCTACGGCAAGGCCGAGGGGAGCTGCACGGTACGGGCCGAGCTGTGGGATTCCTCGAACCGCGTCCTGAAGACCGTCTCCTGCACGGTCACGGTCCAGGGCGGCGGAGGCGGCGGCAGCGGCAGCCGGTACGTCACGAACAACGTCTACGACTTCTGCTATCCCTTCCGCAACTTCTCCGTCGCGACCACCCCGCTGGAGCTGATCCGCCTGATCTTCTCGAACGAGCGGGCGAACACGATCCCGCGGGACATTGGCTACGGCGGCAACTGCTTCGGCTTCGCCACCTCCGGCGCGCTGATCTACATGAACGCGGCGGAGAAGCTGCGGCTGCGGGACTACGGCGGCAGCCCGGCGAAGCTCGCGTACCTGACCGAGGGGCTGCGGAACTACAGCCTGGGCTACACCGCCAAGGAGCTGGTGATGGCGCTGCAGTGTTCTCAGCTCTCCGGACTGATGAAGCGGAGCTACGGCGTTTCCAGCGTGGTGAGCATCACGAAGAGCGAGATCGACGCCGGACGGCCCGTGATCATTTGCATCTGGGGCAACGGCGGCGGCCACGCGCTGCTCTGCTACGGCTACATCGGCAATAACCTGGTCGTCGCGGACTGCAACCGCCCGCTCCTGGCCCAGACGATCGTGACCAACGGCAGCTCCACCTGGTCCTACGCCCCGCTGAGCTGGGGCAACGGGTCGATCTGCGCGATCAAGTACGCCGACGCGCTGAACCTCTGGAACCGCCGCCGCACCAGCGCCGCCAACGCCGTCGGCGACGGGGCGGCCCTGCTGGACGGGGAGGACGACGACCGCCTGCTGCTCCTGACAACGGAGGACGACTTCGACCTGTTCTGCTTCGACCGGGACGAGGGCGAGGAAGCGCTGCTGCTCAGCTACCGGGACGGCGCGATCGGCACGCTGGATCCGGCCTTTGAGGGCGAGGTCGAGGACCTCCCCCAGCCGGTGACCGGCGGCGGGGCGGGCGCGACGCACTTCCTGTACCTGCCCCGTGACTATACCTACACCGTCGAGGACCGGAGCGCCGCGCCTGACGGCATGCGGATGACCCTGGTGGACCAGATGCTCTCCTCCACCGTGGAGACGGAGAGCGGGAGCTTCACGATCTACGTGGACGACCTGCTGCGCTATGCGGGCGGCTCCCTGAACGACGCGCCGGAGAGCACGGATTACGCGATCACCATCGGCTCCATGCTGGGCGGGCAGCGGGAGGAGATCGTCGCCCGGGGCGTCACGACGGACGTAAACCTCGGCGTCGGATTGACCTTCAGCGACGGAAAGCTGGGCGGGGCCGGAGACGGCGCGATCTCCATCAGCACCGAGGCGGCGGGTCCCTGGGTAGAGACCTGCGCGAGCTCCGGCGGTACGGTCTATCCCGCGGGCCGGACGGTCTATCAGGCGGGCGACGCGTGCGCCTGCGCCTTCGTCCCCGACGAGGGCTACGTCCTCGGCGCAGTGTACGTGAACGGCGAGGCGCTGCCGCCGGAGGAGCTGGGCAGCGTATGGGAGCATAGCTTCACGGCGGAGGACGAGTCCTACGTCCTCAACGCGGTCTTCAAGCGCAGCCTGGCCGACTGCGAATATGAGCTGGAGTCCTCTGACGAGTCCGGCGCTGAGCCTGTTGTGAAGCGCGTCACCCTGGACGGGATCGAACTGACCGAGGGCGTGGATTATCTGCAGATCCCCAGCGTGGACGAGAACGGCGTCACGGTGGGCGCGGTGATCCTGGCCGCGCCGGAGAGCCCCTACGCCGGAAGCACGGAGATCCGCTATGAGGACACCGCGATCGAAAGCGTCCTCGACGAGCGCCCCTGCGTCCGCGTCCGGCTCCGCAACGCCCGGGAGGGGACCGTGATCGCCGCCTATTTCAGCGATCTCGGCAGGCTGATCGCGCTCCGCGCCGTGCCCGTCGAGGCCGGCCAGACCGAAGCGGAGCTGGATTTCGGGAAGATCATGCCCAAGAGCGTGAATCTCCGCGTCTATCTGCTGGACAAGGACGGCTGTCCACAGACGAAGAGCCGGTGAGCAAACGATACGGGAATACGCCGCGCGGTCCGCGCGGCGTATTCCCGTATCCCGTATCACGAAAAAAACACTTGATTTTGTGGAACAACTGTGATATAATCCCGCATGTTTGATAGAGTAGGTTGACTGAGTGGGCGCCCCCCACTCTTTTTTATGGACAAAACTGCCGGGCAATTTTTGCCGAAAAGGGGATCGAGCATGAACAAGATCGCGCAGAAGGTATGGGATCTGGCGCTGCCGGTGGCGGTGGAACAGGGTCTGGAGCTCTGGGACGTGGAGTATCTCCGCGAGGGCGGAGCCTGGTTCCTGCGGGTCTATATCGACAAGCGCGAGGGCTACGTCGGCATCGACGACTGCGAACGCTTCAGCCGCGCCCTGGACCCGATCCTGGACGAGGCCGACCCGATCCCGGACAGCTACACCTTCGAGGTCAGCTCCGCGGGCGCGGAGCGGGAGCTCAAGCGGCCGGAGGACTTCCCCCGCTTCTTCGGCGAGACCGTGGAGGTCAAGCTCTACCAGGCCCGGGACGGGCAGAAGAGCTTCATCGGCCCCCTGCGGGGATACGAGAACGGTACCGTCACCATCGACACGCCCGCCGGAGCGCGCAGCTTCGGCCCCTCCGAGACGGCTCAGGTCCGCCTTCGGATCGTTTGACAGAGATCGCATATTGTTAAGGAGTAAGACAAGATGAACGCAGATTTTTTCAACGCCATCGAGGACATTGAAAAGGAAAAGGGCATCCCCCGCGCGTACATGTACGAGAAGATCCACCAGGCCATGCTGGCCGCGTTCCGCCGGGACAATCCCGAGGCCGCGGACAACGTCGTGGTCGAGATGGACGAGGATAAGAAGCGGGTCGAGATGTACGTCCTGATGGACGTGGTGGAAGAGGTCGAGAATCCCGCGAAGGAGCTGACCGTCGAGCAGGCCCACGTCTACAACAAGCGCATCAAGGCCGGCGGCCAGGTCAAGGTCCCCGTGGAGACGAAGAAGTTCGGACGCATCGCGGCCCAGGCTGCGAAGCAGGTCATCATCCAGGGCATCCGCGAGGCGGAGCGCGGCCTGGTTTACGAGCAGTTCACCAGCAAGGAGCACGAGATTCTGACGGGCGTGGTGTCCCGCATCGACCCGCGCAACGGGAGCATCTCCATGAAGATCAGCTCCAACAGCGAGTTCACCGAGGCCCTCATGCCCGCCAACGAGCAGATCCGCGGCGAGGAGCTCCACGAGGGCGACCGCATCCGCGTCTACGTCGTCGAGGTCCGCAACTCCACCCGCGGCCCGCAGGTCCTGATCTCCCGCACCCACCCCGGCCTGGTCAAGCGCCTCTTTGAGCTGGAGGTCCCGGAGATCTTCGACGGCACCGTGGAGATCAAGTCCATCGCCCGCGAGGCGGGCAGCCGCACCAAGATGGCCGTCTGGTCCAACCAGGCGGAGGTCGATCCCATCGGCGCCTGCGTCGGCCCGAAGGGCGGCCGCGTCGCCGCCATCGTCGACGAGCTGGGCGGCGAGAAGATCGACATCGTGAAATACAGCGAGGACGTGCAGATCTACGTCGCGCAGGCCCTGGCCCCTGCCGAGGTCCTGAGCGTGACCGAGCTGGAGGACGGCAAGAGCTGCCGCGTCATCGTCCCCGACAACCAGCTCTCCCTCGCCATCGGCAAGGAGGGCCAGAACGCCAGACTCGCCGCCAAGCTGACCGGATACAAGATCGACATCAAGAGCGAGAGCGAAGCGGTCTGACGCTTGCGCAAGTGAATAGTTAATAGTGAATAATGAATAGTTGAGGGATCGCCTTCGGTGATAAATTTCAAAATAGTCGCGAAGCGACACCACAACTATTAACTATTAACTATTCACTATTAACTCAGAATATTGCATCATAACGAAGGGAGCTGAGACACTTGGAAAAAAAGCAACCCTTGAGACAGTGCCTCGGCTGCCGGGAGATGAAGCCGAAGCGGGAGCTGCTTCGGGTGGTGAAGCCGCCGGAGGGCGAGATTCACCTGGATCTGAAAGGCAAGGCCAACGGGCGCGGGGCCTATATCTGCCCCAGCCGGGACTGCCTGAAACGCGCGATCAAGTCAAAGGCCCTGGAACGGGCCTTCGGGGTCCAGATCCCCGAGGCGGTCTACGAGGCGCTGACTGCCCAGATGGAGGCGATCGACGGTGGCTGACGGCTTACAATGGATCGGTATGGCCCGAAGAGCCGGATTGATCGCTTTGGGCGAGGAGAACACCCACGCCGCGGTCCGCGGCGGCAAGGCCGTGCTGGTGGTCGTCGCGCGGGACAGCTCTCCCGGGGCCCTGAAACGCGCGGAGGGCTACGTCTTTGAGCCGGGCACGCCGCTGCTGACGGCGCCCTATGACAAGGCGCAGATCTCGGAGCGGACGGGCAAGCCCGGCTGCAGCATGGCGGCCTTTCTGGACGTCGGCCTCGCGGCGAGCTTCACAGAGGCGCTGCGAGAGGAATTTGGAACAGAATACGCGGAAACGGCGGCGGCGCTGTGCGAGCGCCGGGACCGCGTTCGCTCCCGGAAAGGGAACACGGGAAAGAGGAGGAAGATGGTATGAGCAGCTTTGAAAAGTACAGAATTCACGAGGTAGCCAAGGATCTCAACACGACCAGCAAGGTCATTACCGAGATCCTGACGACGTATATCGCGGCGCCGAAGAATCACATGCAGGTTTTGGAGACGCCGGAGCTGGACGTGATTTTCGAGTACATGACCCAGCACAATCAGGTGGGCAGCATTGCGGAGATCTTCGCCGTTCCCGAGAAAAAGCCGAAGGAGCAGCCCAAGGCGGCGGATAAGCAGCAGGGCGGCAAGCAGCCTGCCCAGCAGCAGCCGCAGCAGCAGAGCCAGCCGGCCCAGCAGCAGCCGCAGCAGCCGAAGCGCCAGGAGCAGAAGCCCCACGTGCCCAAGCCCGTGGCGGAGAAGCGCATCATCGACACCCGCGGCAGCAGCTCCACCACCACGAACCTGAGCAAATACGACGAGAAGTTCGAGAAGCTGGCCGGCGGCCACGGCGAAAAGCAGCGCGGCGGCAAGGAGAAGATCAACAAGAACAAGCAGCGCCAGCAGAACCAGATGACCTCCGCTAAGAAACGGCAGGAGGAGCGCAACAAGATGCAGAAGCTGCATCTGGAGATCGCGAAGAAGGCCCCGACCAAGGTCTCCATCCCCGATGAGATCAGCGTCGGCGAGCTGGCCAGCCGCATGAAAAAGACCGGCGCGGAGGTCGTCAAGTGCCTGATGCGCAACGGCGTCATGGCCTCCCTGAGCCAGTTCATCGACTTCGACACCGCCGCGATCATCGCGGAGGAGATGGGCTGCGTCGTCGAGCGCGAGATCCACGTCACCGTGGAGGAGCGCCTGATCGACGATTCCGCCGACCGTCCCGAGGACCTGGTCCCCCGCGCCCCGGTCGTGGTGGTCATGGGCCACGTCGACCACGGCAAGACCAGTCTGCTGGACTACATCCGCCACGCGAACGTCGCCTCCGGTGAGGCGGGCGGCATCACCCAGGCCATCGGCGCCTACACCGTGGAGATCAACGGCAGCCCGATCACCTTCCTCGACACCCCGGGCCACGAGGCCTTCACCAGCATGCGCGCCCGCGGCGCGATGGTCACCGATATCGCGATCCTGGTGGTCGCGGCGGACGACGGCATCATGCCGCAGACCGTGGAGAGCATCAACCACGCCAAGGCCGCGGGCATCCCGATGGTCGTGGCGGTCAACAAGATGGATAAGCCCGGCGCGAACCCCGACCGGATCAAGCAGCAGCTCACCGAGTACGACATCGTACCCGAAGAGTGGGGCGGCGAGACCATCGTCTGCCCGATCTCCGCAAAGACCGGCATGGGCGTCGAGGACCTGTTGGAGAACCTGGTCGTCCTGGCCGAGGTGCAGGAGCTCAAGGCCAACCCGAACCGCGCCGCGAAGGGCACCGTGATCGAAGCCCGTCTGGACAAGGGCCGCGGCCCGATCATGACCGTGCTGGTGCAGAACGGCACCCTCCACACCGGCGACATCATCATCGCGGGCACCGCCGTGGGCCGCGTTCGCGTCATGACCAACGACAAGGGCCAGCGCGTCAACGAGGCCGGGCCCAGCGTCCCGGTGGAGATCACCGGCATGAGCGAGGTCCCCAAGGCCGGCGACGTGTTCAACGCGGTCAACGACGAGCGCATGGCCCGCGAGCTGGTGGAGCAGCGCAAGGAGCAGGCCAAGAACGAGGCTCTGGGCGGGAACCGCAAGGTCACCCTCGACGACCTCTTTGCCCGCAT
>JAFSRS010000048.1 GCA_017445985.1 Oscillospiraceae bacterium | reverse complement strand
GACGCCGTAGGAAGCGATCCCCTGATCGCTCCGCGTTCCGCCATGCCTGGACGTCGCATTCCGCCCCGCGCATCTCGCGGGGCGACGGCGCGATCAGAGGATCGCGCCCTACGGAGACGGCGGTTCTTTCGGCACTAGCGGCAAGGTAACGGTGCGCCTGTAGGGACGGCTCTCAGCCGTCCGGTGCGTGACGATTTCAACAATGCCGTAGGGAGCGATCCCCTGATCGCTCCGCGTTCCGCCATGCTTGGACGTCGCATTCCGCCCCGCGCATCGCGCGGGGCGGCGGCGCGATCAGGGGATCGCGCCCTACGGGATCGGTGGAAATTTTGATGCGGGCGGCCACACAGGGTCGCCCCTGCTGGCACCCCACACAACTTCTGATCCGCCTGCCCGCAACCGCCCTCGCCGCGTTTCATCCCGCGCCGTCCAGGGCCGCGTTGAGCAGCCCGCGGAGCCGGGGATAGATATCCCGCGCATCGGAAACGGGCAGCGGATTTTCCCCGCGCCCCAGCTCCACCGTAAAGCCGGGGCGGTCATAGGCGTCGAGGAACCAGTCCTTATAGCCCGCGTACCCGGAGGCGTAGGGCGCGTCGTCCACCGCGTAGCCGCTGGCCCGCGCCATGCTGAGGACGAGCTCCCGCGCCCCCTCCGGGGCGTGGTCCTGATAGCGCCAGAAGATCACCTCGCCCTGAGTGTGCAGGCTGACGGTCAGCGCCGGGTCGAGCTGCCGCGTGTAGTCGTAGACCGCGCGGCTCTCCGGCGCGCTGAGAACCTCCGGCCCCACGAAGTCCCTCGGGGCCGGGCCGACGAAGCCCTGGGCGAACTTGATCTCCCGCGCCGTTTCCCAGCCCGCGGGGTATTGCAGGTTCAGGTCCACGCCCTCCAGATTCGCTTTCCAGCCGTCCGGAAACGGGATCGCCGGATATCCCGCCGCGATCGCCCGCGCCCGCTCCCAGGCCTCGCTCCCGTCCAGGTCCCCGGTCACCAGGTCCATCCCGTCCGGGTCGACGCAGGGCAGCACGGAGAGCGTCCGGTCCCGCAGCCGCGCCGCCGCCTCCGGCTCGCCGAAGGCCGCCGCCCTGGCCAGTAGCTCGATATAGCGCAGCAGCAGCGGCGTCGTGATCCATTCGTTCGCGTGGTGGGCCGCGTTGAACAGGACGCGGGTCCCGCCCTCGCCCAGGGTCAGCCGCCAAAGCGGACGGCCCAGCACGCTGGACCCGATCCCGCCGAGACCGAGGAAGGGGTAGCGCGCTTTCAGACCCTCGCAGCAGAAGGCCAGCAGCGTCGAACACCAGTCCACGCAGAACGGCGTGACCGGAAAGGGGAAGGGGATCGTCAGCTCCGCCCCCACCGGGAGCCGGAGCGGGTCCAGCGCCGGGTTCGCGGTCTCGATGGCGCGGGCGCTGGCGGCGTACAGGTTGGCGAGACGGTAGATCGTGTCCCCGGGCCGGATCGTATGGTTGACGTGACCCGTATACCAGGGCCGCAGCGCGGCGTGGGTCAGCGGCCCCGCGATCCCGTCGGGCGCGAGGCCGTGTCTCGTTTGGAACGCTCTCAGGGCGGCGGCGGTCCGGACGCCGAAGCTTCCGTCCAGCGGTCCGGGCCCATACCCGGCGCGGCGCAGCGCGAGCTGCAAAAGCTGCACCTGCGGACCGCGCGCGCCGGATGACAAAGTTTTCATACAGATTCCTCCAAAAAAACGTCTATAAATAAAGATATTCACGGTCTAAAAAAATATGCCGCCGCTGAAAAGTTTTTCAACGTGTTTTTCCCGAAACTCGACGCAAACTGAAACGGTGGATCGTCGACGCGATCCATTTGATTTGCAAAGAAGGGGGAGAGGCAATTTGAACAAACAAAAAGCGGCGGCGCTGCTCGTTTCGCTCTGTCTGCTGCTGGCGCCCGGCGTTCCGGCGCTGGCGCTGGACGCGGACCGGCTGGTGCCCGTGGGCTCCGCCGTCGGCATCCGGCTCGACGCGGACGGCGTGCTGGTGGTCGGCCTTGCGGACGTGAAAACGGCCTCCGGCACGCTGCGGCCCGCGGAGGCCGCGGGGCTGCGGGTCGGCGACCTGGTGACGCGCGTGGGGGAGCGGAAAACCGACAGCGCGGCGGCGTTTTTGACCGCCGTCTCGGAGCTGGACGGCCAGCCCGTGACGCTGACCGCGGAACGGGAGGGCGAAACGGTGGAGCTGACGGTCACGCCCGCGCAGACCGTCAACGGGGCCTGGCAGCTCGGGCTCTGGCTGCGGGACGGCGTGTCCGGCATCGGCACCGTGACCTTTTACGATCCGGTGAGCGGGACCTTCGGGGCCCTCGGCCACGGCGTGAACGACCTGGACACCGGGGCGCTGCTGCCTTTTGGCGAGGGCGCGATCACCGGGGCGCGGGTCGTGGACGTGGTACCCGGCGCGGCGGGCAGGCCCGGCGAGCTCTGCGGCGAGTTCGACGCGGACACGGAAAAGGGCGTCCTGCGGCGGAACACCACCAGCGGCATCTTCGGCGTCGCGGACTGGCAGGACTGCGGGGAGTGCCTTCCCGTGGCCTCGGAGGACGAGACGGAGCTTGGCCCGGCCAGCATCCTGTGCTGCGTATCGGGCGACGAGGTACGGGAGTATTCCGTTGAGATCAGCCGCATCTACCGCAGCCCGGAGGACCACCGCTTCCTGATGCTGACCGTGACGGACGAGGCGCTGCTGTCAACCACGGGCGGCATCGTCCAGGGCATGAGCGGCAGCCCCATCATCCAGAACGGCAAGCTGATCGGCGCGGTGACCCACGT
>JAFSRS010000047.1 GCA_017445985.1 Oscillospiraceae bacterium | reverse complement strand
GCCTGGCCTTCATGCTCTGCTGCGACGATACGGAGCGGGAGCGCGGCAGCCAGAGCAAGGCGGAAAAGATGTATGCCCTCTGTGAGGAATTCGACTGGATCCCGGTCTCGATGAAGAACGACTGGACCACGATCTACGGCGAGGGCGTGAGCTATCATCCGTAAGAGAATAAAGGACCCACGACATGGCATACGGGGACGGCGTTTCGCCGTCCCCGTATCGTTTCTGTCGCGGAACGCCTCCGGCAAGCGCAGAGGCAATGATCGGTGGTTAGTGGTTAGTAGTGGTTTCCCATTTGTATTTTAAAATAGATCGGGAAGCGATCCCACAACTATTCACTATTCACTAATCACTAATCACTAACCACTCTTACCCTCCGCAGTCCCCCGCTTCGCCGCGCAGGAGCTCGAAGGCGTGGGGGAGGGCGTCGAGGAACGCGTCCATGCTCTCCATGCAGGCCTTCGGGCTGCCGGGGAGGTTGACGATCAGGGTCCGGCCCCGGATCACGGACACGGCGCGGGAGAGCATCGCGTGCTTCGTGATGGAGAGCGACGCGGCGCGGATGGCTTCGGCGATCCCCGGCGCGAGGCGTTCCGCCACGGCCAGCGTCGCCTCCGGGGCCTGATCCCGGGGCGAGAAGCCGGTCCCGCCCGTGGTCAGGATCAGGTCGGGCTGGCGCTGGTCGCAGAGGCGGCGGAGCTGGGCCTTCAGCGGCTCGGGGTCGTCAGACAGCAGCAGCCGTTCGATGACCTCGTAGCCCGCGACCTCCAGCCTTGCGGCGATGGCCGGGCCGCTCCGGTCCTCCCGCTCGCCCCGGCTGCCCTTGTCGCTGAGCGTGACGACCGCCGCCTGCCAGGGCCGCGGCGCGGTGCGTCGCTCCACCGTGAGCGCGTCGCCCGGGCGGACCGTCCCGCCCTCCAACACTCTGGCGAATACGCCCTCCCGGGGCATGATGCAGTCCCCGGTCTGCCGCCGGATCGCGCAATCCGCGTGGCAGTCCTTTCCGAGCTGCGTCAATTCCAGCAGCGCGGTGCCGCAGCGCAGCAGAGAGCCCACCGGGAGCGCGCGGAGGTCGAGGCCCTCCACCACGAGATTTTCCCCGAAGGCGCCGTAGGCCACCTCCGCGCCCCGCGCCCGGAAGTCCTCGATCTTTTCCGCCGCCAGCAGGCTGACCTGCCGGTGCCAGGGCCCCGCGTGGGCGTCGCCCTCCAGGCCGTGGCCCGCGCGGAGGACCGCGGCGGGCACGGGGATTTTGCAGGTTCCCTTTTCTTCGCTGACACAGACCGCAAGCACCCGTCCGCTCATGCGCTCATCCTCCGATCTCATTCATGCTCCGCCCCTCCGGGTCCGCCGCGCCGCCGGAAAAGCAGTGCCGCTCCGGCTTCTCCGCGACGGCGGCGCGGATCGCGGCCTCCAGCGCCGCGTCGTCGGCCCCGCCGCGCAGCCGCGCGCGCAGGTCCGGGCCGCTGCTGTGGTTCAGACAGAGCTTCAAGCGTCCGTCGGCGGTCAGGCGGACGCGGTTGCAGCTTTCGCAGAACTCCCGGCTGACCGCCCCGATCAGGCCGATGGAGCCGGTGAAGCCCTCCGGCTTCCAGTACCGCGCCGGGCCGTGCCCGTATTGGACCGGGTCCGGGATCATCGGCCCGAAGGCCGCCTCCAGCGCCGCCGTCAGCTCCGCCTGGGGCACGCTCCGCAGCGCCTTCGCCGCGCCTATAGGCATCAGCTCGATGAAGCGGACCCGGAGGGGCCGCTCCCGCGCCAGCTCCGCCAGCGGGACCACGGCGTCCTCGTTGAAGCCCCGGACCGGGACCGCGTTCAATTTGACCGGGATGCCCAGGTCCAGCGCCCCGTCCAGCGTCCGCAGGACCCGCCGGACGTCCCCGCCGCGGGTGATCCGGGCGTAGGCCGCGGGGTCCAGGGTGTCCAGACTGAGATTCAGCGAGGACAGACCCAGCTCCCGCAGCGCGTCGAGCCGGTCAGAGAGCAGCAGGCCGTTGCTGGTCATGGAGACGCTCTCCACGCCCGCCACCTGTCCCAGCGCCCGGACGAAGCTGAGGCAGTCCCGCCGCAGCATCGGCTCCCCGCCGGTGACCCGGACGTGCCGGACGCCCAGCCGGGCCATCACGCGGACCAGCCGCAACAGTTCCTCGCAGCGCAAAATGGCCTCGTGGGAGACGGACGGGACGCCCCGCTCCGGCATACAGTACACGCACCTCAGATCGCAGCGGTCCGTGACGGAGACGCGCAGATAGTCGATCTCCCGGCCAAACCCGTCAAGCATCGCCGCCGTCCTCCGCGTATTCCGGGTCGTTGTAAAAGTCGCCGCTCTTGCCCCCGGTCTTTTTCGCCAGGTGGATGCCACCCAGCTCCATGCGCTTGTCGATGGCCTTGCACATGTCGTAGACGGTCAGCAGCGCGACGGTCACGCCGGTCAGGGCCTCCATCTCCACGCCGGTCCGGCCCCGGAGGGAGACGGCGCAGACCGCCTCGACCTCGCCGGTCTCGTCCAGCAGGCGGAAGTCCACCGCGCACTTCCCCAGGGGCAGGGGATGGCAGAGGGGGATCAGCTCCGGGGTGCGCTTCACCGCCATGATCCCGGCGATCCGCGCCACGGCAAGCACGTCGCCCTTGGCCGCCGTGCCGGAGCGGATGGCCCGCAGCGTCTCCGGGCTCATGCGGATGCGGCCCTTCGCCACGGCGGTCCGGTCCGTCTCCGCTTTCCCCGTCACGTCCACCATGACCGCCCGCCCCTGCGCGTCGAGATGCGTCAACCCCTCGCTCATATCAGTCCCTCGCTTTCCTCGCGTGCTTCCGTCCCCATCAGAACCCCAGGGCGTCGTTGACCAGGATCACGTGGATGCGTCCGACGTGGCGGGAGTAGCGGGTGATGAGGAACTGGCAGCAGATCGTGTCCGGGGATTTGCAGTCCATGCAGGCGCCGAGCTTCGTGCAGGGCGTCTGGATGTCGAAGCGCTGGGCGTTGGCCGGGGCGGCCACGGCCCGCGCGCGCTTCATCGCGCCGTCCAGGTCGTCGCAGACCTTGTTCATCCCGACGATCAGGATCAGCTTCCGCGGCCCGTAGGCCATGGCGGAGACCCGGTTGGAGTTGCCGTCGATGTTGACGAGCATGCCGTCCTCCGTGACCGCGTTGGCGCTGGCGAGGTACACGTCCGCGTCGTAGGCCGCCAGCATCGCGGCCCGCTTGTCCTCCATGGCGTCCCGGTCGATGAAGTTGTAGTTGCCCTCCTTCATCGCCGCCCGGAGCCCGATCTCGCTGACGGACATGCTCCCGCCCATCGTGACCGTGCTGCCCTCCGGGATCAGCTCCAGCGCCAGCCGCAGCGCCGCCTCCCGGCTCTCCGCGTAATAGCCCGTCATGTTGCGGGAGGCCAGCCCCTTGATGACCTTCTGCGCCAAAAGCTCGTTGCGTTTCGTTACGTAGCGATTCATAGTTCCGTCCTCCTGATTATTCAATGATCCCGTAAAAGTATACACCCTCCCGCCCCGGCGCGCAAGAGGCGGCGTCCCGGATTCGCGGAAACAATTTATCCCCGCGCCCGTATACAAGGGGCGGGCGGAATTCGTTCGGCAGGGACGGCCCTCAGCCGTCCGCCGTCATGATTTCCGCCGACGCCGTAGGGAGCGATCCCCTGATCGCTCCGCGTTCTGCAGGCGCCCGGTCGACACCGTAGGGGAGGGGCTTGCCCCTCCCGGCAGCAAGCGCCGGTTCAGCAAAGCGCTCGGGCGAATCCGCACCAGTCGCGATTGCGCCAAAGGCTATCGCGAATCAGAACGCCGGAACGCGCGGGAGGGGCAAGCCCCTCCCCTACGGAGTGAAATGTAAGCCGCCGCGATCTCCGCCCCGCGCTCCGCGCGGTGCGGCGGCGCGATCAGGGGATCGCGCCCTACGGGGCGCTTCGACGACGCGGACGGCTGAGAGCCGTCCCTACGGAATGCCTCCCACTCCCAACTCCTAACTCCTAACTCAAAACTCCTAACTCAAAACTCCTAACTCATAACTCCTAACTCATAACTCCTAACTCCTCCTAACTCCTTGTCCCTCTCCCCCGCTTGACATCGTTTCCCCCTGCCGATATAATAAAAATCATAGAAAAACCGGAACAAAGGCAGGGGGCAGGACGAATGGGCGCTCCGGGCGGATTTGTCATCGAAAACGGGATCCTGCGGGTCTATCGCGGGCCCGGCGGCGCGGTTCGCGTCCCCGAGGGGGTCACAGCCGTCGGGGACCGGGCCTTTCTGGAATGCCGCGAGCTGACGGGCATAGAACTCCCGGCGGGCGTGGAGAGCGTCGGCAGCAGCGCCTTCGACGACTGCGGCAGTCTGGCGCGGGTCTCCTTCCCGGCGGGCCTGCGGCGCATCGGCAGCAGCGCCTTTTTCGGCTGCAAGAGCCTGACGGAGCTTGCCCTCCCGGAGGGCTTGGAAAGGATCGGCGGCAGCGCCTTCTGGTGCTGCATGGGCCTGAAGCGCGTTTCTCTCCCGGCGAGCCTGCGGGAGCTGGGGGACAACGCCTTCGCGGGCTGCATCCATCTCCATGAGGTACTGCTCCCGCCGGGCCGGGACGTGACCTGGCTGATCGCCATCGACGGGAAAAGCCAGCTCAGCGCGGGCTGCGCCGGGGCGATGGAGGCCCTCTGCGCCGGGGCCGACGAGGACCGGATGGAGGCCCTGATCGCCGCCGCGCCGGGCTGGCCCGCGGGCTATCAGGCGGCCTTCTACGAGGCCTATCTCCGCAGCGACACCCGCGCGGCGATGCTGCTGGCGGAGACCCGGCGGGAGTTCGACCGCTACGCCGCCCTGCGCGGCGTGGACCCGGACGAGCTCCGGGACCGCCGCCTCTCCGAGCTGGGCCTGGACGAGCAAGGGCGCAAGGTCTACGAGCTGGGGAACCGGCGCGTGACGGCCCGGATGCAGCGGGACCTGCGCTTTCTGGTCGAGCTGCCGGACGGGACGCGCACGAAGACCCTCCCGGCGGCGGGCGCGGACCCGGAGAAGCTGGCGGCGGCGGAGACCGACTTCGCGCGGCTGCAAAGGGACGCGGGGAAGATCTGGAAGCACCGGGCGGACATCCTGATGGACGACTTCATCAGCGGCCGGGCGCGGAGCGCGGCGGACTGGCGGCGGACCTACGGCGGGAACCCGATCCTGCGGGGCGTGGCCTGCCTGCTGGTCTGGGAGCAGGGGGGCGCGAGCTTTACCCGCGCGGAGGCCGGGACGGTCCGGAGCGACGGTACGCCCTATCCGATGAGCGACGCGCCGGTCCGGGTGGCCCACCCGATGGAGCTGGGGCCGGGGGAGGCGGAGGCCTGGCGGGACTATTTCAGCGCCCGCGGCCTGAAACAGCCCTTCGCCCAGATCTGGGAGCCGGTCCGCGCCGCGGCGGAGCTGCGCCCGGACCGCTACGCCGACTGCCCGATCCCCTATTCCGCCCTCAAGGGCGCGGCGCGGCACGGGCTGAACGAAAAGCTGGAGATCCCCGGCTGTTCGGTGGAGGCCCGCTGGCGCTTCGGCACCGCCCCCGACGGGAGCCGGATCAGCCTCTGCGATATCCGGCGCTTCACCGTGCTGGAACACAGCCGGCTGGTGAACCACGTGGTCGCCTGGCTCGACAGCGTGACCGTCGGCGACCGGGTGAAGAAGGACGACCTCTCGGTGATGGACTGGATGCCGGATTTCACCGCAGCCCAGGTGACGGACTTCATCGCCGCCGCCCAGGAGGCCGGCGCGGCCAAGGTGCTGGCGGCGCTGCTGGCCTACAAAAACACCCGCTGGCCCGATCTGGACCCGCTGGCGGAGTTCACGTTGGATTGGTGAACGGATATGGATGAGAAAAACAGCCGCGTGTCCGAGCTGGCGCGGGAGGTCATGGGCCTGTCCCGCAGCCAGCTCCTGGTGCATCTGCGCTTTCTGGACGCGGCGCTGAACCGGCTGGAGCTGAGGGAGCTGACGGGGCTGGCGCTGGTGATGGGCCTGGGCTACGCCACGGACGGGCGGAGCCTGGCCTACGACCCGCGGCACGTGCTGCGCTGCTACCGGGACGACCGGGCGCGCTGCGTGCGGGACTACCTGCACGTCGTGTTCCACTGCGTGTTCCGCCACGCGTTCATCCACAGCCTGGTGGACCACACGGCCTGGGACCTGGCCTGCGACATCGCGGTGGAGGCCGTGATCTCCGGCCTGGGCCTGCAGGCGGCGGAGGCGGAGCGGGAGGCGCGGCAGCGCTCCAAGCTGGCGGAGCTGAAGGCGGAGCTGGGCTCCCTCACGGCGGAGCGGCTCTACCGCGCCTTCGTGGACCGGCGAGTGGCCCCGGAGTACATGGTGGCGCTGCGGGAGCTGTTCTACGCCGACGACCACCGGCTCTGGTACGCCTCCGCGGAGGAGAAGGCCGCGGCGGGGCTGGGCAGCCGCGAGAAAAACGCGGGCGCCGACGGGCCCTCCGGCGAGGGCCTGGGCGGCGGCGGGCCCAGCGACGGCCCGGACGCCGGGGGCGGCGGCGGGCGCGGTCCGGCCCTCTGCTCCGAGGAGGACTGGAAGGACGTGGCCGAGCGCATCCAGGTGGACGTGGAGACCTTCTCCCGGAGCCAGGGCGTGGACCCCGGCGCGATGCTCCAGAACCTCCGCTCGGTCAACCGGGAGCGCTACGACTACGCCGCCTTCCTCCGCCGCTTCGCCGTGCTGGGCGAGGTCATGCGGGTGAACGACGACGAGTTCGACTACATCTTCTATACCTACGGCCTGCGGCTCTACGGCAGGGTCCCCCTGATCGAGCCGCTGGAATACAAGGAGACGAAGCGGGTGCGGGAGTTCGTCGTCGCCATCGACACCTCCGGCTCCGTGTCCGGCGAGACGGTGCAGCGCTTCGTGCAAAAGACCTGGAACCTTCTGAAGTCCTCCGAAAGCTTTTTCTCCAAGGTCAACCTCCATATCATCCAGTGCGACGCCGCGATCCAGGAGGACGTGAAGATCACCTGTCAGGAGGACTTCGACGAATATATCAAGACCATGACGCTCCGCGGCCTGGGCGGGACGGACTTCCGCCCGGTGTTTTCCTGCGTGGAGCGGCTGCGGGAGCGGAAGGAGTTCACGAACCTCCGCGGCCTGATCTATTTCACCGACGGCTGGGGCACCTTCCCGGAGCGGATGCCGGACTACCAGACCGCCTTCGTGTTTCTGGACGACGCGGACAACAACCCCGACGTACCGCCCTGGGCCATCCGGCTGGTGCTGCGGGAAGATGAAATTTGAGGGGAGGACCCGGTTATGAATATTAAAGAGGCCAAGGAGCAGATCCAGATCGCCATGCGGGCGTATTTTTCCAAGGACCGGTTCGGCAATTACCGCATCCCCATCGAGAAGCAGCGCCCGATCTTCCTGATGGGCCCTCCGGGCATCGGCAAGACCGCCATCATGGAGCAGATCGCCCAGGAGCTGGGCGTCGGGCTGGTGAGCTATTCCATGAC
The DNA here is from genome assembly GCA_017445985.1 of Oscillospiraceae bacterium. Lineage (GTDB taxonomy): Bacteria > Bacillota > Clostridia > Oscillospirales > Oscillospiraceae > RGIG7114. The sequence continues at coordinate 1,555 of JAFSRS010000047.1, read as the reverse complement.
CCACCACACCCGCCAGAGCGCGCTTGGCCTGCCCTTCATCGAGCGCCGGACCTACGGGGGGCGGGAGTACGCGGTCAGCGAGTACACGATGAGCGAGATCATCGCCAGCGTCTACGAGATGATGGAGCAGACGGGGCTGAAGGAGGGCATCCTCTTCCTCGACGAGGTGAACTGCGTCTCCGAGACCCTGACTCCCTCCATGCTGCAATTCCTGCAGTACAAGGTATTCGGCCGCCATCAGGTGCCGGAGGGCTGGATCGTCGTCACCGCGGGCAACCCGCCGGAGTTCAACAGCTCCGTGCGCGAGTTCGACATCGTGACCTGGGACCGCCTCAAGCGCGTGGACGTGGAGCCGGACTACGGCGTCTGGAAGGAGTACGCCTACGCCCGGGACACCCACCCGGCGATCCTGACCTATCTGGACGTGAAGAAGGGCGATTTCTACCAGATCGAAAGCGGCGTGGACGGCAAGAGCTTCGTCACCGCCCGCGGCTGGTCGGACCTCAGCGACATGATCCGGCTCTGCGAGGCCAACGGCGACCGGGTGGACGAGAACCTGATCCGCCAGTACCTGCAAAACAAAAAGATCGCGAAGGATTTCGCGGTCTACTACGACCTGTTCAACAAGTACCGGGCCGACTATCAGGTGGACCGCATCCTGGACGGGCAGGCGGACGAGGCCGTGCGGGAGCGGGCGCGGCAGGCCCGCTTCGACGAGCGGCTGAGCCTGCTGGGCCTGCTGATCGACGGCGTGACGGAGCCTCTGAAGGCCGTCTGCCAGGAGGAGCAGGCTGTCTCCGAGCTGCTGGGCGCCCTGAAGGCCCTCCGCGCCGCGCTGGCTGTACCGGGGACCGACGCCCTGAGCGCCCTGTCGGAGCAGCTCGAGGCCAGGCGCCGGGAGCTGGAAACGGGCCGCCGGGCCTCCACGCTCTCCGCGGACCGGCAGTACGCGCTGCACCGGGCGATCGCGATGCTCTCCGAGCAGCAGGCGAGCCTGGCCCGGGAGCAGCCGGAGGGGAACGAGGCAGCCTTCCGGCTCCTCAAGGCCGACTTCGACGGCCGCACGCTGGCCCTGAAGCGGCAGGCGGCGGAGGCGGGGCGGAAGCTCTCCAACCTCTTCGCCTTCTGCGAGGCGGTATTCCCCGACGGGCAGGAGATGCTGATCCTGGTCACCGAGCTGACCGTCAGCCGGTACTGCGCGCGCTATATCTCTCGCTACGGCTGCAAGGAGTATTTCGCCCACAACAAGGAGTTGCTGTTCTACGAGCGGCAGAAGGACATCATCGGCGAGCTGGAAACGCTGGAGCTGTGAGCCAGACCGGGCGCGTAACGAGTGCGCTGTATCACAGAAAACTTTATGATTTCGTGTATCCGACGTTCTCCCTCTCCTGCCGCTGCGGCGGCACCCTCCCCCGCTGGGGGAGGGAAAGGAGTTGCGAATCTTACCACCAGCCTCTAAATCTCCGGTACAGCGTAACGATTTGGTTCCCTCCCCCTGCGGGGGAGGGTGCCCGAAGGGCAGGAGAGGGAGAACGTCAGACATACGAAATCAAAG
>JAFSRS010000046.1 GCA_017445985.1 Oscillospiraceae bacterium | reverse complement strand
CAGGTGCCGGTGGCGCGGCGGGGCAGGATCTTGCCGCGCTCGCTGGTGTAGCGGCCCAGCTTGGCCACGTCCTTATAGTCCACAAAGGTCGCCTTGTCCACACAGAACTGGCAGACCTTTCTGCGCTTGTGGGGTTTCCCGTTGTTTCTCTCGAAAGCCAAGGCTCATTCCTCCATTCAAATCAAAATACGGCGCAACGCTCTTAAAACGGCAGCTCGCCGTCAGCGTCGCTGAGCTCGGAAAAACCGGAGTCGGCGCTTGCGCTGTCGAAGCTCCGATAGCTGTCATTGTTCGCGGGGGCGGGGGCGCTGCCGCGGTAGCCGTCGTTGGAGCGGTAGACGCCGTCGTTCTGGCGGGAGCCCTCGTTCTGGCGATAACCGCCGTCGTTCTGGCGGTAGCCGCCGCTGTTCTGGCGATAGCCGCCGTCCTCGTCGCGGGAGCGCTTGCTCTCGCCGAAGTAGACGTTGTCCGCCACGATCTCCGCGGTGGTGCGCTTGTTCCCGTCGCGGTCGGTCCAGTCGCGGATCTGCAGACGGCCGCTCACGACGGCCATGCTGCCCTTCGTGAAATACTTGCTCACGAACTCCGCGGTGTTCCGCCAGGCGACGCAGTCGATGAAATCGGTCTGCTTCTCCTGCCCGTCGCGGCCGCCGAAATCGCGGTCCACGGCCACGCGGAAGCTGGTAACCGGAAGCTGGCTCTGCGTGTAGCGCAGCTCCGGGTCACGGGTCAGTCGGCCCATGACGACGATATGATTCAGCATGCTCTCCCTCGCTTACTCCTGGCGCATGGTGATCAGGCTGCGGATCACGCCGTCGGTGATCCCGAGCACGCGGTCGAGCTCGGACGGGAAATCGGGATCGCTGGTGAACTTCACGAGCACATAGTAGCCCTCGGTGAGATAGTTGATCTCGTAGGCCAGCTTGCGCTTGCCCATCTCCTGCAGCTCGTCAATCGTGCCGTGCTTCTCGATGAGCGCCTTGAACTTTTCGACGACAGCGGCCGTCTCCTCCTCCGTCAGCTTCGGATTCAGGACGTACATCACTTCGTACTTTTCCACAGATTTTGCCATTGTCAGCACCTCCTTCTGGACTGATGGCCTGCGGTGGATCGCAGGCAAGGATGTTAAGCCCGTAAACACAGGCCGAATTACTATATACGAATATTCGGGAATGTCAAGAAAAATTTTGGGGGAAAGAGAATGGAAAAACCTGAGATCGGGAGCTGGGAGGAAAAATCCGCAGGGACGGCGCGAACCGCGAAGCGCCCGACATTGCGCATTGATTTTACCACCGCCTCCCGCGGGTGCGCCGGTAGCAGGCCTCGCAGAGCCGCCCCCGGCTGTGGAGGGGCAGGGCCCTGCCGCAGCGGTCGCAGAAGCGGATGTTGCTGCGGAGGCGGTGCAGCAGGATCTCGTTGATCTCCTCCGCCACGGCGGCCCGGGCCTCGGCCAGCGCCTCGGTGTCCACCGCGATCTGAAAGGCCTTCGCGAAGGAAAAATACAGGTCCAGCTTCCGGTAGTGCCCCTCCAGCTCCGGCAGGGTGCAGCTCCGCCCGTCGGCCAACGCCGGCTGCTCCAGCGGCTCCCCCTGGCTCCAGGCCCGCAGGAACTCGAAAAACAGCTCCCGCAGCGCCTCGTCCGTTTCGTCGAAGGGGATGTTCGCCGCCCGCAGCTCCTGCTCCCGGCTCAGGGTGAAGCCCAGCTCCCGCAGCTTGCCGATCAGGGACAGGTAGCGGCTCACGTCCAGCTTCACGTAGGGCTCCGCCGTCGGCATCCGGCTCCACTCGGTCAGGACCTCCAGCAGGTCGAAGTCCACGTTCAGCACCAGGTCGGAGAAGCCCGCCACGGCCTCCCGCAGCGGCGGGACCATGGTTTTCAGCCCGGCGTGGATGAAGTCCAGATCGTGGGTCGCGCCCACGTAGCCCTTGTCGTACATGCCGTAGCGCCCGGCCCGCCCCGCGATCTGCTGGATCTCCGCGGGCCGCAGCTCCCGCCGCTCGTGCCCGTCGAACTTCTCGGTATCCATGAAGATCACCCGGCGGATCGGGAGGTTCAGGCCCATGCCGATGGCGTCGGTGCTGACCACGTAGCGGGTCTGGCCGCTGAGGAAGCCCTCCATCTGCCGCCGCCGGGTGGCGTAGGGCAGGGCCCCGTAGATGATGGCGGGCTGCTTGCCCTGGCTCCGCAGGTCCTCCGCCACGCTCAGCACGCCCACCTTGGAGAAGGTGAT
>JAFSRS010000003.1 GCA_017445985.1 Oscillospiraceae bacterium | reverse complement strand
GTGGTACAGCCGGAGGAGGCGGGGGTTTTCTTCGCCGACTTTGACAACGTGCTGCTGCAAGCCCTGTTCAGTATGCCCGAGAACTGGGGGCTGAGCCTGGAGGAGCTGGAAGCCCTCCGGGACGAGGAATAAAGAGGAAGGAGACATAATGTGCCGAAAAAAGGGAAAAAGCTGGACGAAAGCCAGGTCCAGCAGCACATGGCGGCGTACTCCGACGCCGTGGCGGGAGACCTGCTGAATCGGGCGTTCGGCCGCTGGGACGCCAGCCAGGACAGAACCAATGTGCCGTATCTGGATCGCGCCGACCACGTCATTATCGGCGGGCGGGTCGCCGCCGAGGTACTGATGGAGAAGTTTAACGAGGAGTTCCCGAACCTGCGGACGGAGAGCGGAACGCCCTATCGGGACACCGAGCGGGCCGGGGCCTATGGAAAGTTCTACAAAACGATGGGGAAGCAATACCTCAACCAGATGATCTCCGGCGCTCTGGCCAACGGGGAAAGGGTGGAGGTCTTCGTGCCCGACCGGGACACCGGGAAGATCAAGGACGAGCCCATGCGCCTGACCGCCAGGGGCTACGAGCCAACCGGGCCGCTGGTAAAGCCCAGGCAGCTCAACGGATGGCAGAGGTTCTGGAGCAAAATCGGCTTTTATAAGAAAGAAAAGGCCGCTGTCGTGAACTACGAGAAGGAGATGGACGCCCGAAAGCGGGTACAGTTCAGCAACAAGGTCGCCCGGGCCAATCTTGCCACCAATGGCGCCATGTCCTTCACCTATCTCGAGGAGGTCGACCGGTTCCACCCGGAGGTACGGCGGGATATGGCGGACAGCTTCCCCGACGCCCATGGCGATCCGGCCTCTATGGGCGAGCGGAACGGCTTCAGAACCACCCGAAGCTGCTTCTACGCCACCGTGATGCAGGTCATGGCCACCAAACGGGACGCGGACGGGAAGCTGCTGTACACCAACGAGCAGATGTTCGACATGGGCAATCCCGATATGCAGAGGGCGCGGGCGGATGCGTTCAAGGAGACCTACGAGCGCTACAAGGCGGGAGACACCGACTGGCTGGTGGACGTCCAGCACGAGGCGGCTACCGTCCTGCGGGATCGCATGGACAGCCAGGCCGCAAAGCTGGACTTCTCCCGCGCCGACGTCACCGAGCAGACGGGCTATCGGGAGTTCGCCATGCTCAGCGACACCGCCTTTGACCAGAGCCAGGATATGGCCTCGTCAAAGGAGCGGATGGACGAGAAATACGGCAAGGGCGCTTACTGGGACGCGGGCGAGCTGATCGGCAATTGCACCCGCCCGTATCGGCGCATCTCCGAGTCCCTGACCGCGCAGAAGCAGCTGCTCAACGGCATTCCCACAAAGGGGGAGAGCGCGATCTGCGGAAAGGTCGCCGCGGTGATCTACGGCGAGTCGATCCGCCAGGAGATCGGGAGGCAGATGAAGGAGAACCCGGGCCGGCGGTTTACCGACATCGTCAACCCTGACTTTATCATGAGTACCGACCGTGTACACGCTGACGCGGGATACGACGACGACGCGATGGACGCGCACGAGGAGCGGGGCAAGCCCCTCCCGAAGCTCATGGAGCAGAGCCTTACCCTGTCCAGGGAGCATATCAGCGCGCCGGAGCAGTTTGGCAAGCAGATCGTCGGCGGCGTGTTTGAGCGGCGCATTCAGCTTCAGGAGCTCTCCGGCGATGAGACGAAGCCCTCCCGCTTCGAGATCCGCACCCCCGCCGAGGTGGAGCGGGAGATGACGCGGCAGACCGCCGGCGCGCCGGCGCTGTAAGCGGAAGGGAGCGTGTATCGCATGACGGAAAAAATCACGACGCTCGATGGCGCGCGGCTGGACCGGATGCTCGCGGAGCTGGAGGATGAGCTGACCGTCCAGGGCGTGTCCACCCTTCTCCGGCTGCGCATGACGACGCTGATCCGGGAGCTGGTCGACGCCCTGCGCGAGTTGAACGACGAGAGCGGGCTGCTGCGCTGCGCCGTCTCCGGCTACCGGACCGTGGAGCTGCAATACCGCGGCG
>JAFSRS010000045.1 GCA_017445985.1 Oscillospiraceae bacterium | reverse complement strand
TCCCTACGAAACGGGCGAACATTCAAATGTATAAAACCTCCGATCCGGTGCATGCTGGAAACAGCATCATTTGGATCGGAGGTTTTGCATTTATGAAACAGCGATTTGTGTTTGGCAGTCTGGCTTTGACGTTCGCGCTGCTGCTGAGTCTGCTGGTCCCGGCCCTCGCGGACGGGCGGGCGCCGGTGGCGGAGAATCTGGAGCTGGAGACCTACCGCGGCGTCAGCGTCGGCGGGAGCCTCGCCGCGAAGGACCCGGACGGCGGGCTGCTCAGCTTCGAGATCACGACCCAGCCCGGCAAGGGCAGCGTGGAGCTCTGCGAGGACGGGCGCTTCGTCTACACCCCGGACGCGGGGCGGCGGGGCAAGGACTACTTCGGCTACCGCGCCACGGACGCGGAGGGCAACCGGAGCCAGGAGGCCACGGTGCTCATCAGCATCGTGAAGCCGAAGCGCTCCGCCGCCTACGCTGACACGGCGGGCACCGCAGCCGACTACGCGGCCCGGCGGCTGGCGGAGGAGGGGATCTACGTCGGCCGGCAGGTCGGCGGGGAGTACGTGTTCGGCCCGGACGAGCCCATCACGCGGGAAGAATTTCTGGTGACGTGCATGCTGGTCACTGGCGCGGAGGCGTCCGAGACCGTCCGCAGGACCGGCTTTTCCGACGACGCGGCGATCAGCGCCTGGGCGCGGGACTACGTCGGCGCGGCGGTCCGCGGCGGCCTGATCTCCGGCTATGAGGCGGAGGACGGCGCGCTGGCCGTATTCCGTCCCGACAGTCCCATCTCAATGGCGGAGGCCGCCTGCATCCTCGACCGCGCGCTGGCCCTGACCGACGCGGTGCCGACCTGGGTCCCGCTGGACGACACGGTCCCCGCCTGGGCCAGACAGAGCGCGGTCAACCTCAGCGCCTGCGGCCTGCTGCCCGCGGGGGTCAGCTTCACGGACGAGAACCTCAGCCGGGGCAACGCCGCCATTTTGCTGGTACGGGCGATGGAGCTGCGGTAAGAGGTAGAAGTTAGGAGTTAGAAGTTAGAAGTTAGGAGTTAGGAGTTGAGGTCGAAATCCAATAACTCCTAACTCCTAACTCGTAACTCCTAACTCAACAGCTCCCTTAGCATCGAAAGCGCTTTCCGCTCGATGCGCGAGACCTGGACCTGGCTGACGCCGAGGACGCGGGCGCTGCGCTCCTGGGTCAGCGCGTGGAAGTAGCGGAGGGCGATCACCTGACGCTCCCGCTCCGGCAGCTTTCTGAGGGCCTCGTCCAGCGCGAAGCGGTCCAGCAGGCGGTCCTCCTGTCCGGCGTCTCCGAGGGCCTGCTCCAGCGTGAAATGCTCCTCCCCGGTCTCCTGCTGGAGGGACTGGGTCGGGGCCAGGGCCGTTTCCGCCTGAACGATATCCTCGGTCGGGAGGCCCGTTTCCTTCTGGACCTCGGACAGCGTCGGCTCCCGGCCAAGGCGCTGCTCCAGCCTTTGCCGCGCCTGGCGGATCAGGACGTAGCGCTCCTTGACGCCCCGGCTGACCTTCACCGCCCCGTCGTCCCGGAGGAAGCGGCGGATCTCCCCGGCGATCTTCGGCACCGCGTAGGTGGAGAACCGGGTCCCGTAGTCCGGGTCGAAGCCGCCGACGGCCTTCAGAAAGCCCACGCAGGCAAGCTGGTAGAGGTCGTCCAGCTCCACGCCCCGGCCCAGAAAGCGCCGGGCCACGGACCAGATCAGGCCCTGATTGTCCTCCGTGAGCTTCGCCGTCGCCGCCCGGTCCCCCGCCTGGCTCCGCCGGATCAGCGCCGCGGTCTCGGCGTTCATCCCCGCTTTTTGCGGATGCGGCGCAGCAGGGTCACCGTGGTCCCCTTTCCGGGGGCGCTGCGGACCGAGAGCTTGTCCGTGAAGCTCTCCATGATCGTGAAGCCCATGCCGCTCCGGTCCTCGCCGCCGGTGGTGAAGAGGGGCGTCCGCGCCTTTTTCACGTCCTCGATGCCGCGGCCCTTGTCCTTGACCACGATCTCCAAGAACTCCCCGTCGATGATCCGCGCCCGCAGCCAGACGGTGCCCACCGCGTCCGGGTAGGCGTGGACGATGGCGTTGGTGACCGCCTCGCTGACCGCGGTGCGGATATCCCCCAGCTCGTCCAGGGTCGGGTCCATCTGCGCGGCGAAGCCCGCCACGGCCGTCCTTGCCAGAGACTCGTTCACGCTCCGGGACGGAAATTCCAGCTTTACGTAATTGTCGCTCTTCATGCCCGTTTCGCCTCCTTCTGCGCCACGATCCGCACGAGCCGCTCCACGCCGCCCGCGTCCAGCACCCGCAGCGGCTGGCCCTTCGCCTGCTCGACCCAGACCCGCCCGCCGGAGCCCACCATGCGCCGGTGGACGCGCAGGATCAGCGCGATCCCGGACGAGTCCATAAAGCTCAGCCCGCCCAGGTCCAGCACGCAGCTCCGGGGCAGATATTCCGCCAGCAGCCGTTCGATCAGCTCCGCCGCGTCCCGCACCGCGTGGTGGTCCAGCTCCCCGTGGAGCTGCACCGTCAGGCGGCCGTTGTCGTATGTGGAAAACACCTTCATCGGCTTGTCCCTCCCTTTTGAGCCAAGCATAGCGGACGCGGCGGGAAAATGCCGTCGAAGCGGGGAGGGTACGGAAAAATCATTGGATCGTGAAAGGCTTGACGGGGCCGCGCTTCTTCGCTGTCATGGGGCGTGGAAACGGAGGGATCGCAATGGAGGAGCTTGAAACCGCGCGGCTGGCAGGCGACAGCCGCCCCGCCGATCCAACGTAAGGGCGACCCTATGTGGTCGCCCGCCCGTAACGACAACGGCTTCGCCGTAGGGAGCGATCCCCTGATCGCTCCGCGCTCTGTCGAGGTTGGGCCCTGCATCCCGCCCCGCGCGACGCGCGGGGCGGCGGCGCGATAAGGGCATCGCGCCCTACGGGGCGCGTCTGAAGGGCGGACGGCTGAGAGCCGTCCGCCCGTTTGTTACCTGTTACCTGTTACTTGTTACTTATCCCCAGCAGCGCCGCGGCCTGCTCCGCGATCTCGTCGAGGTCGAAGCGTTCCGTCACGTCAATGCACGGCGTGCCATCCTCATGGCACTGCTCCCGGAACCATTCCGAGCAGCGGATCAGCCGCTCCGGGTCCGGATGATCGTCCAGTCGTGTCTCGATGGCGTCGGCGTGGGCGCGTACCAGGTCAAAATTCTTTCGGAGATAGTCCGCGCTCATGGTCAGGAACACCGCGCGGATCTGCGCGTTCTCCGCTTCGGTGAAGCTGTCGCGCCAGTGCGCCGGGACGTAGCAGCCCTCCAGCAGAAGGGTCTGTTCGTTCTCAATGGCGGTGCGGATCATGCCGACCAGAAAGGGCCACAGGAATTCCCGCAGCTCGTCGTCGTCCTCCGGCGTCAGCGTCGTGTAGCCGCCGCGGATGAAGCCCATTTTCACGTGGTCGATGGAGGTATAGGGGACGTGAAAGCGCTCCGTGATGCGCTGGGCCAGCAGGGTCTTGCCGCAATGGCTGGACCCGCCGATCAGGTAAACCATGTCGGGATGCCTCCGATCATGAATGTAATGGCGCTTCACGAAGCGCCCACCGTGTCATTCGATCGCTTGCGTGGGTTTTTCCAGTAGGGACGGCTCTCAGCCGTCCGCAGACTGTAGACAAATGGCTTTTCCAAGTGAAAAACTCGCAAGGGGGATTGTTAAGGGGGACGGGAGTCCCCCTTGACGTTCAAATCATTCGAGACTGTCGACTTTGTCGACAGTCTCGGGACGGCTCTCAGCCGTCCGTGGTCGCGGTCTGATTCAGGATGGATTTTTTCGCGGCGGCGGACGGCTAAGAGCCGTCCCTACGGAGAGATCGTTTTGTCGTCCAATTGTCGTTCCCACCATAGATTCTGATCTTCGTACAGGAAGCGAAAGCCGCAGCGTTTCAGCACCGCCTGCGAGCGGAGATTGTCCCGCTCCGTGTCGGCCCGGACGGCGCGGACGCCGTGGGCGCGGGCGAAGTCCAGAAAGGCGCGGAGGGCCTCGGTCATGTAGCCTTGTCCCTCGTAAGCGGGGTTCATGCCGTAGCCGACCTCGGTCACGCCCTCGACGGGCACGTATTTATAGTCGATGGAGCCGACCACGTGGCTGTCGGTTTTCCGCACGATCAGAAATTCCGTGAAGAACAGATAATGCACCGGGTCCGCGGCGATCTCATCCTCCAGCCGCCGCAGAAACCCCCGGAGCAGGTGATCCAGCTCCTCCCCGCGGTAGACCACGCCGAAGCGGGCCTCGAAACCGGGGAGGTCGTCGTTGAACAGCTTCAGATTTTCCAAGGTATAGGGGAACAGCACCAGCCGTTCCGTCTCGATGGCGTCGGTCATCTCGGAGCGGTTCATGGTGTCGTTCCCCCTTTTTTTGACGGGCCGCCGTGGGCTGCGGCCCCTACGTTGTTATCCCAGGTTCGCCAGACTCTGCTTCAGGTTCTCGATCAGGGCCTCCAGGTTCGCCTTCTTCTCACGCTCGGCGTTGACGATGGCCTCGGGAGCGCGGGCGACGAACTTCTCGTTGCTCAGCTTGGCGATCTGTCCGGCCAGACCCTTATCGGCGTTCGCCAGAGCCTTGCTCAGTCTTGCCCGCTCGGCGTCCAGGTCCACCAGGTCGGCCATCGGCATGAACATCCGGGCGTTGCCGGTGACGGCGCTGACCATGCCCTTTGTCTCGGCGGGGGCTTCGGTCTGGACCGTGACAGCCTCGGCGTAGGCCAGCTTCCTGATATAGGCCGTGCCCTGCTCAAAGGCGTCGGGGCGGTCGGTGGCGATGATCAGATGGCTCTTACGGCTGGGCGGGACGTTCATCTCGGCCCTTCTGGCGCGGACGGCGCGGATGGCCTCCATCACGAGCTGGAAGTCCGCCTCCTCCTTCGGGAAGGCCAGGGCGGGATCGTACTTCGGGTACTCCTCCACGATGATCGCCTCGCCGCTGTGGGGGATGGCCTGGTAAATTTCTTCGGTGATGAAGGGCATGAAGGGGTGCAGCAGCTTGAGGAAGCCGGTCAGCACGTGGAGCAGCACGCGCTCCGCGCCCTCCTTCGCCGCCGGGTCGTCCCCGTTCAGGCGCGGCTTCGTCAGCTCGATATACCAGTCGCAGTAGTCGTCCCAGATGAAGTCGTAAATTTTCGCGGCGGCGACGCCCAGCTCGAACTTGTCCAGATTCTCGCTGACGGCCTTCGCGGTGTCGTTGAAGCGGCTCAAGATCCACTTATCTTCGAGCTCCAGCTTCTCCGGCAGCGCGGTGTCCCCGATGCTGAGGTTCATCATCACGAAGCGGCTGGCGTTCCAGATCTTGTTGCAGAAGTTCCGCATCGCCTCGCACTTTTCGGGATAGAAGCGCATGTCGTTGCCGGGGCTGTTGCCGGTGACGAGGTTGAAGCGCAGCGCGTCCGCGCCGTACTGCTCCACCATGTCCAGCGGGTCGATGCCGTTGCCGAGGCTTTTGCTCATCTTGCGGCCCAGGCTGTCGCGCACGAGGCCGTGGATCAGCACCTTGTCGAAGGGGTGCTCCTTCATCTGCTCCATGCCGGAGAAGATCATGCGGGCCACCCAGAAGAAGATGATGTCGTAGCCGGTCACCATGACGCTGGTGGGATACCAATAGTCCAGCGCCTCGGTCTTTTCCGGCCAGCCCATCGTGGAGAAGGGCCAGAGGGCGGAGGAGAACCAGGTGTCCAGCACGTCCTCCTCGCGGGTCAGGCGTTCGCAGCCGCACTTCTCGCACTTCGTCGGGTCTTCCCGGCTCACGTTGATGTGGCCGCAGTCGTCGCAGTACCAGGCGGGGATCTGGTGGCCCCACCAGAGCTGGCGGGAGATGCACCAGTCGTGGACGTTCTCCATCCAGTTCGTATAGGTCTTGGCGAAGCGGTCGGGCACAAACTGGATCGTGCCGTCGTTCACGACGCGCAGGGCGTCCTTCGCCAGGGGCTCCATCTTCACGAACCACTGGGCGCTGATGAGGGGCTCCACGTCGTTGTGGCAGCGGTAGCAGGTGCCGACGTTGTGGCTGTAGTCCTCGATCTTCACCAGATAGCCCTGTTCCTCCAGGTCGGCGACGATCTTCTTCCGGCACTCGTAGCGGTCCAGGCCCTCGTAGGCGCCGCCGAACTCGTTGATCGTGCCGTCGTCGGCGATCACGCGGATGACCTCCAGATTGTGCCGCAGGCCCACCTCGAAGTCGTTGGGGTCGTGGGCGGGGGTCATCTTCACCGCGCCGGTGCCGAAGCCGATCTCGCAGTACTCGTCGCCCACGATGGGGATCTCGCGCCCCACCAGGGGCAGGATGCAGGTCTTGCCGATCTTGTCCTTCTGGGTCTCGTCCTCGGGGTTCACGGCCACGCCGGTGTCGCCCAGCATGGTCTCCGGGCGGGTCGTCGCCACGACGATGTCGCCGCTGCCGTCGGTCAGCGGGTAGCGGATATACCAGAGGTGGCCGGGCTTGTCGGCGTACTCGACCTCGGCGTCGCTCAGGGCGGTCAGGCAGTGGGGGCACCAGTTGATGATGCGGCTGCCCTTGTAGATCAGGCCCTTTTCGTAGAGTTTGCAGAAGGTTTCCCGGACGGCCTTGGAGCAGCCCTCGTCCATCGTGAAGCGGGCCCGCTCCCAGTCGCAGGAGACGCCCATGCGCTTCTGCTGCTCGACGATCCGGCTGCCGTACTTTTCCTTCCAGGCCCAGACGCGCTCGAGGAACTTGTCGCGGCCCAGGTCGTAGCGGGTCAGGCCCTCTTCCTTGCGGAGGGCTTCCTCGACCTTGATCTGCGTGGCGATGCCCGCGTGGTCGGTGCCGGGCATCCAGAGGGCGCTGTAGCCCTGCATCCGCTTGTAGCGGGTCAGGATGTCCTGCAGGGTGCAGTCCAGCGCGTGGCCCATGTGAAGCTGGCCCGTGACGTTGGGAGGCGGCATCACGATGGAAAAGGGCTTCTTTTTCTTTGTGCGGTCCACTTCGGCGTGGAAATAGTTTCCGTTTTCCCAGAACGCGTAAATCTTCTGCTCCACGCTCTGGGGTTCGTAGACCTTCGGGAGTTCTTTCATAACGTACCTCTCCTTCCGACGAAAAACGCCCCGAAGCATTTTCCGTCACAGTGATGAAAATGCTTCAGGGCGATCGTAAACCGCGGTACCACCTGAATTTCCCGGGGCTTCGTCGGAATCTGCGGTCTCATGGAGAATCTGTCAATCTGTATTAGGAAACCTTCTCCCTCTCCTCCGCCTGCGGGCGGACCCTCCCCCGCTGGGGGAGGGAGGGGACCGGAGGGATACCGGACCGCGTGGAACCCGACGCTTCAGCGTAACGATTCGTTTCCTTCCCCCAGCGGGGGAAGGTGGCATTTGCCGATCTCCCGCGAGGCAAATGACGGAAGAGGGAGAAGGTCGGTATACAGATTGTCAATACTTCCGTGACACGGCAGCGTATGGCGCGCCTGTCGGGACACTCAAACACCGAATAACGCCGGTGAGACGGCGGGGACTACGCATGTCCGCGCCACGCTGCGGACACTTCCCCCCCGCGGCTCCGGGCCGACCTTCGGTCCTCCCTTCCCAGACGCTTCCACCGACCGCGTCCTCTCTGCGCATCCGGGAAAACCTACTCCTGCCCATCCAAGCCGATGATAGGCTGTATTATAATCAGTGTTTTCATAAAAGTCAAGCATGGATGAAAAACTGTTGATAAAACACGGTGAATTTGGTATGATGGTTCCGATAAAAGGAGGGATCGGGATGGAGAGCATTCAAAGCATCCGCGAAACCGTGATCCCCATCGCGCGGAAGCACGGCGTGACGCGGGTCGCGCTGTTCGGCTCCCGGGCGCGGGGCGAGGCGCGGCCGGACAGCGATTTCGATTTTCTGGTCAGCAAGGGGTCCATGGATACCCTCTGGAAGTTCGCCGCGTTCTGGAGCGACATGGAGACCGCGCTGCACGCGCCCGTCGATATTTTGACCGAGGGCAGCCCCGACCGGGCGCTGCTGGACGCGGCCAGGAAGGATTCGGTGGTGCTGTATGAGCAGTAGAGACGAGATCGTCCTCTCGAAGATTTTGAAATACTGTGAGGAGATCCGCGAGACGCACGATTTCTTTCACGACGATCAGGCCCTGTTCTGCGACGAGCAAAGGGGGTTCATCTATCGGAACGCCGTGACGATGGCGATTTTGCAGATCGGAGAGCTGGCGAAGCATCTGTCCGAGGACTACCTGAAAGCGCACCCGTCCATCCCCTGGAAGCAGATCGTCCGTACGCGGGACGTGTACGCCCACCACTACGGCTCCATTGAGTATGAGATCGTTTGGCAGACCTCGAAGGACAGCGTGGCCGAGCTGACGGCTCAGTTGAAAAGCGATAATGGTTAACCCCATAAAGGTTAATCACAAAATAACTCTCCAAAAAAGATGTTAGTTCATATTTGTAGAAAAAACACACTACCCCTTAATGGGATAGTGTGTTCTGCAACAGAAGCGGAATTACCCACAACAAAAAGCAACTAAGAAACAAGTTGATTATTCATCGTTATTTTTTTGGAACGATTGCATAGATAACAATGGAAATAACGACAATTGCAGATACTGCCCATTCTCCAAGTTGAAGAATGAAAGACCTTTGCTCTTTTGCCTCATCATGGCTTCTCTGGTTTACAGTATCAATTTGGTTTAGCGCTTTCTCATAGAAATCCTTGAGATCAGGGTTTTCAGCGGCTTTTTCAGCGAGCGTCAAACAACTCTGAATGACTTATGAATCATATTATCACATAAATTTGGGAATAATGAGTTTTTAAGTCTTCTCTGACTACCCTCGTATCGCTTTGGGGTGTGCGAGGAGGTGATAATAATGAAATGAAGAATAATAGGGACAGAAAAAGGTAATAGTTGCTTTTATTTGTACATGACCATGTGCTAGAATGGTAATACCCGCTTCTCGTTTGCAAATAGACAATAACTCTTTCATCAAGAAAAATCACCCAAAATTTTTTACTATTTTTGAAAAATTCAAAGTTTTTTATCTTTCTTGTCATGCCTAATGAGAGTTGCTTTATACTTTTTTCTCCGAAACAAGAATATTATTGACAATTAAACCACAAACACTGCATTTTCCGTTCTTCGAATGCCTACTCTGTTCACAAAAAAACCGTTGCAAATCCGCCGTGCCGCGTGTATAATAGCAAAATCCTGAGACCTTATGAAAACGAGGACGAGAGTTATGGACGAGAGCAGCAGCAACTTTATTCGTGAATTTATCAAGGAAGATATCGCCCCCGGCGGGCGCTTCGCGGGGATGCGGGTGCACACGCGCTTCCCGCCCGAGCCCAACGGCTATCTGCACATCGGGCACTGCAAGGCCCTGTGCATCGACTTCGGCACGGCGGAAGCCTTCGGCGGCATCTGCAATCTGCGGATGGACGACACGAACCCGGCCAAGGAGGACACCGAGTACGTCGAGGCGATCCAGCAGGATATCCGGTGGCTGGGCTTCAACTGGGACGACCGCTTTTATTACGGCAGCGACTACTTCCCCCAGACCTATGAATACGCCGTCGAGCTGATCAAAAAGGGCCTCGCCTACGTCTGCGAGCTGACGCCGGAGCAGTTCCGGGAGTATCGCGGCGACGTGGGGACCCCGGCCCGCTCCCCCTGGCGCGACCGGCCCATCGAGGAGAGCCTGGACCTCTTCGAGCGGATGAAAAACGGCGAGTTCCCGGAGGGCAAGTACACCCTCCGCGCGAAGATCGACCTGGCCAGCGGCAACTTCAACATGCGCGACCCGGTGCTCTACCGCATCCGCTACATCGAGCACCACCGCCAGGGCACGAAGTGGTGCATCTTCCCGATGTACGACTTCGCCCACCCGATCCAGGACGCGCTGGAGGGCATCACCCACTCCCTCTGCTCTCTGGAATACGAGGAGCACCGCCCCCTGTACGACTGGGTCGTGAACAACGTCTCCGTGCCCGGCAAGCCCCGG
Organism: Oscillospiraceae bacterium; assembly: GCA_017445985.1. Lineage (GTDB taxonomy): Bacteria > Bacillota > Clostridia > Oscillospirales > Oscillospiraceae > RGIG7114. Next base: position 4,781 of record JAFSRS010000045.1, on the reverse strand, counting down.
CAGATCGAGTTCGCCCGTCTGGGTCTGGACCACACGGTCATGAGCAAACGCAAGCTCCGCCGCATGGTGGAGGAGGGCTACGTCTCCGGCTGGGACGATCCCCGGATGCCGACCCTCTGCGGCCTGCGCCGCCGCGGCTACACCGCGAAGTCTATCCGCGACTTCACCGACCGCATCGGCGTCAGCAAGGTCAACAGCACCGTGGAATACGCGCTGCTGGAGGCCTGTCTCCGCGACGATTTGAACGCTCACGCCCTGCGCCGGATGGCGGTGCTGCGCCCGGTGAAGCTGACGATCACGAACTACCCGGAGGGCCAGACCGAGACCCTGGAGGTCGAGAACAACCCCAACGATCCCGAGGCCGGGACCCGCCCGCTGTCCTTCTCCCGCAACCTCTACGTGGAGGCGGACGATTTCCTGGAGACCCCCGTACCGAAGTACAAGCGCCTCTTCCCCGGCGGCCCGGAGTGCCGTCTGAAGGGCGCCTACCTGATCCGCTGCACCGGCTGCGTAAAGGACGAGGCCGGGAACGTCGTTGAAATTCTCGCCGAGTACGACCCGGACAGCCGCGGCGGCGACCCCGCCGACGGGCGCAAGGTCAAGGGCGCGACCCTGCACTGGGTGGACGCCAAGACCGCGGTGGACGCGGAGGTCCGGTTGTACAGCAACCTGTTTTCCGAGGCTGACCCCGACGCCCACGGCAACGACTTCGTGGACTGCATCGACCCGGACAGCCTGGAAACCCTGACCGGCTGCAAGCTGGAGGCCAGCCTGGGCGGCGTCGAGGCCCCGGCGGATTTCCAGTTCCTGCGCCTGGGCTATTTCTGCGTGGACAACGTGGACTCCACGCCGGAGCATCCGGTGTTCAACCGGGCGGTGGGGCTGAAGGACAGCTTCAAAAAATAAAATATTTGCAATCAACGACAGAGCGGAGGGCCAGCCCTCCGCTCTGTCGTTGATTCTCTTATTTCAATTCCACGATCGTGACGCCGGTCTCGCCCTCGCCGTAGACGCCGAGGCGGAAGCTCTTCACCAGCTTGTTCTTTTTCAGCATGGCCTGGACCGCGCTGCGAAGCGCCCCGGTGCCCTTGCCGTGGATGATCGTCACCTGCTTCAGCTTCGCCATCACCGCCGCGTCGACGTAGCGCTCCGCGGCCAGCACCGCTTCGTCGCTCATCATGCCGCGGAGGTCGATCTCCGAAGCCAGGGAGCTGCTGCGGAGCGTCGCGCTGGGCTTGCCGACGGCGGGCTTCACCTCGGCCTTTGCCTCGCTCAACAGCACCACCTCGTCCTGCTTCGCGGTGACCTTCATGATCCCCGCCTGCAGCTGCAGCGTGCCGTCGGGATTCACCGCGATCACGGACGCCTTCACGCCCATGCTCTTGATCTTCACCGTATCCCCGGCCTTCGCGGGTCTGGCGCTCTTCTCTTCCTCCCGCGGCAGGTCGCTTTCAAACTGCGCGGCAAGGTTCTCGTCCGCCTCGTTCATGCTGCGGCGGAGCCGGGCCCGGAGCTCGTTGACCTCCTGATGGTCCTTGTTCTTCGCCTCCAGCTTGCGGATGCGGTCCAGCTCGGCGAACACGGCCTCGGCCTGGCGGCGGGCATCATCGAGGATGCGCTGGGCCTCGCGCCGGGCCTTCTCGTCGGCCTTCTCATAGCGGACGGACAGCTCCGCCTTGAGCTGTGCGGCTTTTTTCGCGCTCTCCTCCGCCTCGCGGAGCTTTTTGGATTCCTCCAGCCGCTCCTTTTCCAGAAGCTGACGCTGGTATTCCAGCTTTTCGAGGACCTCCTCCATCGTCGCGCTCTCGGTCCCGACGCGGCCCTTCGCGTCTGCAATGATGTCCTCGGGGAGTCCCAGGCGGCGGGAGATCGCGAAGGCGTTGGACTTGCCCGGGATGCCGATCAGCAGGCGGTAGGTGGGCCGCAGGGTCTCCACGTCGAACTCGCAGCATGCGTTCTGCACGCCCTTCTGAGTCGTGGCGTAGACCTTCAGCTCCGCGTAGTGGGTCGTCGCCGCTACCGTCGCGCCCATGGCCCGCGCCCGCTCGATGATCGCGATGGCCAGCGCCGCGCCCTCGGTGGGGTCGGTGCCCGCGCCCAGCTCGTCAAAGAGCAGGAGCGTCCCCTCGCCGCACTCGTTCAGGATCTCCACGATGTTCGTCATGTGGGCGGAGAAGGTGGAAAGGCTCTGCTCGATGCTCTGCTCGTCGCCGATATCGGCCAGGACCTTGCGGTAGATCGGGACGCAGCTCCCGTCCGCGGCGGGGACGTGGAGCCCGCAGAGAGCCATCAAACTCAGCAGGCCCATGGTCTTGATGCTGACGGTCTTGCCGCCGGTGTTCGGGCCGGTGATGACCAGGGTGTCGAAGTCGCCGCCCAGCTCCACGTCGATGGGGACGGCTGTCCCCTTCGGCAGCAGCGGATGCCGCGCGCGGCGCAGCCGCAGCTCCCGTTCACTGAGCCGGGGCTCGTCCGCGTCCATGACGTAGCTCAGCTTGGCCTTTGCAAAGATCACGTCCAGCTCGGTCAGTACGAGGAAGTCCCGGTCGATGCTCTCCCGGAAGGAGGCGCACTCCGCGCTGAGCTCGGCGAGGATGCGCTCGATCTCCAGCTTCTCCTTGGCCCGCAGCTCGCGGATGTCGTTGTTGGCCTTGACCGCCGCCATCGGCTCGATAAAGACCGTGGCCCCGGAGGCGGAGATATCGTGCACCAGACCGGGGATCGCGCTCTTCTGCTCGGCCTTCACCGGGACCACGAAGCGGTCGGAGCGGGTCGTGATGATCGGCTCCTGCAGGACCTTCGCGTAAGTCGGGGAGGTGATGATCTTCTGCAGGGCCTCCCGCACCTTGGCGGCGGCAACGCGCAGCTTGCGCCGGATATCGGCCAGGTCGCCGCTGGCGGCGTCCGCGATCTCGTCCTCGCCGAGGATCGAGGTCATGATCCGCTCCTCTAAGTATTTGTTCGCGGTCAGGCCGTGGAAGTAGACGCCCAGCTCGCCCCGCCCGCTCTCGTCGCCCTCGCCGTAGGCGCGGACCGTGCGGGCACATTGGAGCGTGGAGGCGATCTGCAGCAGCTCGCGGGTGTTCAGGATGCCGCCCATGTCCGCGCGGGCCAGGGCGTTGCGCACGTCCCGCACGCCGGAGAAGCCCGGCGCGCCGCGCAGGACCATCATGGCCTTCGCCGCGCTGGTCTCGCTGAGGCGCTTCTTCACGTCGTACTCGATCTCCGCGGGCCGGATCGCCCGGCAGGCGTCCTTCGCCGCAGCGCCGCTGGCCTGCTGGGCCAGCAGCTCCAACACGGCGGGGAGCTCGAGGGTGTTCAATGACTTTTCGTATCTGTCCATAGCTTTGTATCCTTCAATGAAATTAGCAATTAGCAATGTGCAATGTACAATTGTGGTGTCGCTTCGCCACTATTAAAATTTTTCGCCGAAATCGATCCCATCATTGCACATTGCTCATTGCACATTGCACATTTTTCCAATAGTCCAGCGCGCCGAAGCCGCGGTCAAGCTGGGCTTGCACGTATCCTTCCGCGATCTCGCCGAGCTGCCGTTCCGCCTCCGGGGGGAGCTGAAAGGAGAAGATGCGCCTAGGCTCGGCTTTGACGACGTAGCGCATGGCGGCAAGCGTATCCGGGGATATTGGAACCGAGCGCCCCGGCGCGCCCGGCGGACAGCCGGGACAGTGGATCGTCCCGCCGCCGAGGGAGAAGCGCAGCTCCGCCGCGTCCGCCCTGCCGCAGGCCGGGCAGGCCGCAAGCTGCGGCTGGAAGCCGGAGAGACAGGTCAAACGCAGCTCAAAGACCGCCTTGACCCGCTCAGGAGGGTACAAGCCGCGGGAGAGGGCGTAAAGGCTGTTCAAGCCCAGTTGAAGTAAAGCCGGGTTCGGGTCGTCCTCGTCGCTGACGGCCTCCAGGAGCTCCGCGAAGTAGCTGCCGAGGGCGAGCAGGGACAGGTCGCTTCGCAGCGGCAAAAACTGCTCGACCGTCTCTGCCTCGTTGAGGCTCCACTTCCCCGCGTTGTGGAACAGGGTCACGTCGCTGTAGCAGAGCTGTTGGGCCGCCGCGCCGTATTTGCAGCCCTTCCGCGCCGCGCCCCGGGCCTTGACCGTCAGCTTGCCGTCAGAGGCGGTCAGCACCGTCAGGATCTTGTCCGCCTCCTTGTATTTGACCTCGCGCAGCACGAGGGCCTTTGTCGTCAGAAACATCGTAAGTACCCACCGTTCACAGCTCCGGGCGGGGCGTCTGCCCCTCCGGTCCCTCGCGCCGCGTTTTTCCCGGCGCGTTCCGGGTTTCACGCCCCGCGGAGCGCGGCGCGGTTTGTTGCCGCTCCCGTCCGGCGCGGTAGAGCAGGTAGCCCAGCGGGTCCCCGGTCTCCCGAAACACGTTCCAAAGCTGTTCGTCGTCCATCCCGCACCCGCCCTTTCTCTGTCATTCTATTCCTTAGTTTGCATCATCGGACACAGAGTATGACAGGGAAATGCTGTCAGCGCGGAGTACGATTATTGTATCACAGTTCTGTAAAAACATCAACGCGCAATTTCGCGGAGCAGATGTTAAAACAGGGGGTACAAATTGGGAATTGGCGAGATCATGTTCGTAGGGGCGACCCTGTGTGGTCGCCCGCAGGTCACGACGATTGCCACGTCGTAGGGAGCGATCCCCTGATCGCTCCGCGTTCCGCCATGCCCGGACGTCGCATTCCGCCCCGCGAATCGGGGGGGGCGGCGGCGCGATCAGGGGATCGCGCCCTACGGGATCGGTGGTAATTTTGGTGCGGG
>JAFSRS010000044.1 GCA_017445985.1 Oscillospiraceae bacterium | reverse complement strand
GGGGAGGGAAAGGAGCCGAAAACGGCACCGCCAGCCTCAAACCCAACGCGCCGAGGGTACGACGCGGTTCCCTCCCCCAGCGGGGGAGGGTGCCCGAAGGGCAGGAGAGGGAGAAGGTTGAAATTTGTGAGCGGAACGCGGAGCGATCAGGGGCTCGCGCCCTACGGGATCGGTGGTAATTTTGGTGCGGGCGACCACACAGGGTCGCCCCTACATTCAACATTTCCACAAATCCCAATTTGTCTTCCCTTCATCAAAGCGCCATCCCCGCGTTCACGCCGGCGTGAACGCGGGGATGGCGCTTATGATTTCGTTCGATCCTTTACTTCACCGCGAACAGGACGTCCTTCGCGCCGACCCGGACCGTGCCGCTGACTGTGCCTGTGCCGCCGAGGAGGGCCTTCCAGCTGCCCTCCGGCAGCTCGCAGTCCATGTCCCCGTTCGGGTTGAACACCGCGACGGCGACGGTCTCACCGTCCTGGGTCCAGGTGACCGCCAGCTCGTTCCCCTCCAGCAGCTCGCCTTCCACCTCGGCGGTTTTGAGGAAGCCGTATTCCTTGCGAAGGGCGATCAGCTTCTTGTACCAGTCGATCATCGCGGTCTGGTCGTCCTTGAATTCCCAGTCGATGTTATTCACCGCGTCGGAGCTGTTGTAGCTGTTGTGGTCGCCGTCCTTGCTTCTCAGGAACTCTTCGCCCGCCAGGAAGAAGGGCGTGCCGCGGCTCAGCAGGACCGCTGCCGCGCCGAGGCGGTTCATCGCCAGCAGGCTTTCGGTGGATTCGCCCTCGCAGGAGATCGTCAGCTTATCCCAGAGCGTGTGGTTGTCGTGGCAGGACATGTAGTTGATGACCTGGTTGTCCTCCACGCGCCAGCCGGTGCCCGCGGTCTTGGCGCCGCCGCGCAGGCCGAAGAGGACCTGGTTCGCGTTGCCCTTGCTGGGGCTGCCGTTGACGTAGGCGGTGGACTTCGCGTCAAAGACGCTGCCCTTGAGCCCGTCGCGGATCGCGTCGTTGAAGACCGCGACGCCGCCCGCCGCGCCCTCGCTGGCGACGATCTCCTTGATGTTGGCCTGGCTGGCCTGCTTGCTGCCGTTCAGGGTGGTGGTGCCGCCGGTCCAGCCCTCGCCGTAGATGAGCGCCTTCGGGTTGATCGCGTGGACCGCCGTCTCGATGGCCTGCATCGTCTCGATATCGTGCAGGGCCATCAGGTCGAAGCGGAAGCCGTCCAGGTGGTATTCGGTGAGCCAGTAAACCACGCTGTCCACCATGTACTTGCGGAACATGGCCCGCTCGCTGGCGGTCTCATTGCCGCAGCCGCTGCCATTGCTGGCCGCGCCCAGGGCGTTGTAGCGGTAATAGTAATAAGGTACGATGCGGTTGAGGCAGCTGTCGAGGGCGTAGGTGTGGTTATAGACCACGTCCATCACGACGCCGAGCCCGTTGTCGTGGAGGCCCTGGACCATTTGCTTGAACTCGTTGACGCGGACCTCGCCGTGGTAGGGGTCGGTGGAGTAGCTGCCCTCCGGCGCGTTGTAGTTCTTCGGGTCGTAGCCCCAATTGAACTGCGCCTGGTCGAGCCGGGTCTCATCCACGGTGGCGTAGTCGTAGACCGGCTGCAGGTGCACGTGGGTCACGCCCAGGTCCACCAGATAGTCCACGCCCGCGGCCTGGCCCGCGCTGTTTTTCAGCCCGGTCTCGGTGAAGGCCAGATACTTGCCGGGATACTGGCTCTGCTCGAGGCGGTTGGAGAAGTCGCGGACGTGGACCTCCCAGATCACCGCGTCGTTGTACTTTTCGATCTCGTCGTCATAGCGGTCGGACTCCCAGCCCGCCGGATCGGTGGAGGCCAGGTCGATCACCATGCCCCGGTCCCCGTTCACGCCCACGGCGCGGGCGTAGGGGTCGACGGCCTCCTGCGCGCCCAGGGCGGTGGTGACGAGATAGGTGTAATAGGTCCCGTGGCCGCAGGCCGCCTCGGCGGTCCAGACGCCCTTCTCGCCGCGCTCCATGGCGATCTCTTCGATCAGGCAGTCGCCGTCCCCGGAGGAGAACAGGCGCAGCGCGACGGCGGAGGCGGTGGGAGCCCAGACCTTGAACACGGTGCTGTCGCCCTGGATCACCGCGCCCAGGTCGTCGCCGTCGTACACGTACTCGTCGATGAAGGCCTGCGTGTCAAAGATATCGGTCGGCACGGCCTCGAGGCTGCCGTAGCCCGCCAGCTCGACGGTGTAGAGCCGGGACACGTCCAGCGGCTCGGAGAGCGTGATGACGCCGGTGATGACCTTGTTGCCATCGCTGGACAGGGAGGCGACGGGCAGCTCCCGCCCGTTGCAGCTTACCTTCACGTCGCTCGCCGTCAGCCGGGCGGCGGGGGAGATGAAGTATTTGATCTCCGTCGGCGAGACGATGCCCGCCAGATTGAATTCGTGATGGGCGTCCAGGGTCACGCCGCCGTCGTTGCTGAAATACTGCATCCCGTCACCTGCCTGCAAATAGATCACCGTGTCGCCGTTCATGGGCGCGTAGCGGTCGTCCTCATAGTCCTTCGTCGCCTCGCCCCAGCTCGTGCCGCCGGGGTCGGAGCAGTTCTTCCGGACGATGAAGCCCACCTCGGCCACGTCCTCCGGGACGTTCACCATGCACTTGGCGCCGTAGGCGCAGGGGTGGAAGAGCTGGCCGCCGCCGTCCTTGCCGGGGAACCAGATCCAGACGTCACAGGTGTCGTAGTTCGCGTTTTCGTCGCGCCAGTAGATCGTGAGCTGGTTGCAGCCCGCCTCGCGCTCGAGGGTCCATTCGTCCACGGGGGGCTGGACGGGCGCTGTCTCCGGCGTTTCGGCGGGCTCGCTCGTCGCGGCGGGCCCGGCCTTCACGTCGGACGCGCTGGAAGCGCTCTTCGCGGGGGCGCTCCCGCAGCCGGAGAGCAGACCGGCCAGCAGGACCAGACAGAGGAACAGGGAGATGCTGCGTTTCATGTTACACACCTCGTTTTCTTGATCTGATTATCGGATATTATTGCCAAAAAATACTGCGACAAGCGTAGCACACTTTATGCAAAAAAGCAACAATATCTGTAAAAATCTAGGAGCCGCACCCTCGGCGGTTCGCAAATCGTCGATCCATGCTGGATCGGAACAAATTGGGATTTGTGGAAATGTTGAATGTAGGGGCGACCCTGTGTGGTCGCCCGCACCAAAATTACCACCGAGCCCGTAGGGCGCGATCCCCTGATCGCGCCGCCGCCCCGCGCTTTGCGCGGGGCGGGAAACATGGTCGTAATGTCGGCGCGACGCGATAATCCTGGCGTTCTCCCTCTCCTGCCGCTGCGGCGGCACCCTCCCCCGCTGGGGGAGGGAAAGGAGCCG
>JAFSRS010000043.1 GCA_017445985.1 Oscillospiraceae bacterium | reverse complement strand
CGCGCGGGGGATGAAGGTGCTCATCGATGTGGTGTACAACCACACCTCGCCCGACTCGACCCTCTGGCATGAGCACCCGGAATTCTTCTACCGCGACGCCCAGGGCCGCCCCGGCAACCGCTACGGCGACTGGGCCGACGTGATCGACCTCGACTATACAAACCGCGGCCTCTGGGACTACCAGATCGAGTCCCTGCGCTTCTGGGCCTCCATCGTCGACGGCTTCCGCTGCGACGTGGCGAGCCTCGTCCCGCTGGATTTCTGGAAACGGGCGCGCGCCGAGGTCAGGCAGGTCAATCCCGGCTGCATCTGGCTGGCCGAGTCTGTCCACCTCTCCTTCGCCTGCAAGGCGCGGCGTCTCGGCTTCAAGGCGATGCGGGACTCCGAGGGCTTCGACGTCTTCGATATGGAATACGACTACGACATCCGCGAGGTGTTCGACAGGCTCCTGCGCGGCGAGTGCCCGCTGTCCCACTGGGTCGACATGCTGAACTTCCAGGAGGGGGAGTACCCCGTCCATTACAACAAGCTCCGCTGCCTCGAAAACCACGACCAGCCCCGCATTGCCTCCTGTGTCACGGACATGGAGGCCCTGGTCAACTGGACGGCCATGCTCTATTTTCTCAAGGGCACGACGATGATCTACGCCGGGCAGGAGTGGGCCGACACCCACACCCCGAGCCTCTTTGAGAAAGAGACGATTGACCGCGAGACGGGCCGCTCCCTCATGCCGCTGATGAAGAAGCTGGCCGCTGCAAAAAAGCGCCTCTTCACCGGGGACGACCACTTCTGGGGCAAGGCCGACGACGCGCACGGCATCGCGGTTTTCGAGCGCCAGGGCCCCGCGCGCCGCTGCGTCGGCGTCTTCTCCCTCCGGGCCGAAAACGCCTGGGCGGAGGTCCCGCTGCCGGATGGGGAATACCTCGACCACCTCAGCGGCACCTCCGTGCGCGTAAAGGACGGCAAGCTCCACTGCGCCGGCACGCCGGTGATTCTGGATAAGGTGAGATGAGCCGCCCCGTTGTCGGCCGCTTCGCGCCGAGCCCTTCGGGGTATATGCACCTCGGCAACTTGCTCGCGATGCTGCTGGCGTGGCTGGACTGCCGCAGTCTCGGCGGGGAGATGGTCTTCCGCATGGAGGATCTCGACCCCGCGCGCTCCAAGCCCGCGTTTGCCGCGGCGATGGCGGAAGATCTGCGCTGGCTGGGCCTCGACTGGGATCGCGGCTGGCCGGAGGACGCGGACTGCGCCCAGTCGCGCCGCACGGCGATCTATGAAGAGGCGTTTCACGCGCTGGAAAACCGCGGCCTGGTCTATCCCTGCTTCTGCACCCGAAGCGAGAGGCTGGCCGCCGCCTCGGCCCCGCACCCCGGCGAAAAGGAATTCGACAGCGGCTGCCGCTGCGCCCATTTGGGCAAAGCGGAGCGGGACGCCCTGCTCCGCGGCGGACGAAAGCCCGCCTGGAAGCTCCGCAGCCCGGACGCGGCGATCACCGTCTGCGACGGGCATTACGGCGCGTTCACGCAGAACCCCGCGCGCGAGGGGGGCGACTTCATCGTCCGCCGGGCCGACGGGGTCTACGCCTACCAGCTGGCGGTGAGCGTGGACGACATGCTTATGGGCGTGACGCGCGTGGTGCGCGGGCGGGATCTGCTGTCCTCCGCGCCGCGGCAGAAGTGGCTGATCGAGACCCTGGGCGGCACGGCCCCGGATTACTGCCACTGTCCCCTCCTGACGGGCGGGCAGGGCAAGCTCTCCAAGCGCCTCGGCAGTCTGAGCACCCAGGTACTGCGCCAAGAAAAGCGGCCCGAGGAGGTGGTCGGGCAGCTCGCCTTTCTCTGCGGGCTTATCGACCGCGACGAGCCCGCCGCGGCGCGGGAGCTGGTGCCGGGTTTTGACTGGGAGAAGGTCAAAAAAGAGGATATTCTGATTGAAATAGGGTAGAGAGGGGTTAGAGGCCCCTCCCTCCCGTTGCACCGTACGTACCGGTCAGGTATACGGCGCTACATCAAAACAGAAATTCAAGTACATCTTGCGAGATAGTACGTCAGGGGATCGACCAAACCAGGCCGATCCTTTGTTTTAAGACCAAGAATTTTCGGACTCAGGGTGTAATTCATCACATCTCCGGCGCTTCTGCGGTACAGCCCCAGGCGGGAATTTGCAACCTTGAAGATTTCTCCATCGCTTAGGTTGCACTTTCCTATACGGTTCAGTTTTTGCAGGT
>JAFSRS010000001.1 GCA_017445985.1 Oscillospiraceae bacterium | reverse complement strand
TGACTGCAAGTACATTGGAGGTGAAGCTTCTGTTTCAGATGAAGCCGAAGATGTACGCTGGGTCACACCGGATGAAGCGGTCAAAATGGTAACACATCCCCTGTATGCAAAACGGCTTGCTGATATCATAAAAAAGGGAGAGGCGGTTGTTCTCTCGTCATATGATTATGATAATAAAACGGCAGTATTCAGATCCGATGAGTATTTGTAATATAAATCATAAAACAAATCGGGATTTGGCGAGGAAATGTGCAATTAGCAATGTGCAATTAGCAATGTGCAATTAGCAATGAAGGAATCGCCTTCGGCGATTATTTTAAAATAGTCGCGAAGCGACACCACAATTGCACATTGCACATTGCTAATTCCCATACAAATCCTAATTTGTACCATTCCTGCTTATCCGGTAAAACGCCCCCGCCCCGCGCGTTGAACAGCGCGAGGCGGGGTGTTTCATAGTGCGCTCAGATTCCCGTCCCGTCGAAGGCCGGGATCAGCTCCTCCCCCGCGCTGTCGGGCTCCTGATAGAAGCCGTGCTCGATGGCGGAAAAATCCAGATAGCTCCGGCAGCGCTCGAACTCCGCGCGGGTGATGGGCCTTTGCAGCTCGGGGAAGGCTTCCAGCCCCGGCATCGGGGTATACTGAGCCATGAGGCTGAACAGGATCTCCCGGACCGGCAGATGGTCCTCCACCGCGTCGATGACCCGGAGCGTGTTCTCCGCCGCCCCCGGCAAGATCAAATGCCGCACCAGCACGCCGCGGCGCAGCAGGCCGTTCCCGTCCAGTTCAAAGGGCCCCGTCTGGCGGCACATTTCGGAAATCGCCGCCAACGCCACCTCCGGGTAGTCCGGGGCCCGGCTGTACCGCGCCGCGAGGGCGCGGTCCGCGTATTTGAAGTCCGGCAGCCAGACCTGGACCAGCCCCTCCAGCTGCCGGAGCTGCGCGACGCTCTCATAGCCGGAGCTGTTCCAGACCACCGGGATGCCAAGCGAGATCCCCGCCAGCGCCTCCGCGATCCGGTTGCTGAACTGGGCCCCGGTGACGAGGTTCAGGTTGTGGACGCCCCGGTCCCGCAGCCGGAGAAAGACCTCCCGCAGCTCCGGCACCGTCAGCGCCCGGCCCGCCGCGCCCCGGCTGATGGCATGGTTCTGGCAATAGACGCAGCCCAGATTGCAGCCCGCGAAAAAGACCGTGCCGCTGCCCCGCGTCCCGCTGATACAGGGCTCTTCCCCGTAGTGCGGCGCGGCGCGGGCCACCAGAACCCTGTCCCCGACGCCGCAGAAGCCGACGCCGCAAGCCCGGTCCGCCCCGCAGCGCCGGGGGCAGAGGGCACAGACGCTCACTGCAGGATCTCCGTTTCGATGTAGAGCTTGCCGATCTTCGGCGGCTCGGTCATTTCCATTTTGCCGCTCTCGAAGCCCCGCTTCGCCAGATGCAGCATCTTCTTCATCGTGTACTTGCTCTCCCCCGCCATCCGGGGGCTGCGGTCATAGCGCACCTTGCCGATGGGCAGATCCAGCCGTGTCACGAGCCCGCGCAGGAACAGGTCCTCGGTGCCGAAGCAGCTCAACCGCCGCACCGCCTCCCGGCTCATCAGCCGGAAGTCCGCGTGGTCGTAGATCACCTTTGCCCCGCGGAGGCGCACCAGCAGATAGAAGCCCCGGGCCGTCACGCGCTTGAAGAAGCTGTCGCTGGCCCGGCTTTTCCGCACGCCGCAGACGATGGGCGTGCCCCGGTTGAACTGATCGACCATCTCCTCGATGGCGTTGGGGTCGTCCTGCAGGTCCGCGTCGATCGTGACCACCGCGTCGGCGTACTTCACCGCGGTCAGCATCCCGGCCATCACCGCGTTCTGGTGGCCCCGGTTGCAGCCCAGCCTGACGCCGCAAATTTCGGGGCGGGTCCCGCAGAGCGTTTCGATGATGTGCCAGGTCCGGTCCGCCGAGCCGTCGTCCACGAAGAGCAGACGGCTCTCGCCGCTGATCTTGCCCTTCTGGATCAGGCCGCGCAGCACGCCCAGCAGCACCGCCGAGCTCTCCGGAAGCACCTCTTCCTCATTGTAGCAGGGGACGACGATGTAAACGGTATTCATTCCGCGCCTCTCCTTTCATCGGTATCAATGCCGTTATTATACCCTGTAAATGGAGCGATTTCAACAAAAAAGTGTCCGATTTTTTTCTGTTTGTCCGTCGCTTTCCCCTTGATTTCAGGAGAGGGGCGTTGTATACTGACAATGACTTGTATGGGACGTTTGGAATAACGCTTGCAAGGGAACGTTTTTGGGGGCTGAGACAGCTTTCCGCTGTCATTCCGAGCCAGTGCGCACACTGGCGTGGGAATCCCATTTTGAGACAGCAGCGTTTTTGTGGGATCGCCACACCAGTCCGCGGACTGGTTCGCGATGACGGGCTGGCAGAGATCGGAGGGGCCGCATGATCGACGTGGTGCTGCACGAGCCGGAGATCCCGATGAACACGGGTAACATCGCCCGGACCTGCGCCTGCACCGGCGCGAGCCTGCACCTGATCCGCCCGCTGTTCGACGTGAGCGACAAGGCGGTGAAGCGGGCCGGGCTGGACTACTGGCAGTACGTGGACGTGCGGCTCTACGACACCATCGAGGAATACTTCGCCGCGAGAGGGGACCAGAACGTCTGGCTGGCGACGACGAAGGCCCCGCGGAGCTACGCCGAGGCGGACTTCACGACGGAGCGCGTGCAGCTCCTTTTCGGCAAGGAGACCGCGGGCCTGCCGGAATGGCTCCGCGAGCGCTACCGGGACCGCTGTATCCGCATTCCGATGATCGGCCCGGTGAGGAGCCTGAACCTCGCCAACAGCGCCGCGATCCTGGTCTACGAGGCGCTCCGGCAAACGCAGTTTGCCGGACTGAAGCAAGTTGGCAGCATGGGAGAAAAATAGTTAATAGTGAATAGTTAATAGTGAATAGTTGTGGTGTCGCTGCGCGACAATTTTAAAAATGATCGGCGAAGCCGATCCCTCAACTATTAACTATTCACTATGAACTATTCACTTAGAACAATATGGGGGTAACGATATGAACTACAACAAAAAGACCATCACCGACGTGGACGTGGCCGGGCGCAAGGTGCTTTTGCGCTGCGACTTCAACGTGCCGCAGGACAAGAAGACCGGGGCCATCACGGACGACAAGCGCATCCGGGCCGCGCTGCCGACGATTCAGTATCTGCTGGACAAGGGCGCGGCGGTGATCGCCTGCTCGCACCTGGGCAAGCCCAACGCCACCTTCGCGGACTTCGTGAAGAAGCAGACCGAGAAGGGCAAGGACCCCGCCACCCTGACCGAGGACGAGTGGAAGAAGAGCCTTGCGAAGCTGACCCTGGCCCCCGTGGCCGTCCGGCTGGGCGAGCTGCTGGGCCGCCCGGTGATCTTCGCCGCCGACACCATCGGCCCCGACGCCCAGGCCAAGGCCGCGGCGCTGAAGCCCGGCGAGCTCCTGCTGCTGGAAAACACCCGCTTTGACAAGGGCGAGACCAAGAACAAGCCCGAGTTCGCCGAGGCGCTGGCCGCCCTCGCCGGACCGGAGGGCCTGTTCGTGTCCGACGCCTTCGGCACGGTCCACCGCGCCCACGCCTCCACGGCGGGCGTCGCGGCGCACCTGCCCGCGGTCAGCGGCCTGCTGATCCAGAAGGAGCTGGCGGTCATGGGCACCGCGCTGGAGAGCCCGAAGCGCCCCTTCGTCGCGATCCTGGGCGGCGCGAAGGTCAGCGACAAGATCGGCGTCATCAACAACCTGCTGGAAAAGGCCGACACCATCATCATCGGCGGCGGCATGGCCTACACCTTCCTCAAGGCCAAGGGCTACGAGGTGGGCAAGAGCCTGCTGGAGGCCGATAAGGTGGACTACGCAAAGGAGATGCTCGCCAAGGCCGCAGAGCGCGGCGTCCGGCTGCTGCTGCCGGTGGATACCGCCGTCCTCGACCGCTTTGAGAACAGCTACGAGTACCAGGTCGTCCCCGCCGACGCGATCCCCGCGGACTGCATGGGCCTGGACATCGGACCCGAGACCGTGAAGCTCTTCTCCGAGGCGATCCACGGCGCGGGCACCGTGGTCTGGAACGGACCCATGGGCGTCTTTGAGTTCTCCGCCTTCGCCGAGGGCACCAAGGCCGTCGCCCGGGCGCTGGCCGAGAGCGGCGCGGTGACGATCGTCGGCGGCGGCGACAGCGCCGCGGCGGTGGAGCAGCTCGGCTTCGCCGACAAGATGACCCACATCAGCACCGGCGGCGGCGCGAGCCTCGAGTTCCTCGAGGGCAAGGAGCTGCCCGGCGTCGCGTGTTTGCTTGACAAGTGAATAGTTAATAGTGAATAGTGAATAGTTGTGGTGTCGCTGCGCGACATATTTAAAAAATAATCGGCGAAGCCGATCCCTCAACTATTAACTATTAACTATTCACTATTAACTGCTTTTGCAGAAGTTAATATTTTTGAAAAGAGGTTAAGAGAATGAATCGTCACTACCGCAAGACCATTATCGCGGGCAACTGGAAGATGAACAAGACCGCGAGCGAGACCGTAGCCTTTGCCGCCGAGCTGCGCAAGCTGCTGCCGGAGGGCCTGAAGAGCGAGATCGTGCTCTGCATGCCCGCGCTGAACGTCACCACCGCGCAGAAGGCCTTCAAGGGCACGAAGGTCAACGTCGGCGTCGAGACCATGCACTACCAGGCCAAGGGCGCCTTCACCGGCGAGCTGGCCCCGGCCATGCTGACCGATCTGGGCGTCAAGTACGTCATCATCGGCCACAGCGAGCGCCGCCAGTACTACAACGAGACGGACCAGAGCGTGAACCGCAAGGTCCGCGCCGCGCTGGACACGGGGCTGATTCCCATCGTCTGCGTCGGCGAGAGCCTGGCCCAGCGCGAGATGGGCGTCACCAGTGAGCTGCTGGCCTATCAGGTCATGAGCGCCCTGAGCGGCGTCAGCGCCCGGGAGCTGCGCCGGGTCGTGATCGCCTACGAGCCCATCTGGGCCATCGGCACCGGCAAGACCGCCACCAGCGAACAGGCCCAGGAGGCCTGCGAGGGCATCCGCGCCCTGCTGCGCAAAAAGTACGACGCCCGCGCGGCCCGCGCCGTCAGCATCCTCTACGGCGGCAGCATGAACGCCAAGAACGCCGCGGAGCTGCTGGCCATGCCCGACATCGACGGCGGCCTGATCGGCGGCGCCAGCCTGATCCCCGCCGACTTCGCCACGATCCTCGAGGCGAGCCGTCAGGAGGCCTGATGCGCGCCCCCGCCGCTCTGCTCATCCTGGACGGCTTCGGCCTGGGCCGTCAGGACGCGGGCAACGCCATCTACTGGGCGAGGACGCCCAATCTGGACAGGCTGTTCGAGACCTGCCCCCATACGACCCTCTCCGCCTCCGGGCTGGACGTGGGCCTGCCGGACGGGCAGATCGGCAACAGTGAGGTGGGACACACGAACATCGGCGCGGGCCGCGTCGTGTTTCAGGACCTGCCCCGCATCTCCCGCGCCATCGAGGACGGCAGCTTTTTTGAAAATCCCGTCTACTGCGCCGCCGTGGACGCGGCGCGGGATAGCGGCCATTCTCTGCACCTGCTGGGCCTGCTCTCCGACGGCGGCGTCCACAGCCATCTGAGCCACATCCTCGCCGCCGTGGAGCTGGCAAAGCGCCGGGGCCTGACGCGCGTCTATATCCACGCGCTGCTGGACGGGCGCGACGTGCCGCCGAAGAGCGGTCTGGGCTACGTGGAGCAGACCGTCGCGGGCCTGAACGAGCTCGGCGTCGGCAGGATCGCCACGGTCCAGGGCCGCTTCTGGGGCATGGACCGCGACAAGCGCTGGGAGCGCGTGCAGAAGGGCTATGACGCCGTCGTGCGCGGCGTCGGCGTGGAAAATCCCGACCCGGTGGACGCGGTGCGAAAAAGCTATGAGGCGGGCGTCACCGACGAATTCGTGGAGCCGGTGGTCTGCGATCCGGACGGCTGCATCCGCGACGGCGACAGCGTGATCTTCATGAACTTCCGCCCCGACCGGGCGCGGGAGCTGACCTGGGCGCTGACCGGCAACCTGCCGGAGGGCGCAACGCTGGACACGGAAAAGCTGAGCCTGCATTACGTCTGCACGACGCCCTACGACGAGGCCCTGCCCCTGCCCGTGGCCTTTCCGAAGGAGGAGCTGCGCGGCACGATGGGCGAGTACGTCAGCTCGATGGGACTCCGCCAGCTCCGCATCGCGGAGACGGAGAAGTACGCCCACGTGACCTTCTTCTTCAACGGCGGCGTGGAGCGGGTCTATCCCGGTGAGGACCGGGTCCTGGTCCCCAGCCCGAAGGAGTTCCCGACCTACGACCTGATCCCGGAGATGAGCGCGAGAAAGGTCACGGCGGAGTGCTGCGCGCGCATCCGCAGCGGGGACTACGCGCTGGTGGTCTGCAACCTCGCCAACTGCGACATGGTGGGCCACACCGGGGTCATGAACGCCGCCATCGAGGCGGTGGAGGTCGTGGACGAATGCGTCGGGAAGATCGCCGAAGCCGTCCGGGACCTGGGCGGCAGCCTGCTGGTCACCGCCGACCACGGCAACGCCGACTGCATGGTGGCCCCTGACGGTCAGCCCCACACCGCTCACACGACGAACCCGGTCCCCCTGATCCTCGTCAACGGCCCGGAGGGCGCGAAGCTGCGCCCCGGCCGCCTGGCCGACCTCTCCCCCACGCTGCTGGCGCTGATGGGGCTGGAGCAGCCCAAAGAGATGACGGGCGCGTCGCTGCTGGATTAAGGAACAAGTAAGGCAACGGGTTCTCCGTAGGGACGGCACTCTGCCGTCCGCCCCAACGCCGCAATGCCTTCCGGCGTCCCCACTGTGCCGCGGCGCCGGTTTACCCAAGGGGCGACCCTGTGTGGTCGCCCGCACGTAGCGGTTTTTTCGATGTATCCACTGTGCCGCAACCTTGGATTCCCTCTGTAGGGGCGGCTGCCCACAGCCGCCCGCGTCGCGCGCCTCTGGCGCGCGGCGGAAACGGGCCGCCGAGGGCGGCGGCCCCTACATGAAAAAACCAACAATATTTGAATGGATTGGAGTAACAATTATGAAGCAGTATTTTGAGATCGTAGACGTGATGGCCCGTGAAATCCTGGACTCCCGCGGGAATCCCACCGTGGAGGTCGAGGTCACTTTGGACGACGGGACCGTGGGCCGCGCGGCGGTGCCCTCCGGCGCTTCCACCGGCATGTACGAGGCCTGTGAGCTGCGGGACGGCGACAAGGGCCGTTACCTGGGCAAGGGCGTCGAGACCGCCGTCGAGAACGTGAACGGCGAGATCGCCGAGGCCCTGTTGGGCCTGAACGCGCTGGATCAGCCCAGCGTGGACCGTCTGCTGATCGAGCTGGACGGCACCCCGAACAAGACCCGCCTGGGCGCGAACGCGATCCTCGGCGTATCCCTGGCCGTCGCCAAGGCCGCGGCGGACGCCACCGGCGTGGGCCTCTACAACTATATCGGCGGCTGCAACGCCAAGACCCTGCCCGTCCCGATGATGAACATCCTCAACGGCGGCGCCCACGCCACCAACAACGTGGAGATCCAGGAGTTCATGATTATGCCCGTCTCCGCGCCCTCCTTCCGCGAGGCCCTGCGCCGCTGCGCCGAGGTCTTCCACCAGCTCAAGAAGACCCTGAAGGCCAACGGCACGCCCGCCGCCGGCGTCGGCGACGAGGGCGGTTATGCCCCGAACCTGGGCGCGGACGAGGACGCGCTGAAGGTCATCGTGCAGGCCATCGGCGAGGCCGGCTACAAGCCCGGCGAGGACTTCCGCATCGCCATCGACGCCGCCGCCAGCGAGTGGTGGAACGAGGAAAAGCAGTGCTACGTCCAGCCCAAGACCCAGCGCGTCCTGAGCAAGGAAGAGCTGGTCGCCATGTGGGTGGACTTCGCCGAGAAGTACCCGATCATCTCCCTCGAGGACGGCATGGCCGAAGAGGACTGGGAGGGCTGGAAGATGCTCACCGCGGCCCTGGGCGGCAAGATCCAGCTCGTGGGCGACGACCTCTTCGTCACCAACACCGAGCGCCTTGCCAAGGGCATCAAGCTGGGCGTCGCCAACTCCATCCTGATCAAGGTCAACCAGATCGGCACTCTCACAGAGACGCTGGATGCCATCCAGATGGCGCATCGCGCGGGCTACACCGCCGTCGTGTCCCACCGTTCCGGCGAGACCGAGGACACCACCATCGCGGATATCTCCGTCGCTGTCAACGCGGGCCAGATCAAGACCGGCGCCCCCAGCCGCACCGACCGCGTCGCCAAGTACAACCAGCTCCTCCGCATCGAGGACGAGCTCTTCGACGTGCCGGTCTATCCCGGCCTCGACGCCTTCTTCTCCATCCGCTGAGGCTTTGCGGATAAGCGAACGAAGCTCTGAACGGGTCTCACGGTTTTGCCGATGATCCAAGCCCCCTCCCAAACGGCTGACCGCCGTTCGGGAGGGGGCTTTTCTGATTCCTTTTCCGTTTTGATCCGGGCTTGCTCGAGCAGTCAGCCCTCCGCTAAATAGACGCTCGGCCCTGCTTTTTGTATACAGGCTCAGCATAGTATAAATCTGTTTTTCAGAAAAGCAAGACCGCGGTATCCACTCTCAAACGCACTTCTCAGCGCAAAACGAACGAGAAAAGACCGCCTGTCTCATACGAGACAAGCGGCCCGTTTTTCCTCCGTGTCCGGTCAGGGGCGGAAGCGCATGCACAGGGACCCGGATCGTCCGTAAGGTCAGTCCGAAATGACCCGGATCGTGTCGATCAGATAGGAGAAGCGGCGGCCGAAGCCCTCGGCACTCTCGATGCTGGTATGCTCCGTGACAAGCAGGCAGCCGTCGCCCGCCGGGATGATATACACCCCCTGGAGCTGATCCGCCATCAGGTTGGTCCCCTTGATCACGGAGGCCTCGATCCGCAGACATACGCCCGCGTATTCCAGCTCGCGGGTGCTCTCCGTGAGCTCATAGGCCTCGGAGAGCGCCGCCCGCACGGTGGCGGCGGCGGTCTCGGCGTCCTCGGCGGTGCGCGTCACCTCCAGATAGTTCCAGGGGTCGTCGGGGTCGTCATAGATTGAGATGAAGCGCTCCCGGTCCGCCTCGCTGCGCCGCGTCAGGCTTTCAAAGTCGTAATCCATCTCGAAGCCCAGCGCCTCGTTCCGGATGTGCTCATACCAGACCGTCTCGTCCATGCCCTCGATGCGGATGACCGTTTCAAAGCGCTCCCCGTCCGCGCGGCCGGGCTCCGGCTCCGGGCTCGTCACGGCGTTCCAGTCCGGGCGCAGCTCGCTCCGTTCCATCCCGGCGAAGCGGCGCTCCGCCGCCGTCTGATATTCCTCCTCCGTGATGGGTTCGCCCGCCGCGTCCCAGTACCAGGTCCGCTCCCCTTCCTCCGTTGCCAGAATGCTCAGCTCGGCGAGGGGTTCCCACTCCGCGACGCCGTCCTTCAGGCAGAGGGCCTTGAGCTGGACGATGGTGTGGGCGGCCCCGTCGCGGATCAGGTTCTCGCAGACGTAGTGATACCGGTCCGTCTCGCTGTCATAATAGCAGGTCAGGGCTTCCGCGACGATCTCCGGCCAGTCGTCGATCCCCTCCACCTCCACGCCCTCGTGGTACAGGTTCCGGACGCCGGAGCCGTCCGGCAGCACCTCGTAATAATGCGCGTAGGTGTAGATGCCGCTGCCCTGGGTGGAGGCCGCGAGCACCTCCAGCAGACCGTTGTGATCGAGGTCTGTGAAGGCGTAATACCAATCGGGCGTCCAGCCCTCCCAGTCAAAGGTCCAAAGACCGCGGTTCTCCTCCAGAACGCGCCGCTGCTCCTCCGGGGCGGGAACGGCGGGGCCCGGCGCGGCGTCCGGCGTCTCGACCGCCGGGGTCTCGGCGGGCGTTTCGGCGGGCGGCGTCACGGTGGTGGGCGTCGCGGCGGGCGGCGTCACGTTCTGTCCGCAGGCCGTCAGCAGCAAAGCCAGGACCAGGCCCAGCAGTAAAATCGTTCGTTTCATGGTAAGTCCTCCTTGTAGGGCGCGGTTGCGCATGATATGATTATACCACAGGTCCCGGAAATGGACAAGCGAAATCGGCGAAGTGTCGCGGTATTAGAAAATAAAGAAGGAGCTGTCAGCATGATCACAGTCTGACGGATCGACGCGGCCCACAGACAGGATATCAACGTCCCGAACGAGCCCTTCCCGCTCTTCGGGCGGATGGTCCCGCGCTGCGAGGGGCCGCGGTGGAGCTATACCGTCGAGCGCTTTGAGGACGTTTCGGAGATGTGCTTCCCGGACGAGGACTATGATTTTGACACGATGTCAGAAACCGGCGTGTTCCTCGGGGCTTACGAGGCAGAGCGCTGCGTCGGTCTCGCGATCCTGCAGCGGGGCTTTTTCCGCTATATGTACCTGTACGATCTCAAGGTCGGCCGGGCCTGGCGCGGAAAGGGCGTCGGCGCCCGCGCCTTTTTCGGCAACGTCTACATGAAGCTGAACGGCGACCGCCTTCCCGCGTCGCTGCGGGTGATCGACAGAGGCGCGTTCGGGATGTGCGAAATGTATTTCACCTTCGACGAGCTGCCCTCCGGCGTCCGGTACATCGGCCCGAGCGCGTTTTTTGATTGCTGGTGCCTGTGGGGGACGCTCCATATCCCCCAGGGCGTCAGAAGCATTCCAAGCGGCGCGTTTCAGTGGGTCCCCGGGCTGGAGAGCGTCGTCATTCCTGACGGCGTACGGTCCATCGGCGCGTCCGCGTTTTCCGGCTGCGGGGGGTTGAAAAGCGTCACGATCCCCGTCAGCGTCGTTTCCATCGGCGATTACGCCTTCCCCGGCGGGCTGCAGGACGTCTGGTACGGCGGCGCGGAGGCCCAGTGGAACGCCCTCGTCCCAGACGCGGCGAAGATCGGTCTCAGCGGCAGCGTGACGGTCCACTTCACCGAGGGCGGGAGCCTGACGGACGGTGTGCGCGCGGTCCTCTGGGCCGTTGACCGGAGCACGGGCAAGGTCACCGTCACCGGCGGCCTGGATGCGGGCGAGACCGTCTACGTCGTCTCCTATGACGCGCGGGGCAGGCTGATCGGGCTCTCCGCCGTCTCCGTTCCGGGCGGCAGCGCGAAGCTCGCCGCGGACTTTGACCGCGCCAAGCTGATCTGGACCGGCGCGGACGGCGCGCCGAGGAGCGAGCACGGCGCGCTCCAACAGGCCGCCGAAGGCTGAATTGAGCGGCCGGACGGTTATACTGCGCCCGGAGTGCAGAACGGCAGGGGGTTCCCTTTTCGTGGGAGTCCCCTGTCGTTCTTCTGCAAAGGCCCCGGTTCGCTCCCGCTTTTGTAAAAGCTGCAGGGCCTCTTAGATCAAAGGCGGAAATCAGATAGGATCTCCAGCCCGTCCGGCTCCACGTGGCAGGGCAGGCTGATGATATGGACTCCGGCGTTTTTCGCGTCCTCCACCGCCGCGGCGAAGGCGGCGTGCGTGTCCGCGTTGGGGCGCACCTCCGTCACGCCGTCCATCTGGATCACAAAGGCCAGAATGGAATGATAACCGGCCTCCCGGGCGCGGATCAGATCCCGGACGTGCTTCACGCCCCGCTCCGTCGGCGCGTCGGGGAACCAGCCGATCCCGTCCCGCTCCAATGTGCAGCCCTTGACCTCCATCAGATACCGCGTGTCTCCGCGCTCCATGTAGAAGTCGATCCGGGAATCCCCGAAGGGACGCTCGGGAACGATCCTGTCAAAGCCCTGCGGCGCCAGCCATTCCGCGGCCGCCCTGTTCGGGGCCTGGCTGTCGACGTTGAAGAGAATGCCGTTGGCCTTCCGAACCGCCACCAGATCGTATTTTGTCTTTCGTGCCGGATGATCGGAAGCCGTCAGCCAGACCTCCGCGCCGGGCATCAGCAGCTCCCGGAGCCGGCCCGTGTTCTTGACGTGGACCGTCTCGACCCCGCCGCCCAGCTCCACGCGGGCGACGAAGCGGTTCGGGCGGTCGAGAAATCTGGCGCGGGTAACGTTCTCATAGGTCATCCGTCATGCC
>JAFSRS010000042.1 GCA_017445985.1 Oscillospiraceae bacterium | reverse complement strand
AGGGTCTTACCGGTGCCCGGGGGGCCGACCAGCAGCACGCCCTTGGGGATGCGCGCGCCGATATCGGTGTACTGCTTCGGGTTCTTCAGGAAGTGGACGATCTCGGCCAGTTCCTCCTTCTCCTCCTCGCAGCCCGCCACGTCGGCGAAGGTGACCTTCTTCTTTTCTTCGCTGCCCAGGCGGGTCCGCGCCTTCGTGAAGCGCGCCACGCCGCCCGCGCCGCCGCCCTGCATCCGGTTCATCGCGAAGAACCAGACCGCGGCGAAGAGGCCCATCACCACCAGATAGGGCAGGAAGGTCGCCCACCAGGGGGCCTCCCACTCCGGCGGGAAGTCGTATTCCGTCAGGATGCCCTTGCTCTTCTGATCCTGGATCACGTTGTAGACCGTCACGTTTCCGTAGGCGTCCACGCGCTCCCGGTCCACGTACAGATCGTTATAGAAGATGCTGATCGTGCTCAGCGTGCAGGTCACGACGCTCTCGTCCCGGAGCTGCAGCGTCAGGACGTTGCCCTCCGCGGAGAAGGAGACGACCTTCTCCTGCAGGAACAGGTCCCGGGCCTCGGAATAGGTGATCTCCTTGGTCGTTTTGTTCCCGTTGTTGATCGTCAGGATCACGGCCAGAAGAATGACGATCAGCAGCGCGTAAAAGCCGATGTCTCTGGCACGGTTCTTACTCGGTTTGTTCGTGTTGTTCAAATGCGGTTCACTTCCTGTCTCTTGGGATTTGTCACTTGGTATAGACCTCGGGCTTCAGGATGCCGATGTAGGGCAGGTTGCGGAAGCGCTCGTCATAGTCCAGACCGTAGCCGACCACGAACTCGTTGGGCACGTCAAAGCCGTAGTAGTCCGCGGTGATCGGGGCCTTGCGGCGGCTGGGCTTGTCGAGCAGGGTCACGATCTTCATGGAGGCAGGCTTTCTCTGGCTCAGATAGCCGGTCAGGTAGTGCAGCGTCACGCCGGAATCAAGGATGTCCTCGACGATCACGACGTCCATGCCCTCGATATCGCGCTTCAGGTCCTTGGTGATCTCCACCGCGCCGGTGGTGCTGGTGCCGGAGCCATAGCTGCTGACAGCCATGAAGTCCATCTCACAGGGCAGATCCACCGCCCGCATCAGGTCCGCCATGAACACGAAGCAGCCCTTGAGCACGCCGAGGAAAAACGGACGCTTGCCCTCGTAGTCGCGGGTGAGCTGTTCGCCCAGCTCCCGGACGCGCTGTTGGATCTGTTCCTCAGTCAGAAGGACTTCAAGGATCTCCTGTCTCATCTCTCCAGCCATAGCTCAGCCTCCATAATATTATAATGTATTTTCAGTCCGCCGTTTCGGGCGGAGGGCAATCCAGTATCTCAACGCGGAGCGCGGTCTCTCCCGGACGGGCGGCGCAGCGCTCAGCGGCGCCGAAGCCCTGAACGGCGATCGGTCCGCGTTCGTCGGAAAGGACCAGACGGCGGACGCGCTCGGCGGCGCTCAGGCCCGCTTCGCTGTAAAGGCGGCGGATCTCTTTCGTGCAGCCGCGGCCCGCAAGTCGGATCCTGTCGCCGCTCATTCGGGTAGCAACATTTATTATACCATATAGTTTTTCACTTTGAAAGAAAAAGTTATTAAATGAATTGTAAATTTTGGGGCAGATCGTTCCGTCCGTCCATCGGAGCGCCTGTCCGGTCTCGGAGAGGACCAGGGTCCCGCCCGGGATCAGCGCCCGCCGGGGCAGCGGTGCCGGGGTCAACTCCGGTCCGAACAGGAGCCGGTCCCCTTCCCTGCGCACGATCAGCCCCGGAAGGGTCAGCGCCGCGCGGCGGTTTTCGCTCCGGCAGAGGGAGAGGACCCGCGCAAGCTGTGCATGGTCCGCGCCTGAGCAGAGGCGGCGCAGCACCCGCAAGGCCACGCAATCGGGCAGCGCGGAGAGCCGCGAGACGGGCAGTCCCCCGTCCTCTCCCCGGTGAACCTGGATAAAGTCCCCCGCCAGGCCGTTCAAATATTCCTCGTCCGCGCGCAGCCGCTCCGCCGCGGCGCAGACGTGCTCCACCGCCGCGCTGTTGACGGCTGTGAGCAGCGGAAAGACCTGCCGGCGCAGATAATTCCGGCTGTAGGCCTCGTCCGCGTTCGTGCTGTCCTCCACGTGGTCCTGTGCGATGGCGGTTAGATATTCTGCCAGCTCCGCCCGGCGGACGGCCAGCAGAGGCCGGATCACGCCGTCGGCGCGGACCGGCTGGATGCCGGAGAGCCCCGCGGCCCCCGCCCCGCGCAGAAGGTGGAAAAGCACGGTCTCGGCCTGATCGTCCGCGGTGTGGGCCGTGGCGATCCGGCTGATCGCAATCGAGGCGGCGGTCTCCCGCAAAAAGGCGTAGCGCAATACCCGCGCGGCTTCCTCGACTCCGAGGCCGTGGTCCCGGGCGTAGGAGGCCACGTCCCCCCTTCCCGCATAGAAGGGGACGCACAGTTTTTCGCAAAGCGCCCGAACGAAGGCCTCGTCCCAGTCGCTCTCCGCGCCCCGCAGACAGTGGTTGTAGTGGGCGCAGGTCACCGTCAGTCCCGGCAGCTCGCGCAGCAGCCGCAGCAGCGCCACGCTGTCCGCCCCGCCCGAGCAGGCGACGAGGATTTTTCCATCCTCCGGCAGCATCCCGTGGGCAAGCATATAATCAAAAGTGTTTTTTGATAAAGAAGAACAACTAATCACTAATCACTGACCACTAATCCCTAACAACTAACAACTAATCCTCGTGTTTCCATTCCGCGTTGACGTAGCAGGTATAGTCCGGCAGCCAAGTGACGTTGATCGGGCCGATCTGGCCCTTGCGGTTTTTCAGGACCAGCAGCTCCGCGGCGGTGGGGTTCTCACATTCCTTGTTGTAATAGCCCTCGCGGTAGAGGCCGATCACCACGTCCGCGTCCTGCTCGATGGCGCCGGATTCGCGCAGGTCGGAGAGCATCGGGCGCTTGTCCTGACGCCCCTCGGCGGCGCGGCTGAGCTGGCTCAGGCAGAGCACCGGCACCCCCAGGTCCTTCGCCATGATCTTCATCATGCGGGAGATATCCGCCACGACCTGCTGGCGGTTCTCGCCGCTGTACTTCTGTTTTCCGCCCGCGGACTGCATCAGCTGCAGATAGTCCACGACCACCAGCGCCAGCTCGTCCCCGAGGCGGCGGCACTGGGCGTTCATGTCCGCCACGGAGAGCATCGGGTTGTCGTCGATCAGGATGCGCAGAGAGCTGAGCGTCCCCGCGGAGCTGACGACACGCCGCCACTCGTCCGGGCTCAGACGGGCGAGCTGGAGCTTTTTGTTCTCCACCCGGGCCTCCGTACTGAGCAGACGCATGACGAGCTGCTCCCGGCTCATTTCGAGAGAAAAGACCGCCACGGTCTTGCGCGTGGTCTTTGCCACGTGGGTGACGACGTTCATCGCGATGGAGCTCTTGCCCATGCCGGGACGGGAGGCGACCAAAATTAACTCGCCGGGGCTCATGCCCAGGATGCGGTTGTCCAGGTCCGTCAGGCCGGTGGAGATGCCCGGAAGGGCGTCCAGCTCCTGTTGGGAGCGCTCCGTGATGGACTGATAGACCGTCTGGATGACCTCGCCCACCGGCTTCAGACCGCCGATGCTGCGGTCCTTCCGCAGGGCGTAGACGTTCCGCTCCGCCAGTTCCAGCATCTCGTCCGCGGTGCCGACGCCCTCGTTCACCATGTCGGTGATCTCGCCCGCCACGCGGCCCAGGTCCCGCTGGAGGGCCTTGTCCTTCAAAATGGCGACGTATTCCCCCACGTTCGCCGCGGTGGGCGTGACCCGGATCAGCTCGGAAACGTAGGCGTAGGTCGTGTCCTCGTGGAACACGCCCCGCTCCTTCATCCGTTCGAGCATCGTCACCGCGTCCACGGTCTGTCCGAAGTTGAACATCGCGAGGATCGTCTCGTAGATGTCCCGGTTGGCGCGGGAATAGAAGTATTCCGGTTTCGTGTCCCGAAGCACGGAGGGGATGCATTCCGGGTCGATCAGCATCGCGCCGATGACCGCCTGCTCCGCCTGAGGGTTCTGCGGCACTCTCGTACCGAGCAGCTCGTCCATGATGGCTCCTTACTTCTCTTCCGTGACGATCAGGTGGATCGTGCCGCTGACCTCGAAGCCGAAGCGGCACTTGACCTCGTAGCTGCCGTAGCTCTTGATGGGCTCGGCCTGGACGATCTTCTTGCTGTCGATCTCGATGCCGTGCTGGGCCTTCAAAGCGTCGCTGATCTCCTTGCTGGTGACCGCGCCGAAGAGCTTGCCCGCGCTGCCTGCCTTAGCCGTGATCTTCACGACGGCGCTCTCAAGGGCCTTCGCGTTGGCCTCCGCCTTCGCCTTGTCCGCGGCGAGCTGGGCCGCCTTCGCCCGCTCGCGCTGGCGCAGGGTGTTCAGATTGTCCGTGGTGGCGGCGGTGGCCAGCTTCCGGGGCAGGAGGTAGTTGCGCGCATAGCCCTCGGAGACCTCCTTCATATCGCCCTTCTTGCCCTGACCCTTCACGTCTTCCAGAAAAATGACCTTCATACCCGTATCTCCTTTTTATTTGTTTTCAAAATAATCGTCTATCGCGGCTTTGAGCTGCTTTACCGCGTCGGTCAGCGACATCTGCTGGATCTGCACGCCCGCGGCGCTCTTGTTGCCGCCGCCGCCCAGCTTCTCCAGGATGAGCTGCACGTTCAGCTCGCCGATGCTGCGGCCCGAGATCACGACGCCGCCCTGCTTCGTCGCGTAGAGCACGAAGCTGGCCTGGATGCCGGAGACGTTCAGCAGCTCGTCCGCGGCCTGGGCCGCGACGACCCGGTCCTGCTCGCCCTCGCTGATCGCAACGGCGATGCCGTCCCGGTACACCCGCGCGCGCTGGAGGATGGAATACTTCTCCACCGTGTGCTCCATGTCGCTCTGGAACAGCTTCTTGACCTCGCTGGTCTCCGCGCCCATGCGCCGGAGGAAGGCCGCCGCGTCGAAGGTTCGCTCGCCCGTGCGGAGAGAGAAGTTCTTCGTATCCAGCACGATGCCCGCGAGGATCGCCTCCGCCTCGGCCCGCGTCACGTCCTGGGGCTCGGTGAGCTCCTGCACCAGCTCGGTGACGAGCTCGCCCACGGAGGAGGCGTAGGGCTCGTGGAAGGTCAGCGCCGCGTTCTGGATATAGCTGGCGGCGCGGCGGTGGTGGTCGATCACCGCGACGCGGGTGCAGCTCTCCAGCAGGCTCAGGCTCTCCACCTGCTCCGGGCGGTTGGTGTCCACGACGATCAGCAGCGTCCGGCTGTCCGCCCGCAGGATCGCCTCCTGGGGCGTCAGGAAGGCGTCCCGATACTCCGGCTCGGCCTTCATGCGCTCGATGACCTTATGGGAGGCGTTGGCCACGGGGTCCACCACGATATAGAACGGGACCGCCAGCTTGCGGCAGATGCAGGCCATGCCCACCGCCCCCGCCAGGGCGTCCATGTCGGCCATCTTGTGGCCCATGATGAACACCTGGCTGCTGGCGCGGATCAGGGAGGCCAGCGCCCCGGCGGTCACGCGGCTGCGGACCTTGCTGCGGGTCTCGACCTCTGTGCCGCGCCCGCCGAAAAATTCAAAGTTGAACTTGTTCTTGATGACCGCCTGGTCGCCGCCGCGGCTCAGGGCCATTTCCACCGCGAGGGACGCGAAGGAATAGTTTTCCTCGAAGCCGCTCCCGTCGCGCCCCACGCCGATGCTCAGCGTCGCGTGGATGCCGGTGGAGTTGACGACCTTGTGGATCTCCTCCAGCACGGAGAATTTCTCGTCGGTGATCTGCTTCAAGTGGCGGCTCTCCAGCAGGACCAGATAGCGGTCCCGGTCCAGGGAGCGGGCGAAGCCGTTCCTGGCGGCTGACCAGGCGCTGATCACGTCGTCGATGGAGGCGCGCAGCCCGTTCTTCGCGCGGTCGGTGAGGTTCTTCGTCAGCTCGTCGTAGTTGTCCACCACCAGCAGCATCGTGACGGGGCGGGAGTCGTTGTACTCGGTGCGGATGCGGTCGTAGTCCGTCATGTCCACCCAATAGGTGATCCCCATGAAGTCGCTTTCCTTGCCCGTCTCAGCCCCCTCGCGCCGGGAGACGATGTTGCCGTGGATCTGGTACTTGCGTTCCCCGATCTGGACCAGGCCCGGATACTGGTTCTTGCCCTCCATCAGCCAGCGGGAGCTGAAGCCGGGAACCATGTCGTTCAGCAGCGCGTCGAAGCGCGGGCGGCTGGAGCCGAAGAGGTCGAAGAAGATCTGGTTGCCCCAGACGATCTGATAGTCCGACAGCTTGAACACCACGATGGGCAGCGGGAAGTGCAGAAGCGTATTGTTCTTCGCGCTCTCCGCGTCGTAGGTGACGGATTCGATATACTCGACCAGCTCCTTGCGGCGCTTGCGGGCGTCGAGCAGAGAATAGACGATCAGCAGCAGCACGATCGCGCTCTCGATCAGGCCCAGGCTCTGGTTGAAGAAGAAGGCCGCGGCGGCAAACAGGCACATCAGCACCAGGAACAGCTTGCGCCCCGGCGCGATAAATTGTTGCAGCTTGTTGTTCATAGTCTCTCACCGCCGTCTGTCGTTCTGTGCGCTCCCGCGCTGCGTATAGTCCGAGAATTCTAATACCGTATTGTACCACAGAGCGCGCCAGAAGGAAATACCAAATTTCACTTTTTCAAAAAAAGGAATGAGCGCCGTCCGGCTCCACAAACTATCCGCAAAAGAACACGGAGAGGTGGAGATGAAAATGGACGCGATCATCATGGCGGGCGGAGAGGGCACGCGGCTGAGATCCGTCACCGGCGACGTGCCGAAGCCGATGGCGCTGCTGGCGGGAAAGCCCGTATTGGAACACATCCTCGCGCTGCTGCGGGCGAATGGAGTCCGCCGCTGCTGTCTGACCCTGCGCTACCGGCCCGAGGCGATCTTCGGGCACTTCGGCGACGGACGGCGGTACGGGATGGAGCTTTGTTATCACGTGGAGGACCGGCCTCTCGGCACCGCGGGCGGCGTGAAGGCCTGCGCGGACTTCATCGGCGGGCGGGACGTGCTGGTGATCTCCGGCGACGCGGCCTGCGACTTCGATCTGCGCGCCCTGATGCGGGAGCACCGGAGCCGCCGCCCGGCGGTGACGATGGCGCTCTACAGCCACCCGGCCCCGCTGCCCTACGGAACGGTGCTCACCGCGCGGGACGGGCGGGTCGTCAGCTTTGTGGAAAAGCCAGACTGGACGCACGTGGTCTCCGACCTGGTGAATACCGGCATCTACGTGCTCAGCCCGGAGGCGCTGGATTTCGTACCGGAGGGTGAGCCCTATGACTTCGCGAAGGACCTCTTCCCCGCCCTGTTGGCCGCGGAAAAACCCATTCTGGGTATCCCGATGGAGGGCTACTGGTGTGACATCGGTTCGCCCAGGGCCTTTCATCAGTGCAACCTGGACGCGCTGGACGGGAAACTCCGCCTGTTTGAAGCGGACGGGATCCGCGCGGCGGAACGGATGCCCTCCGAGCCTGCGCAGGCAGGGCCGGAACGCGAGGGCCGAACCGAGCTGCCTTGCCGCAGCCGCGCGCGGCTGATGCGGGCGCTGGCGGGGAGCATGATGGAGGCGGGCGCGGACTTCGACCTCCGCGACGGGCTGACCCTGCGTCACGGGCCGGACCGGGTCAGGGTCATCCCGGCGGCGGACCGGGAAAGCCTGCTTTTGTCCGCCGAGGGCCCGGAGGGCGAGGCGCTGGAGACCCAATACGCCGCGCTGCTGACGATGCTGGATCGGGAGATATGAAGAAACGGCCCCGGGCGAATTGCCCGGGGCCGTCAGCCTGTCGACAAATGCCGTTCACAGCTCACGCTGCGGACGGCATTTTCAGATATTTTGAGTCAAAATAGTGCCGGAATGTCAGAATCAGCGGAGAAACAAGGTCCTTTCTACCCTCTTTCCACCGCTTTCTTGCGAGCTTTTTCAAATTCATGCATGCGTAGGTAAGCGCGGCTTTCCATTCCATCCGCGCTTTCCCGTATTCCTGTGTATAGCGGAAACCGTGAAGTTCCTTCGCCAGTGCGAAGTCACGTT
>JAFSRS010000041.1 GCA_017445985.1 Oscillospiraceae bacterium | reverse complement strand
GGACCTCTTCCTTGCGGTCGTCCTTGCAGAAGACCAGGACGCGGACGCTCTTGCCGGTGCCGTTGGGCAGGACGATGGCGCCGCGGACCTGCTGGTCGGCGTGACGGCCGTCGACGCCGAGCTTGACGTGGAGCTCGACGGTCTCGTCGAACTTGGCCTTGCTGGCCTTGCAGACGAGCTCGAGGGCGTCCTTGGGATCATAGAGATTGGCGCGGTCGATGAGCTTCATCGACTCCTTGTAATTCTTGCCTCTAAACATCTTCTCCAGCCTCCTTCTCAGTCACCGACGACGACGCCCATGCTGCGGCAGGTGCCGGCGATCATGCTCATGGCGGCCTCGATCGTGTCGCAGTTCAGGTCGGGCATCTTCTGCTCGGCGATCTTGCGGACGTCTTCCTTGCTGATGGTGGCGACCTTGTCGCGCTGGGGGACACCGGACGCGGTCTCGATGCCGCAGGCCTTCTTGATGAGCAGGGCCGCGGGGGGCGTCTTGGTGATAAAGGTGAAGGAGCGGTCGGAATAGATGGTGATGACGACCGGGATCATCATGCCCATGTCGCCCTTTGTGCGCTCGTTGAAGTCCTTGGTGAACTGGCCGATGTTGACGCCGTACTGACCAAGGGCGGGACCCACGGGGGGAGCGGGAGTCGCCTTGCCCGCCGGGACCTGGAATCTGGCATAACCGACGATTTTCGTTGCCATAAAAAGATTACCTCCGTTTCAAATCATTTGTCTTTGACCGGCTCGACCTGATCGAGCTCCAGGTCAACTGGCGTCTCTCTGCCAAACATCGAGACGACCACGCGGACTTGATCGCGTTCCGCGTCGAGTTCTTCCACGGTGCCGAGGAAGCCTTCGAGAGGCCCGTCGGTCACCTTGACGGTGTCGCCTACGCCGTAACCCACGACGATTTCCTTGCGCTCCACGCCCAGGGCGTAAATCTCCTGCTCGGTCAGGGGGATGGCCTTTCCGTCGCTACCGACGAAGCCCGTCGCGCCTCTGACGTTGCGGACCAGATGCCAGCTCTCGTCCGTCAGGATCATCTTCACCAGCACGTAGCCGGGGAAGACCTTGCGTTCGTAGGTCTTTTCACCCTGGTCGGTCTTTTCCGTCACGGTCTCCATGGGGATGTTCACCTCATGGATCAGATCCTGCATCCTGCGGTTCTCCGCGCTCTTCAGGATCGCAGCCGCCACGGCGTTTTCATAACCGGAGTAGGTGTGGACGACGTACCATTTTGCGTTGTCTGCCATTGCCGTTTAACCCTGGGTCAGGGTGATCAGCGCCTGGAGCAGCTGCTTCGCGATCTCGTCAAAGCCCCAGATCACGACCGCCGACACGAACATCACGACCAGCGCGACGACGGTGTTGTTGACGATCTGCTTCTTGCTGGGCCAGACGACCTTCTTCAGCTCGCTCTTCATCTCACGCCACCACTTCGAGACCTTCTGCGTAAAGGAGAGCTTCTTGACGTCTTCCTTTTTGACGGCTTCCGTAGAGCTCTGCAATGCTTTTTCCTTAGCCATTGTGTTCAATCCTTTCTGACCAGATCACTTCGTCTCAGTGTGGACGGTGTGCTTGCGGCAGAAGCGACAATACTTCTTCAGCTCGACCTTTTCAGAGGTATTCTTTTTGTTCTTCTTCGTGTTGTAGTTTCTCTGCTTGCACTCGTTGCATCTCAGAGTGATCTTCACTCTTGCGTCTGCAGCCATTGATCGGCACCTCCTTTGTGTATTTGGCTCCCGTTTCCGGGGCCATGCCTCCCTGTTCGGGGCGGCGGTCCTCATGCGGAAAGCTGGCATTTTTGCGCACAAAAACCAACCTGTCCGCCGACAGGTAAGATGTACTATAACACAAGGGAGCGGGGCGGTCAAGAGTTTTTTTCGCTTATCTGGCGTTTTTTTCTGATTTTTGCGGGAGCGGCGCGGAACCAGCGCCATTATTTATATGGTATCAGGCTTTTCCCGCCTGCCGGATGCTCAGGGAGATGCGGCCCTTCTTCTCGTCCACGCCCAGGACCACGACGCGCACGGTGTCGCCGACGCGGACCACCTCGCTGGGGTGGCGGACGTAACGGTCGCAGAGCTCGGAGACGTGGACCAGCCCGTCCTGGTGGACGCCGATATCCACAAAGGCGCCGAAGTCGATCACGTTGCGGACCGTGCCCTGCAAGACCATGCCGGGCTGTAAGTCCTTGAGGTCCAGAATGTCCGTGCGGAAGATCGGGGGCGGCAGCTCGTCGCGGGGGTCGCGGCCCGGCTTTTGCAGCTCGCGGGCGATGTCCAGCAGGGTCGGGACGCCCACGCCGCAGTCCGCGGCGGCCTTCTCCTGCCCATAGGCCTTCAGCCGTTTGTCCAGCTCACCCATGCGCCCGGCCTTCACGTCCGCGAGGGTATAATCGCAGAGGGAGAGCAGCTTTTCCGCCGCGGCATAGCTCTCCGGATGCACGGCGGTGTTGTCCAGCACGGACTTGCTCTCCGGCACGCGGAGGAAGCCGGCGCACTGCTCGAAGGCCTTGGGCCCCAGCTTCGGCACCTTCAAGAGCTGCCGCCGGCTGGTGTAGGCTCCGTTCTCCTCGCGGTAGGCGACGATGTTCTTCGCCGTCGCCGCGGTCAGGCCGCTGACGCGCCGCAGCAGGGAGGGGGAGGCGGTGTTCAGATCCACGCCCACCGCGTTCACGCAGTCCTCCACCACCGCGTCGAGGCTCTCCTCCAGACGCTTCTGGGGCATGTCGTGCTGGTACTGCCCGACGCCGATGGCCTTGGGCTCGATCTTCACCAGCTCCGCCAGCGGGTCCTGCAAACGCCGCGCGATGGAGACCGCGCTGCGGAGGTTCACGTCGTACTGGGGGAACTCCTCGGCTGCCAGTTTACTGGCAGAGTAAACGCTCGCGCCAGCCTCGCTGACCACCATGTAGCTGACGCCGGGGCACTGACGCAGCAGCTCGACGGTCATCTGTTCGGTCTCGCGGGAGGCGGTGCCGTTGCCGATGGCGACGTGCTCCACGCCGTGCCTGCGGATCAGAGACGCCAGCTTCGCGATGGCCTCGGCCTTTTGCCGCGGACCGTGGGTGGGGTAGACCACGGCGGTGTCCAGCACCTTGCCCGTGGCATCCACGACGGCCACCTTGCAGCCCATGCGGTAGCCGGGGTCCAGGCCCATCGTGACCCGGCCCTTCACCGGCGGGGCCATCAGCAGGGGCTTCAGATTCAGCGCGAAGTTGTGGATCGCGCCCTCCGCGGCGGCGTCGGTCAGCGTGCCGCGGGTCTCGTTCTCCATCGAGGGGAAGAGCAGCCGGTCATAGCTGTCCTCCGCGGCGGCGCGGAGGAAGGCCGCGTTGACCGCGCCGGGGCGGACCAGGCCGCGCTCCAATTCATTCAGCGCGAGGTCCCGGTCCAGCTCCAACGAAACCTTCAAAAAACCCTCCTTTTCTCCGCGGGTCAGCGCCAGGACCTGATGGCCCTGCAGGCGGGAGACGGGCTGGGAGAATTGATAATAGAGCCGGTAGACGCTGTCCTCGTCCTTCGCCTGGGTCGAGCCCAGCCTGCCGCACCGGGCGATCAGGGCGCGGAGGCGGCGGCGGTTCTCGGCGCTGTCGGAGAGCTGTTCGGCGATGACGTCCGAGGCGCCCGCCAGCGCGTCCGCGGCGGTCTCGACGCCCTTTTCCGGGTCGAGGAAGCGCTTCGCCAGCTCCGCCGGGTCCTTCTGCGGCTGCAGCAGGATCGCCTGGGCCAGCGGCTCCAGGCCCTTCTCCTTCGCGATCGAGGCGCGGGTCCGGCGCTTGGGCTTGTAGGGCCGGTAGAGGTCCTCCAGAAGCGCGAGGGTCTCCGCCTTGTCGATCTCCGCGGCCAGGGCATCGGTAAGCTGCCCCTGCTCGTCGATCAGGCGCTTGATCTCCTCCTTGCGCTGGTTCAGGCTGCGGAGGTAGCGCAGCCGTTCCTCCAGCTTCCGCAGGGTCTCGTCGTCCATGGCCCCGTGGGCCTCCTTGCGGTAGCGGGCGATAAAGGGGATCGTGTTCCCCTCGTCCAGCAGGTCGATAACGTTTTGTACCAGCTGCGCCGGGCGCTCAAGCTCCCGCGCAAGCTGTTCGGTGACGTGATCCATGATAAAACTCCATTTCCAATAAAGTGCAGCGCCAATTATAGCCCCAACGCGGCGGTACGTCAAGCGGCAGGCGGGAAGCGTGAATCCTCCCGCCGTTTCAGATCAGATTAGTAGAAAAATATTAGTAGGGACGGCTCTCAGCCGTCCGCGTCGTCGAAGCGGCCCGTAGGGCGCGATCCCCTGATCGCGCCGCCGCACCGCGCGGAGCGCGGTGCGGAATGCGACGTCCAGGCATAGCGCAATGCGGAGCGATCAAGGGATCGCTCCCTACGGGTCGGCGGAAATCATTACAGCGTACGGCTAAGAGC
>JAFSRS010000040.1 GCA_017445985.1 Oscillospiraceae bacterium | reverse complement strand
GCCGCCCCGCCCCGGTCGGGGGCGCCGCGGCGCTATTTTTTCGGATGATTCTTATATGGGCCGCAGGGGGACGGATTCCAGCCGCTCGACGCCCAGCGCGTCCAGCGCGGCGCGGGCGCGGGAGAAGGCCTCCGGCACGTTCAGCGCTTCCGGCTGGTGGGCGTCCCAGCCGATCACGGCGGGGCAGCCCTCCTCCGCGGCGATCCGCCAGAAGCGCGGATCGGGGTAGTTGCGGCCCTCGCGCAGCCCCAGCAGGTTCAGCTCCAGCGGCACGCCCAGGTCCTTCGCTCCCCGGCAGAGGCGGCGCATCTGGCGGGCGTACTCCTCGTCGCTCCCGGTGAAGTACAGCAGGTCCGGGTGGGCGAAATAGGTAAAATACCCGGTGGAGAGCGCGTCGAGGCACTGACCCACGTAGCGGTCCAGCATGGCGGGGTCCCCCGTCGCCCGCCCGGAGTACAGCCCGGTCAGGCCGTCGTCGAGGAAATGCTGGCCCAAAATCAGATATTCGACGCCCGCCGCCCGGAGCTCGGACAGCAGCCCTTCAAAATAGGAGGGGTAAAACTCCGCCTCGACGCCCAAATGCAGCTCGATCTGCTCCCCGAACCGCGCTTTCAGCTCGAAAAACTCCGCCGCGTAGTCCGGCAGCAGCTCCGGGGACATGCGGATGCTGATATAGTCCCGCGGATGGTCCCGGTAGGGCGCGTGGTCGGAGAAGCCCAGCAGGGAAAAGCCCGCGTCGATCGCGGCCCGGACGTATTCCGTTCCGGTTCCCGATGCGTGCCCGCAGCGGGGGGTATGCGTATGGTAATTGTGAAGCATGATTACGCCCTTCCAAAAGTTATGAGTTATGAGTTAGGAGTTAGGAGTTAGACGCTGTGGGAGTCGATAACTCCTAACTCCTAACTCCTAACTTCTAACTCCTAACTGGTCAAAGCTGCCCTTGCAGCTCGTCGAGGCTGCGCGGCGTATAGTCCATATACGCCATCATCGCGCCGACGTTGGCCATTTGGCAGACGGGGCGGGGGGCGTAGAGGTTTTTGATGAGGCGCTTGGAATACTCTGCGACGTTCCACTCGAAGGCGCTGTGGACGTGGCCGTAGAGGTGGTACCAGCCGAAATAATGGTCCCGGAAGGAGAGGATCGGGTAGTGGCAGAGCACCACGCGGCGCTCCCCGTCCTCGATCTCCGCGTAGGGCTCGGCCCGCTCCAGCAGCCCGGCGGCGACGGCCGCCGCGACGGCGGCGGGGGCGTCGTGGTTGCCGGTAATGAGGGCCTTGCGCCCGTTCAGCCGGGAGAGGATCGCCTTCCAGCGCTCCGGGTCCTCCGAGGCGCAGAAGTCCCCCAGGATCCAGGTGAGATCGTCGTCCTTTACGACGGCGTTCCAGCGTTCGATCATCGCCTCGTTCATCCCCTCCACCGAGTCAAAGGGCCGGTTGTCGTAGGCCAGGATCGAGGCGTGGTCAAAATGGGTATCGGCAATGTAACGGATCATAAAAAATCCCTCAGTTAGGAGGCGGGGAATTCAGTTAGGAGTTAGAAGTTATGAGTTAGGAGTTGCGCGGTGGTTACGCATCCAAAACTTCTAACTCCTAACTCATAACTCCTAACTAACTTTCACTCCGCCGCTTCCAATAAGCGTTTCGTGTACTCGTGCTGGGGGTGGTTGAATACCGTCTCGACCTCGCCCTGCTCGACGATCCTGCCGTTTTTCAGCACCAGGACGCGGTCGCAGATCTGATAGACCACGTTCAGGTCGTGGCTGATGAAGAGATAGCTCAGGTCCAGCTCCTCCCGGAGGGACCGCATCAGCCGGAGCACCTGCGCCTGCACGGTCACGTCCAGGGCGCTCACCGGCTCGTCGGCGATGATGAAGCGGGGGCGGCGGATCAGCGCCGCGGCGATGCTGACGCGCTGGCGCTGACCGCCGGAGAGCTCGTTGGGCTTCGATTTCAGGTAATGCTCGTCCAGCTCGACGCGGGAGAGCATGTCCCGGACACGGCGCTTGCGCTCGGCCTTGTCGTACTTGCCGTAGACGCGCAAGGGTTCTTCCAAAATCCATTCCACGTCGTAGGCCGGGTTCAGCGAGCTGTAGGGGTCCTGGAAGATGATCTGGGGGCGGGGGGTGTGGTGGATGACCTCGCCCTCCTGGGGGTCCAGCAGACCGAGGATGATCTTCGCCAGGGTGCTCTTGCCGCTGCCGCTCTCGCCCACCAGCCCGACGATCTCGCCGTGGCGGACCTCGAAATTTACGTCGAACAAAATCTGCTTATAGGTCCCGCGGCTGATGACGCCGCCCTTGCGGTAGCCGCCGCTGAGGCGGCGGACCTCCAAAACCAGGTTCTCGTCCACGTCAGCGCACCTCCTTCCCGTGGCGGGTCGGGATCGACTCGATCAGCTTTTGGGTGTAGGGGTGCTGCGGGCGGAAAAACACGTCCTCGGTGGTCCCGGTCTCGACGAGCTTCCCCTTCTGCATGACCGCGACGCGCTTGCAGAGCTTGCGTACCACGTTCAGATTGTGGGAGATGAACAGCATACTGATCCCGGTCTCCCGGTTCAGCTTTTTCAGCAGCTCCAGGATCTGCGCCTGGATCGTCACGTCCAGCGCCGTGGTCGGCTCGTCCAGCAGCAGGAGGCTGGGGCGGCTGACGATGGCGGCGGCGATCATGGCCCGCTGCTGCTGCCCGCCGGAGAGCTCGTGCGGGTATTTCCGGTAGGTCTCCTCCGGGTTCGGGAGCTCCACGTCCCGCATGGCCTCGTAGACCAGGCGGTGGCGCTCCTCCTTCGGCATGTCGGGCTGGTGGATGCGCAGCGTCTCCCCGATCTGGGTGCCGACGCGCATCAGGGGGTCCATGCTGCTCATGGGCTCCTGAAAGACCACGCCGATCTTGCGCCCGTGGAGCCGCCGCAGCTCGCTGCGCTGGGCGTGCAGCAGGTCCTGCCCGTCCAGCAGGACGTCCCCGCTCAATTTACATTGTTTTCTCGGCAGCAGTCCGGCGATCGACATGGCGGTGACGCTCTTGCCGCTGCCGCTCTCCCCGACGAGGCCGAGAATTTCCCCGTCGTGGATCGTCAGGGTCACGCCGCTGACGGCCTCGTGGTCCCGGCTGTTGAACTGCACGTGGAGGTCTTTGATTTCCAGCATCTCAGTCCACCTCCCGCTCCAGCTTCTGCAGGCCCTCGCCGATCAGGCCGACGCCGAAGACCAGCAGCGCGATCATCGCGCCGGTGGAGATCGCGTACCAGGGGGCTTTCACAAGCATCCCCTGGGCCTCGGAGAGCATGTAGCCCAGGGAGGCGTCCGGCGGGGTCACGCCGATGCCGAGGAAGCTCATGCTGGCCTCCGCCAGCACCGCGTTGTTGAAGCCGATGGTCAGCGCGGGCAGCAGGGTCCGCAGCGTGTTCGGCAGCATGTGCAGGATCATGATGCGCAGGCTCCCCGCGCCCATCAGCCGGGCGGAGGTGATGTAGTTCACGTTCCGCTGCGAGGCGAACTGGGTCCGCATCACGCGGGCGAAGGAGGGGATGAACACGATCCCCAGCGCGATCACGACGTTGTAGGTCTTGCCCGGCCCCACCAGCGAGATGATGAGCAGCGCCAGCAGGATGCTCGGAAAGGCGGTCAGGGCGTCGTTGAGCCGCATCAGGGCGTCGTCCACCGCGCCGCCGAAGTAGCCGGTGGCCGCGCCGATCAGGGTGCCCAGCACCGCGCCGATGGCGATGGTCAGGACCGCGATCGTCAGCGTCGTGCCGCCGCCGCGCATCACGCGGGAGAAGATGTCCCGCCCGAAGTTGTCGGTGCCGAAAAGGTGCGCCCAGGAGGGCGGCTGGAGCTTCGCCGCGCCGTTCATCTCCGTGGGGGAGTAGGGCGTCCAGAATTTGCCCAGCAGCATCAGCGCCACCAGCAGGCCCGTCAAAATCAGGCCCGCCAGCAGATAGCCGTTCATGCGTTTGTTCTTCATTTCGCGCCGCCCCCCAGTCTCAGCCGCGGGTCGACCCGCTGATTGATGAGGTCCGCGATGGTCCCCGCCAGCACCACCCAGAAGGCCAGCAGGACGACGATGGCCTGAACCACCGGGTAGTCGCGGTTGGAGATGCTGGACACCAGGAAGCGCCCCAGGCCGGGGATGCCGAAGACCTGCTCCACCACGATGCTGCCGCCCACCAGCTCGGCCATGGTCTGGCCCAGGAAGGTGACGGTACTGGTGAGGGAGTTCTTCAGCACGTGGCGGGTCAGGACCTGCCGCCGGTCGTTGCCGCGGGAGATCGCGGTGCGGACGTAGGCCTTCTCCATCTCGCCGATGACCGTGGAGCGCATCATGCGGACGGTCATCGCGATCCGGGGGATGCAGAGGCAGATCGAGGCGAACAGCAGGTGCCGCAGCGCCCCGCCGGGATCGGACCGCAGCGCGGGGAAGTCCCCCGGCGTGAACAAGTGCAGGATGATGCCGAAGATCCAGCAGAGCAGGATGCCCACGAAGAAGGGGGGCACCGCCATGCAGAGCTGGTTGAAGGTGGTCCGCAGCCAGTCGAAGGGGCCTCCGACGAAGCGGTAGGACCAGACGCCCAGGGGAATGGAGATGACGGTAATCAGGATGAAGCTGATGAGGGCCAGCAGCAGGGTCAGGCTCAGCTTGGGGGCGATCAGGCCCCAGACGCCCTGGCGGTAGATGTAGCTGCTGCCCAGGTCGCCGGTGAAGAAGCCGCCCAGCCAGCGGAAGTAGCGGGCAAAGAAGGGTTGGTCCAGGCCGAGCTCGTGCCGCAGGGCGGCGAGCTGCTCCGGCGTGGCCTCGGTGCCCAGCATCGTCTGCGCCGGGTCGCCGCTGACCAGCTCGAAGGCCAGGAAGGTCATGAACGATACGATCAGCATCGTGACGACCAGCATCCAGATGCGTCGGATGGTATATTTCACGGGTACGTCCTCCCGGAATTATTTTACGAAGATCTGCAGGGTGCAGGTGAGCTGGCGGCCCGCGGCGACCTTGTCCCCGAAGCGGCTCTGGTCCGCGCTGGCGGCGTCGGTCTCATAGCAGAGCTGCCCGCCCCGGATCAGCCGCGGCGAGCCGGAGATCAGGCTGACGATCCCCTCCAGAGAGAAGCTGTCCCAGTCGGGGTTGAACAGGCGGTAGCGCGGCGCGGAGATCAGCGCCAGCGCGAGGCAGAGGGAAAGGGCGAAGGCAAGAACGCGGCGTTTCATGGCACGGTTTATTGTATGTCACGAAGTCAGAAGATACGGCGTTCTCCCTCTCCTGCCGCTGCGGCGGCACCCTCCCCCGCTGGGGGAGGGAAAGGAGCCGCAGTCGTCAGCTTCAGCCCCAAAATCGACGCTCCAGCGTAACGATCCGGTTCCCTCCCCCAGCGGGGGGAGGGAAAGGAGCCGCAGTCGTCAGCTTCAGCCCCAAAATCGACGCTCCAGCGTAACGATCCGGTTCCCTCCCCCAGTGGGGGGAGGGAAAGGAGCCGCAGTCGTCAGCTTCAGCCCCAAAATCGACGCTCCAGCGTAACGATCCGGTTCCCTCCCCCAGCGGGGGAGGGTGCCCGAAGGGCAGGAGAGGGAGAAGGCTTCGATGATCGCCAATGGAAAAACTCAGGCGGCACAGAGTCGCCCCTGCGGACTTATTCCCACTCCAGCGTGCTCACGTCCAGCACGTACAGCGGATAGAATTCCAGCCCCTTCAGGCCGCTGCGGACGGCGACCAGATCGGCCATGTCCTGCAGATAGACGTTGGCGGCGGTCTCGGTCAGGATGCGCTCGAGCTGGCGGTAATACGCGGTCTGCTCCGCGTCGTCGATGGCGGAGACGGCCTTCGCCAGGATCTCGTCGTACTCGGGGTTGGAGTAGTTGCAGAAGTTGTTGTCGATCGTGCTGCCGAAGCGCTCGAGCAGCTTGCGGGCGGTCATGTTGTCGCTGGTCAGGCCGGTGATCGTGGCCTGGAAGTCGCGGCCGTTGTACACGTCTCTGAGCCAGGTGTTCCACTCGACGGGCTGGATCGTGGCGCGGATGTTGGCGGCCTTGTACTGCTCGGCCAGGACCTGGGCGGTGTTGACGTGGGGGGTGTAGTTGCTGGGGACGGTGATCGTGACGTCGATGCCGTCGGGGTAACCCGCCTCAGCCAGCAGCTCGCGGGCGCGGGCCGGGTCGTACTCGTAGTAGTCGGTCAGGCTCTCGTCGTAATACTTGCCGAAGGAGGGGAACATGCTGGTGCCCAGGGGGATGCCGAAGCCGTCGAAGGCCAGGTCGATCATGCCCTGCTTGTTCGTGGCGTAGCAGAGGGCCTGGCGCACGCGCACGTCGTCGAAGGGGGCGCGGGCGTTGTTCAGATAGAGGGCCTGGACCAGGTTCATGCTGCCCTGCTCGATGCGGAAGCTCTGGGCGGAGAGCTGGGTGGTCTGGTCGCTGGTCATGTGGCTCACCAGGTCAAGGGCGCCGCTCTGCAGGCCCAGGACCAGGCTTTCCGCGTTTTCAAGAATTTTAAAGGTCACCTTGTCCAGCTTGCCGCCCTCGCCCCAGTAGTCGGCAAAGCGCTCCAGGACCAGGCTGTCCTGGGCGGCGCGGGAGGCCACCTTGTAGGGGCCGGTGCCGATGGGCTTGCCCTCCGGGTCGGCGTTGGCGGCAGGGATGACGTAGACGTTCATCAGGTAGGCCAGGAACTCGCCGCTGGGCTCGCTGAGGGTCAGGGTCAGGGTGTCGCCCTCGGTCGTGACCTCGGAGATGATATCCAGGGCCTTCAGATAGGCCGCGGCGTCCTCGCCGCTCATGCGGCGGTTCAGGGAATAGACCACGTCGTCCATCGTGACGGCGCTGCCGTCGTGGAACTTCACGCCCGCGCGGAGCTTCAGGGTATAGGTCAGGCCGTCCTCGGAGGCGGAGACCTCGGAGGCGACGGCGGGGACGATCCGGCCGTCGGCGGTGGGCTTGACGAGGCCCTCATAGACGTTGAAAAGGACTTCCTTGGTTCCTGCCGCCGTCATGTGGTGGGGGTCAAGACTGTCGAAATCCTGGGCGACGCCGATCGCGATCTCGTTCGTCGCGCGGCGGCCCGTGTTGACCGGGGCCTGGGTCGCGGGGGTCTGGTTATTGGTGCCGGGGGCGGGGGTCGCGGTGGTGCTGCCGCTGCCGCCGCAGCCGGCCAGCAGGGCCAGAGCCAGAAGCAGGCTCAGCAGAATTGCCATGGTGTGTTTCTTCATGCGGTACTCCTTTCATCACTGCTCCGCGGGGGAGTCAATGTGCGGCGCGTTGCGCCGGTAGTAGGGCTTTCTTTTTAAAAACCCGGCACATTATACAATAAATACTATGGAATTGCAAGGATTGTTTTGTCAGGGAGAGGGAGGGGGGGAGTTAGGAGTTATTAGTTAGGAGTTATTAGTTAGGAGTTAGGAGTTGCGTGTCGTGTCACAGGAATCTTTACATCGTCCATGATCGAACCTTCTCCCTCTCCTGCCCTTCGGGCACCCTCCCCCGCTGGGGGAGGGAACCGTGTCGTACCCTCGGCGCGTTGGTTTCGAGGCTGGCGGTCCCGTCTGCCACTCCCCTCCCTCCCCCAGCGGGGGAGGGTGCCGCCGCAGCGGCAGGAGAGGGAGAGCACAGCGAATTCTGCTATTTTCGATCCGACTGATACGACGATAAGCAGTCAAACTCCTAACTCCTAACTCATAATTCCTAACCGGCCAGCCTGCTCCCAATTCTACGGCATCCCGCGTGGGGGCATCTCGCACCCTCTGGCGGGGCATGGCATAGGATGGCCCGAGGTGAACCCACCATGCGATTCGCGATCCTCGGCGGGGACGCAAGGGCGCTGTGGCTGCTGCGGCTGCTGCGCGCCGACGGCCACGCCGTGAAACATTTTGCCCTGGAACGCGCCCTGCCGGACGGCGAGGCGTCGCCGGAGAATGCGCTGCGGGGCGCGGAGGCCCTGCTGCTGCCGATCCCCGCGGCCCGGGGCGGGGCGCTGAACGCGCCCTATTCCGCCATGACCCACGACCCCGCCGCCCTCCTGTCCGCCGCCGCGTCGGGCACGCCGGTGTTCTGCGGCGTGCCGGACGCGGCCCTCCGCGAGACCTGCGCGGCGCGGGGCCTGCCCCTGGTCGACCTGACCGCGCGGGAGTCCTTCGCGCTGCAAAACGCGGCGCTGACCGCGGAGGGGGCGCTCAGCTTACTGACCGAGGGCCCCGACGCGATCCGGGGCAGGCGCGTCCTCGTCGCCGGCTGCGGGCGCGTCGGGCGGGCGCTGGTCAAGCGCCTCGCGGC
Organism: Oscillospiraceae bacterium; assembly: GCA_017445985.1. Lineage (GTDB taxonomy): Bacteria > Bacillota > Clostridia > Oscillospirales > Oscillospiraceae > RGIG7114. Next base: position 9,537 of record JAFSRS010000040.1, on the reverse strand, counting down.
AATGGAGGCCGCCGTCACCCTCGCCGCCCGGGACCCGGCCCAGCGCGATTGGGCGGAGAGCCTGGGCTGCCGGACCGTTACGCCGGAGGCGGCCCCCGGCCCCGGCTACGCCGCGGTGTTCAACACGGTCCCCGCGCCCCTCTTCGGGGCGGCAGAGCTGGCGGCCTTCGGCCCGGTCCCGCTGATCGAGCTGGCGGGGGCCCCCGGCGGCTTCGACCGCGCCGCCGCCGCGGCGCTGGGAAACCCGGTCCGCGTGGAGTCCGGCGTCCCGGGCCGCTACGCCCCTCTCGCCGCGGCGCGGATCATCCGGGATGAGATTATGAAGGAGTTTTGTTGATATGACAGACGCACCCATCCGCATCGGGCTGGCGCTGACCGGCTCGTACTGCACCTTCGACAAGGCGCTGGCCGCCGCGGAGCGGCTGGCGGAGACCTACGACCTGACCGCGATCCTCTCCGAGCGGGCCGCCGCGACGGACACCCGCTTCGGGGCCGCGGCGGCGCATATCGCCCGGCTGGAGGCCATCACCGGCAAGCCGGTCCTCCGCAGCATCGCGGAGGCCGAGCCCATCGGGCCGGAGGGCCGTTTCGACCTGCTGGTGGTCGCGCCCTGCACCGGCAACACCCTGGCGAAGCTGGCCGCGGGCGTCACGGACGGCGCGGTGACGATGGCGGTCAAGAGCCATCTGCGCACCGGGCGGAACGTGGTCCTGGCTTTCGGCAGCAACGACGGCCTCGCGGCCTCGGCCCGGAACCTGGGCGAGCTGCTGAACCGGAAGCAGTATTATTTCGTCCCGCTCTATCAGGACGCGCCTTTCGTGAAACCCCGGTCCCTCGCCAGCGATTACGCGCTGCTGGAGGACACCATCCGCGCCGCCCTCCGCGGCGAGCAGATACAGCCGATCCTGACCGCGCCTGCCCCGTAGGGCGCGATCCCCTGATCGCGCCCTACGACACAGCCCGCACTTTCCCCTTGCGTTTTCGCCGATACAATTTTATAATATACGCAGCGCGGAACGGAAGGGGGCGCTCGTTTCATGCGGGACGGGGCATACGTGGCGGTCGTCGGGGCGGCGAACGTGGACATACTGGGCCGGAGCCTCCGGCCCTTGCGGGCGCGGGACTCCAACCCCGGCGCGGTCGTCAGCTCCTTCGGGGGCGTGGGGCGGAACGTCGCCCACAATCTGCGCCTGCTGGGCGTGCCCACCGGGCTGCTGACCGCCCTGGGCGGCGACGGCTGGGCCCGGGCCTTGGAGGAGGACTGCGCGGCCATTGGGCTGGACCTGAGCCAGTCGCCGCGGATGCCGGACGGGCGCACCGGCGTCTACCTCGCGATCGCGGGGCCGGACGGCGACATGGCGCTGGCCCTCTGCGACACGGCTCTGACCGACGCGCTGACGCCGGAGGTCATCGAAGCCCGGCTCCCCTGGCTGAACGCCGCCGCCGCGGTGGTCTTTGACTGCAATCTCTCGCAGCCGACCATCGAGGCCCTCTGCGCCCGCTGTACCGCGCCGCTCTTCGCGGACCCGGTGAGCGTCGCCAAGGCGGAGCGGCTGCGGGGCGTCCTGCCGTACCTGCACACGATCAAGCCGAACCGTTTGGAGGCCGAGGCCCTCACAGGCGAGTCCGACGCCCTCACCGCCGCCCGCGCTCTGCGTGAGATGGGCGCCCGGCGCGTTTTCGTCAGCGACGGGACCGACGGCCTCGCCCTGGCGGACGAGACGCGGGCCTTGCGCGTCCCCTGCCTCCCGGTGGAGCTGGTGAACGCCACCGGGGGCGGCGACGCGGTGATGGCCGCGCTGGTCCGGGCCTATCTGGACGGCAAAAGCGCCGGGGACGCCGCCCGCTTCGCCCTCGCCGCGGGCGCGATCGCCGTCGAGAGCGCGGAGACCGTCTGCGCGGGAATGAGCTGCGCCGCGGTCGCGAGAAAGTTAGGAGTTATGAGTTAGGAGTTATGAGTTATCCGAAGGGCCAGGCGCAACTCCTAACTCATAACTCATAACTCCTAACCGAAACCATACCAAAAGGAGGATATACTTATGAACCAATATCTTGATATCGCCCCCGAGGTCTCCGCGGCGCTGGCCGAGGGCCGTCCCGTGGTGGCCTTGGAGAGCACGATCATTTCCCACGGCATGCCCTATCCGCAGAACGTCGAAACGGCGCTGGCGGTCGAGAACATCATCCGCGCGGAGGGCGCGGTCCCGGCGACCATTGCGATCATCGGCGGGCGGCTGAAGGCGGGCCTGTCCCCGGCGGAAATCGAACACCTGGGCAAGTCCGGACAGGCCGTGCCCAAGGCCAGCCGCCGCGATCTGCCCGTGCTGGTGGCGCGGGGCAGCGACGGGGCGACCACGGTCACGACAACGATGATGATCGCGGCGATGGCGGGCATCTCCGTCTTTGCCACCGGCGGCATCGGCGGCGTCCACCGGGGCGCGGAGACCAGCATGGACGTCTCCGCCGACCTCGAAGAATTGGCCCAGACCCCGGTCATGGTGATCTGCGCGGGCGCGAAGAGCATTCTGGACCTGGGTCTGACCCTGGAATATCTGGAGACCAAGGGCGTCCCGGTGCTGGGCTACGGCACGGAGGAGCTGCCCGCCTTCTACACGCGGCGCAGCGGCTTTTCCGTGGACTACCGGGTGGACACGCCGGAGGAGCTGGCGGCCATCGCGAAGGCCCAGCGGGCCCTGGGTTACCGGGGCGGCCTGCTGGTCACGAACCCGATCCCGGAGGAATACAGCATGGACAAGGCCGTGATCGACGCCGCGATCTCTCAGGCGCTCGCCGAGGCGCAGGAGCAGGGCGTCCACGGCAAGGCCGTCACCCCCTTCCTGCTGGCGAAGGTCAAGGAGCTGACCGGCGGAGAGAGCCTGGACAGTAACATCCAACTGGTATTCAACAACGCCCGCCTCGCGGCCCGCGTCGCGGCGGCGATGAAGTAAAAGGAGAAAGCTCAATGCAGATCAACGGAACGACCCGGCTCTCCGAGCTGGTGAAGGCTTTCCCCGGCCTGATCGCAAAGGCCAAGGCCCTGGACCCCCGGCTGGAGGCGCTGGACAGCCTGCCGGGCAGGCTGTTCATCAAAAAAGCCACAGTCGCGGACCTCGCCAAAAAAGCGGGCCAGACCGAGGCGGAGACGATCAAGGTGATCGAGGAACTGATCGCGCGGGGGCGGTAGAGAGTTAGGAGTTAAAAGTTAGGAGTTAGGAATTAACGGTCGATCTCCGATAACTCCTAACTCATAACTCATAACTCCTAACTATACGATACCGTCTGTTTTTCAACCAACGGAGGAAATACCATGCTTCGCTTTTACAACGGAAAAACGCTCACGATGGCGGAGGGCTGCGCCGTGACGGAGGACGAGGTCTGGGTGGACGGGGACCGAATCGCCTACGTCGGCCCGGCGCCGGAGGTCCTGCCCGCCTTTGAGCGCCAGATCGACCTGCGGGGCGGGCTGCTGATGCCCGGCTTCAAGAACGCCCACGCCCATTCGGGCATGACCTTCTGCCGTTCGCTGGCGGACGACGTGCCGCTGAAGCCCTGGCTCTTCGAGCAGATCTTCCCGCTGGAGGCCCGGCTGACCCCGGAGCGGGTCCGGGCCCTGACGCGGCTGGCTTTTCTGGAATACCTGAGCGGCGGCGTCACCGCGGCCTTCGACATGTACTACTTCCGGCCCGCGCTGGCGGATTGCGCGGCGGAGGACGGCTTCCGCTTCGTGCTCTGCGGCTCCAACGGCCCGGCGGAGCAGGTGGAGCGGGAGTACGTGGAGCTGAACGCCCGCAGCCCGCTGGTGACGCTGATCCCCGGCATCCACGCGGAGTACACCACCAGCCTCGACGATATCAAGATCGTCGCGGAGACGGTCCGGCGGCACCGCGCCCCCTTCTTCACCCACATCTCCGAGACCCGCGCCGAGGTCGAGGGCTGCCGGGAGCGCCACGGCATGACGCCGACGGAGCTCTTCGATTCGCTGGGGCTCTTCGACTACGGCGGGGGCGGCTATCACTGCTGCTACCTGACGGAGCACGACGTTGAAATTTTCCAAAAGCGCGGCCTCAGCGTCGTGAGCTGCCCCGCCAGCAACGCGAAGCTGGCCAGCGGCATCGCGCCGTTGAAACGCTACCGCGACGCGGGCCTGAACCTCGCCCTCGGCACCGACGGCCCCAGCAGCAACAACGCGCTGGACATGTTCCGGGAGATGTACCTGGCCTCGGTGCTGCAAAAGCTGCTGTTGGACGACGCCGTGGGCCTGGACGCGCTTGAGGTCCTGCGGGCGGCGACGGTGGGCGGCGCCATTGCAATGGGACTCCCCGACTGCGACGTGCTCGCCCCCGGCAAGCAGGCGGACCTGACCGTGATCGACCTGGACCGCCCGAGCATGCGCCCCATCATCAACGTCCCGAAAAACCTCGTCTACTCCGGGGCCAGGGACTGCGTGCGCCTGACGATGGTCGCCGGAAAGGTCCTCTACGAGGACGGGGAATATTACCTCGCCGACAGCGCCGAGCGGATCGTCGCCGAGGCGGAACGGGCGACGCGAGAGATCATTGAGAATCAGTAACCAGGTACAGAAAGGCGGGTGCCAATTGTATCTTGTTGCCTTACTATTCGGTTCCGGAAAGAACGATGCGACAGGGTAAGATTTGTCATTCCGAGCCAGTGCGCACACTGGCGTGGGAATCCCATTTCGGAGCTTCTGCATAACAATGGGATCGCCACACCAGTCTGCGGACTGGTTCGCGATGACAATGCTTTGCCTTTCAGCGTTTGATCCAACCGCGACTGAATCGTTACCTTGTTACTTGTTAAGGCAACACCGCATAATTCTGGTGCGCGGATCGCGCAGTCAGAATTTTCGTCAGATCGTCTAAAAACCGCAGACAATACTTTGTGTATTGCCGAGGATTTTTGGGCGATATGACGGAATATGATGCAAGCGAGACGTGTGCCGAGAATTGTGCGGTGTTGCCTTAATTGATTTTCGCTTCTCTGAGCGTCGTCGCGTGGCTCCCGACCGCGGACCTTCTTACGATCTCCGCGATCTGCGCCATGGTCCAGTCCATCTCGCTGCCGAACTCCTTCGCGCTGGTGCGGAGGATGCCGCTGCCCAGGGCGCTGAGGCGGATCAGGTTGTCGCTGGTGACGACGCGCACTCTCCGGTTTTTCCCGATCTCATGCAGCAGACGCTCGATGTAGGCGTCTGCTGTTTCGTTTTGCTTCGTGTAGACCAGCCGGACGCCGCTGACCGCGTCCTTCTCGCCGGGGTTGCCCGCCTTCGCGTAGCCGTCGAAGACCAGCACGACCTCGCTGCCGGTGAAGCCGTGGTAGCTGACCAGGATCTCCGTCAGGCGGCTCCGGGCCAGGTCGAGGCTCCGTTCGCTCAGAGAGCGCAGCTCGTCCCAGGCGAAGATCACGTTGTAGCCGTCCACGACGACGGTCTCCCGCGCCTCCCGCAGCGGCACGCTCCGGGCCTCCGCCGCGTTCGCCGTGGGGCGGGTGTACATCGGGCGGCGGATCGGGCCGAACTCCCGCTCCATGATCGCCTCCAGCTCGGCCTCGTCGATGTCCACGCGGCGCATCCGCAGCCGCGGCGCGACGGGGGCGTTTTTGTCCCGCCCGTAGCCGGTGTCAAGGTGCATATAGCCGTCCGCCCGGTCCCAGGGCACGATGGTCCCCGCGCCGTGGGAGCAGAACACGCTGTCGGGGCTGTAGTCCACGTCGGCCCGGGGGTCGTAGCCGGTCTCCGCGACGATCCGCTCCTGCTCGTGGCAGGGACGGTAGCCGTCCACCCGGCAGGCCAGCCGTCCCCGGCCCCCGCTGTAGGCCGCCAGGTCCTCCGCGTAGGTCCGCATCGTGTCCACCGGGCAGAGGCCCCGCAGCAGCGTCGCGTCCGGCCCGGCCTCGCTGTCGAACTCCGCCCGCATCTGGCGCAGGTCGCTGATGGCCCGCCCGGTCAGGGGCAGGGGGACCTCCAGACGGAAGCGGTAGACCGGCTCCAACAGCACGCTTTTCGCCTTCATCAGGCCCTGGCGCAGCGCCCGGTAGGTGGCCTGGCGGAAGTCGCCGCCCTCGGTGTGCTTCACGTGGGCCCGGCCCGCCAGCAGGCTGATCCGCAAATCGGTGATCGGCGCCCCCACCAGCACGCCCAGGTGCTCCCGCTCCGCCAGATGGGTCAATATGAGACGCTGCCTGTTCAGGTCCAGCTCGTCCGTCGGGCAGCGGCTCGTCAGCTCGATCCCGCTCCCCGGCGGCAGCGGTTCCAGCAGCAGGTGGACCTCGGCGTAGTGGCGCAGCGGCTCGTAGTGCCCGCAGCCCTCCGCCGGGGTCGAGATCGTCTCCCGGTAGAGGATGTGGCCCCCGTCCACGCCCACGGCCCAGCCGAAGCGCTCGGCGATCAGGCTTTTTAAAATTTCGATCTGTACCCGACCGAAAAGCAAAACCGAAATTTCCCGCGTCTGCTCGTTCCAGACGAAGCGCAGCAGCGGCTCCTCCTCCTCCAACTGCCGCAGCAGCGGCAGCGCCTGGGCCGCGTCAAGTCCCTCCGGGAGACTCAGCCGGTAGCGCAGCGCGGGGGCCAGCAGCGGCTCCGGCGCGTCGGCCTCGGCCCCCAGGCCCTGCCCGGCGTGGGTCTGGCTCAGGCCCAGGGCGATGCCCACCTGCCCGGCGCTCAATTCCTCCGCCGCCTGCCACTTCGCCCCGTTCAGGGCCAGCAGGCCGGTCAGCTTTTCCTCGTGGACCGCGCCGTCCCGGTCCGTATAGGTCAGGGGCTGGCGCACCCGCAGCGCCCCGCCGGTCAGCCGGAGATGGGTGCAGCGGCGGCCCTGGGCGTCGCGGGAAATCTTGTAGACCCGCGCCCCGAGCTCCGGCCCCGGCTCCGCCGCGGGGGCCAGCGCCGCCAGGGCGTCCAGCAGCGCGTCCACGCCGTCCAGCCGCAGCCCGGAGCCGAAGAGACAGGGGAAAATTTTCCGCTCGGCGATCAGCGTTCGGATATCCGCGTCGGTGACGGTCCCGCTTTGCAGATAGCGGTCCAGAAGCCCCTCGTCGCAGGTCGCCAGGTCCTCGTCCGCCGGGCGCGTCGTGAAGTCGGTTACCCGCTCGTCCAGCCGCGTCCGCAAGTCCCGCAGCGCGGCGGCCAGGTCCGCCGCGGCCAGGTCCATCTTCGTGACGAAGAGCAGGACCGGCTTCCGGTAGCGCCGCAGCAGCTCCCAGAGGGTCTCGGTGTGGGCCTGCACCCCGTCGGAGCCGCTGACCACCAGCAGCGCCGCGTCGATCACGGAGAGCACCCGCTCCATCTCGCCGGAGAAGTCCACGTGCCCCGGCGTGTCCAGCAGGGTCAGGCGCGTGCCGCCCCATTCCAGCGCAGCCTGGGCGGAGAAGATCGTGATGCCCCGCCGCCGCTCCAGCGCGTGGGTGTCCAGGGCCGTGTCCCCCCGGTCCACCCGCCCCGGCGCGCGCAGCACCCCGGCGCGGTACAGCAGCCCCTCGCAGAGCGTGGTCTTTCCCGCGTCCACGTGCGCCAGCACCCCAAGCGTCAGTTCCCTCATAAGCGGCGTTCCCCTCCCGGCCTTGATGGGGACAGTATAGCAGGTTTTGGGCGGAATGGGAAGAGGACAGTTGGGAGTGAGGAGTTAGGAGTTAGGAGTTGTTCCGTGTTTCGCCTTCCCGCAAAAATATGGTTGAGTCAGTGAATAAAGGCTGGTATAATGAAGATAACCCCTAACTCCTAACTCATAACTCATAACTAATGGAGGTCCCCCATGCGTGAACTTTCCTCCTCTCTGATTACTGACGCCGTGGCGCGGCTGTGCGCCTCGGCGAACCGGACTTTGCCGCCGGACGTGCTCTCCGCGATCCGCGCCGCGCGGGCGGCGGAGGACTGGCCCGTCGCCTGCGAGGTGCTGGACCGCATCCTCGAGAACGACACCCTCGGCGACGGCCTCCCGCTCTGCCAGGACACCGGGATGGCCTGCGTGTTCCTGGAGCTCGGTCAGGACCTCCATATCACCGGCGACCTCCGGGCCGCGGTGGACGAGGGCGTGCGCCGGGGCTACCGGGACGCCTACCTCCGCAAGAGCGTCGTGCGGGACCCGCTGGACCGGGTGAACACCGGCGACAACACCCCGGCCATGCTCTACCTGGACCTCGTCCCCGGCGACCGGCTGCGCGTGACCGTCGCGCCCAAGGGCTTCGGCAGCGAGAACATGAGCCGGATCGCGATGCTGCGGCCCTCCGACGGCGTGGAGGGCGTGAAGCGCTTCATCGTCGAGGCCGTCCGCGCCGCGGGGCCGAACCCCTGTCCGCCGGTGGTGGTGGGCGTGGGCCTGGGCGGCACCTTCGACAAGTGCGCCCTGCTGGCGAAGCGCGCCCTGCTGCGCGATTTGGACCAGCCGAACCCCGACCCCTGTTACGCCGCGCTGGAGGCGGAGCTTCTGGAGGAGATCAACGCCCTCGGCGTCGGCCCCCAGGGCTTCGGCGGGCGGACCACCGCGCTGGCGGTGAAGCTCGAGGTCCTCCCCACCCACATCGCGGGCCTGCCCTGCGCGGTGAACATCAACTGCCACGTGGCGAGACACGCGAGCGAAACGATATGATCGAGTTAATAGTTAATAATGAATAGTTAATAGTTGTGGTGTCGCTTCGCGACCAATTTGAAATCAATCGGCGCAGCCGATCCCTCAACTATTCACTATTAACTGTTCACTATTCACTTGATGGAGGTGCTATCATGCCGATTCCCATTTCCGCTCCCCTGTCTATCGAAACTGTGCGAAATCTGCGCGCGGGGGATTCCGTACTGCTGTCCGGGACGGTCTACACCGCGCGGGACGCGGCGCACCGTCGGTTCCGTGCGCTGCTGGAGGCCGGGGAGCCGCTTCCCTTTCCCATCGAGGGCGCGGTTTTGTACTACGTCGGGCCGACGCCCGCGCCGCCGGGACGCGTGATCGGCGCGGCGGGGCCCACCACCAGCTACCGGATGGACGCCGACACCCCCGCCCTGCTGCGGCTGGGCCTGCGGGGCATGATCGGCAAGGGCCGCCGCGGCGACGAGGTCATCGAGGCCATGCGGGAGACCGGGGCGGTCTATTTCGGGGCCATCGGCGGCGCGGGGGCGCTGCTGGCGAAGTGCGTCCGGAGCGTCGAGACCGTCTGCTATCCCGACCTCGGCACCGAGGCCGTGCGGCGGTTGGAGGTCGTGGACCTGCCGCTCACCGTGGTGATCGACGCCGCGGGCCGGAACCTGTACGAGCTGGGGCCGGAGGAATACCGGCGGAGCCGGGCGCGGCGGGAAGCGTAAAGCGCTTTGTAGTTTCCGTCAAATTGGGATTGATTGAGGTAGGAGTTATGAGTTAGGAGTTAGGAGTTTTTCATCGCCGTGCGTTGTATCAAAGAAACTCTTTGGTTTCGTATGTCTGACGTTCTCCCTCTCCTGCCCTTCGGGCACCCTCCCCCGCTGGGGGAGGGAACCGTGTCGTTACCCTGGTGCGTCGATTTAGAGGCTGGTGGTAACGTCACCGCCTCCCCTCCCTC
>JAFSRS010000039.1 GCA_017445985.1 Oscillospiraceae bacterium | reverse complement strand
GAAAACGGCACCGCCAGCCTCGAACCCAACGCGCCGAGGGTACGACGCGGTTCCCTCCCCCAGCGGGGGAGGGTGCCCGAAGGGCAGGAGAGGGAGAAGGTTGAAATTTGTGAGCGGAACGCGGAGCGATCAGGGGATCGCGCCCTACGGCGTGGCAATCGTCGTGATCTGCGGGCGACCACACAGGGTCGCCCCTACATTCAACATTTCTACAAATCCCAATTTGTCGCCGCCGTGCTTTTGCGTGCGATCCGGCGCGATCAGGGGATCGCGCCCTACGGAAGGAGAACGATATGAGCAATTCACCCTTGACGACCTGCACGGTCATCAGCCCGAACCAGAGCGGGAAGCGGCTGCACGCCGTCGACCGGATCACGATCCACTGCGTCGTCGGACAGTGCACGGCGGAGGCGCTGGGGGCACTGTTCGCGGACCCGAAGCGCTTCGCGTCGAGCAACTACGGCGTGGATAAGGACGGGCGCGTCGGCTGCTACGTGGACGAGGACTGCCGGAGCTGGTGCAGCTCCAGCGCGGCGAACGACGACCGGGCCGTCACCATCGAGACGGCCAGCGACAGCTTCGCGCCCTACGCGGTGCGTCCCGCGGCCTACGCCGGGCTGCTGGACCTCTGCGAGGATATCTGCCGCAGGAACGGGAAGACCCGGCTGCTGTGGCTTGGAGACAAGGAGACCACGCTGGCCTACGAGCCGGGGCCGGACGAGATGGTCATGACCGTGCACCGCTGGTTCGCGAACAAGTCCTGCCCTGGGGAGTACCTGATGGCGCGGCAGGGGGAGATCGCGGCGGAGGTGACGCGGCGGCTGGAGACCCCTCAGTCGGCTGCGCCGCCAGCTCCCCTTGCAGGGGAGCCGGGAGGGGCAAGCCCCTCCCCTACAGACGAGGAGGAAGATGACGTGAAGCGGTACAACAGCATCGAGGAGGTCCCGGAATGGGGCAAGGAGACCGTCGTCAGGCTCTGCGCGGCGGGCGTGCTCAAGGGCTGCGGCGGCGAACGGGACGGGGACGGCTACCCGACGGGCCTGGATCTGAGCGCGGACGCGCTGCGGCTGCTGGTGATCCTGGACCGGGCCGGGGCCTTTGCCGCGTGCGGCGCGTAAGGCGCCTTTGGACCCGCGCAGAATGAAAAAATATGCGTGATGCATGGAAAGGAGGGATATTTATGAAACGTGACCCTGCCCGGACCGGCGCGCTGGCGGCTGTGCTCGCGGCGCTCGGCGCCTATCTGGGGGAGCTGCTGGTCCCGGTCTGCGTGCTGTTCGCGGTGATGGTGGCGGACTATATCAGTGGGATGGCACGGGCCTGGGTGACCCGGACGCTGTCCTCCCGGATCGGCCTCCGCGGGATCGTGAAGAAGCTCAGCTATCTGTTCGCGGTGGCGGTGGGCGTGGTCGTGGACTGGGTGCTGCAGGAGGCCCTGGCCCGGGCCGGGCTGGAGGCCGCCGGGACCTATTTCGTGGGGCTGCTGGTGACGGTGTGGCTGATCTTGAACGAGTGCATCAGCGTGCTGGAAAACGTCGCGGGCCTCGGCGCGCCGGTGCCGCCCTTCCTGCTGCGGCTGATCGAGCGGCTGAAGCAGAACGCGGGCGACCACGCGGAGGGAAAGTGAGATGGAAGCCCCGGGGGCGTTAACAAATCGGGATTTGTAGAAATGTTGAATGTAGGGGCGACCCTGTGTGGTCGCCCGCACCAAAATTACCACCGATCCTGTAGGGCGCAATCCCCTGATCGCGCCGCCGCCCCGCGCAAAGCGCGGGGCGGGAAACATGGTCGTAATGTCGGCGCGACGCGATAATCCTGGCGTTCTCCCTCTCCTGCCGCTGCGGCGGCACCCTCCCCCGCTGGGGGAGGGAAAGGAGCCGAAAACGGCACCGCCAGCCTCGAACCCAACGCGCCGAGGGTACGACGCGGTTCCCTCCCCCAGCGGGGGAGGGTGCCCGAAGGGCAGGAGAGGGAGAAGCTTGAAATTTGTGCGCG